>NZ_MVFZ01000010.1:0-194686 GCF_002042945.1 Citrobacter sp. A316
AATTGAAAATCACTTATTAAAAGATGATTCTATACCAATGGTGAATATAATATTTAATATTGGTTTCTTTATTGTTAAATCTTCAGGGTGTGTTAGATGAATTAATCTTGACTGTGGTTTTTGTTTATTATTTCAATCCAATCGCTAAGTATTGTAGCTTATTGTTTTTTATGTTATTTATTTTATGAAATAATTCAATTTGCAATATATTTTAGTAAATAAAGTCTTATGATTATTATTTTGGTTACATTTTGTTACATTTTGTTACATTCTCAGTGTTCATTAATATCCTTTTATTTTGTGATGATAAGAGGGAGCACAGATTTTCGACATCTGTGTTTATGGAAAGTTCATACAATAGAGGAAATAAAATGAAAAAAATTACAGTGGCACTTTCAGCTATCACAACAGCTATGATTATGGCTGGTTCAGTTCAGGCAGCTGAAGTTTATAATAAAAATAGTAATAAACTTGATCTTTACGGTAAAGTTGTAGGCTTACATTATTTTTCTGATAACGGTAAACAGGATGGGGATAAAACCTATGTTCGTTTAGGCGTTAAAGGTGAAACTCAAATTAATGATATGCTGACCGGATTTGGTCAGTGGGAATATGAGTTTAAAGGTAACCGTGCTGAATCAGGAAATAGTTCTAATTCTGACAAAACCCGTCTGGCTTTTGCTGGTTTGAAATTCGGCGAGTATGGTTCAATTGATTATGGCCGTAACTATGGCATTTTATATGATGTAGGTTCTTATACCGACGTTTTGCCAGAGTTTGGTGGTGATACTTACACCAATACGGATAACTTCATGACAGGTCGTACATCGGGTGTTGCTACTTATCGTAACACTGATTTCTTCGGTCTGGTTGAAGGTTGGAATTTTGCTCTGCAGTATCAGGGGCAAAATGGTAATGGTTCAGAATCAAACAACGGTCGTGAAAATCTTAAAGAACAGAATGGTGATGGCTGGGGTATTTCATCATCTTACGATTTTGGCATGGGCGTCAGTATCGTAGGTGCGTTTGCTTCTTCAGATCGTACAAACGATCAGACTCAAAAATCTACTGCTCAGGGTGAAAAAGCAGAAGCCTGGACCATTGGTGCAAAATATGATGCTAATAACATTTATTTAGCGACAACTTATGCACAGACTTACAATATGACACCTTATGGTGATTCAAGACTAAATATTGCTAACAAAACTGACAACTTTGAAGTTACCGCACAGTATCAGTTCGATTTTGGTTTACGCCCTGAAATTTCATACCTGCTGTCAAAGGGTAAAGATTTAGGTCAGGTTGTTAACGGTAAACCAGCTAATGACAAAGATCTTGTAGAATATATTTCTGTTGGTGCGAAATATTACTTTAATAAAAACATGTCTACTTATGTAGACTACAAAATCAATCTGCTTGACGATAAAGATGCGTTTTACACAAATAATGGCATTAACACCGATGATGTTGTTGGTGTAGGTATGGTTTATCAGTTCTAATTTTGATGAATTCAGACGGGGCAAATTGTCCCGTCTGTTTTGCAGAACCCGCCAGTTCTGTATAGCAAGTTGCTGTAACTAATTTATCCTCATTTTATGCCTTGATTTTTATATTTCTAATTTCAATTGGGACGCGTAAGCGTCCTTTTTTTATGTTGGAGATTTAATGAATGCCATTCCTGTTGACACACTGAATGAAACTACCAGAACCGAACAGTCCGCCCGTATTGATTTATGGGAAATCGACCTGACGATGTTTGGTGGTCAGCGCTATTTTTCTGTAACGAACCGAACGAGAAGGGCGAACCGGTCACCTGGCAGGGACGACTTTATGAGGCATATCCTATTCAGGGTACGCCTGTAAGGGGTATGACAGGAGTAACCTTTATAATAATTTAAGGAAGATACTCCATGTAGCTTCCGCAAATCACTATTGAAAAAAGTGGGGCGCGATAAGTCGCCCCAATGCTTGCATGATACTCAACTTCTTTATCGTTATTTAAGGAACATACGGGCCGTATTTTCCGCAAATAACACTAAAAAAATGGGCCGCACACAGCCCGAATACGAGTCAAAGCAATTTCATCCAATCAAGAAAGGCGTGTTTCACCAAGGTTCGTACCACCACTGATCCTGATGCCTGCTCTTTATGTCATGAGCAGGAGGGAGCATATTTGATAAATATCAATAATGCAGCCATGTATGGCAGAACTGACAGCGTTTTCAGATAATGTCAAAAGATGGTTTTACCCGAACATCAGCATCGGGGAAGGTCCGGTGAACCCTCCTGGTTAACTCACCTAGAATGATATCTTTTGCACCGGGCAAACCATCAAAATTCCTTGTGTCATAACCGAGTTCCACGAACATTGCTTATTGCCTCTTTTCTGGATGGATATACAGTATTTGTGCTGTGTTTTTATCTGGTATTCAAGAGAGGGCGTAATGATGCCACGACGCAGCGATATTGAAATAGTCTGGTATGCTTCGATACAGCAAGAGCCGAATGGTTGGAAGATCGTCACCACGCAACGGTTTGTCCAGGAACTGAGCAAGGTTAACTGGAACTGGACGATGAAGCAGGCCAACGAATGGAATGAGTGGTATGTGACAACCTTTCGCGATTTATCAACGCAGGAAGGCGAGAACCGTACCTTTTAGTTGTTTAATCCAAACGGAGGGCTTTAGCTATGGGCTTCCCTTTACCTGCCAGTGATTATGTTGAAACAAGGATCTCCCTCGATTAGCAGCTAATCAGCCAGCCTGCAGCGACTTATTTCATGCGGGCATCGCGTTCACATTTTAGAGAAGGGATACTCCAGGAGGCGCTGCTTGTTGTGGATGTGTCGCTTTCAGACTGTGATGGCTCGCTGCTGATATGTGCAATAGACGAGGAATTCAGGATCAAGCGATATCGAACTCACCCTCAGCCCCACCTGATAAATCTGGAGAACGGGAGCGCTGCCAGAAGATGGTGATGGCTACAATTCCTCACACGCAATATTTGGAGTTATCACGTACATCATTAATGATGCCAGGAACGTGGAATTTGATGACTGCCCGGTGATGTGAATAGTTGAAACTTTACGATAAACTCGATGTTTTGTGTCGAGGTTTTCCCCGATTATTCCCGTTGCTTCCCCGTTCAGAAAACAGACATAAAAAACCAGCCGTAACAGGCTGGTTCTGACCCTGGCCCAAAATCAGTACAGTGGTAAATCAGAGATCTTCGTCTTTCCGGAGACTTCGGATAAATTCAGCCGGAGTCATGTCATTTAATGATGAATGCGTTCTCTCATGATTGTATTCCCTGCGCCAGTTGTCGAGTTTGTCCTGCGCATCTTCCAGTGACAGGAACCAGTGAATGTTCAGACACTCATCCCGCAGACTTCCGTTAAATGATTCAATAAACGGGTTATCTGTCGGCTTTCCGGGGCGCGAGAAGTCCATGGTCACTCCGTGTTCATACGCCCATTTATCCAGACTTTTCGAGATAAACTCGCTGCCGTTATCTGTCTGAATACGTACCGGCAGGCGCTTACCCAGCACCCGTAACCCTTCCATCACACCGACCACGTCCTCACCTTTCAGCGATTTTCCGGCATGGATCGCCAGACACTCCCGACTAAAATTATCGACTACAGTCAGCGCCCGGAAACTCCGTCCGTTAAACAGATTATCCGACACGAAATCCATACTCCAGCACTGATCAATATGGGTCAGGGCCGGACGTTGCTGGCGATGTGCTGCACTGACATGTCTGCGGGGGCGCTTTCTGCGCAGTTTGAGGCCTTCCAGACAGTAAATCCGGTGTGTTTTCTTATGGTTAACAAGCCAGCCTTCCCGTCGCAGCTGGATATGAATAAGTGGACACCCATACCGTATCTGGGTTTCCGCTATTTCCCGGATACGCAGGGCTATCGCCCGATCGTCACGCCGACTCTGCCAGTGGTAGACCGTTCTGCTCTGCGTCAGCAACCCGCATCCCCGGCGGACACTGATACGATATGCTTCCTGCAGAAAATGCACTGCCTGGCGCTTCTGAGCCGGCCTCAGAACTTTTGCTTCAGTACCTCCTGCAGCATCTCTTTATCCAGACTCAGGTCAGCTACCAGCTTCTTCAGCCGCTGGTTTTCATCTTCCAGCTGCCGCAAACGTCGCAGTTCCGTCACGCCCAGACCGGCGAATTTCTTCTTCCAGTTGTAAAAGGTGGCCTCAGAAATGCCCATCTTTCTGCAGACTTCCCCGACACGAGTGCCGGTTTCGGCCTGTTTCAGCGCAAACGCGATCTGTTCTTCGGTATAACGGGTCTTTTTCATAGCAATAAGCCTCTCTGTGAGCAGGAAGAAAGACCGGAGACTTCAGTTTAGCCTGGTACTGTTTTCAGGGAGGAGATCACGTATGAACGGCAACAATGATAATTAATGCCTGGCTACGGGGAAGGGCGGCTATCAGAGCCTGGTACTCATGAAGTAAAAGTGGGTCGGGATCATTTTTAGATAACTTGAGTCGCGACACTCCTTCATAAGGAGCATGCAATATAAACTGGCTTCGGTTTGCGAGCTTAAGCATTTCTGATAAAACCGCCATCTGTTTATTGAATGTTGAGGGGGCGGCCCTACCAGGCCGGATTAGGCATTGTCGGGTTGGCATTTCGCAACCTGAAACTGATAGCCCACCCGGACTCCGGGGGAGGCAAAGCCTCCCAGATGTTGTGCAAGTGCAACCGCAAGCGTGCTTCCGTCGGGATTGCGGTGGGTGCTATGGCCAACATTCCGCATGTGATCCAGAGTTAAATAGTACGGTTAAAAGTAACTTCAACATTAAATCAAGAAAACGACAAGATTAACGTTAATAGGATTATTTACATGCCAACTATTCTATTTTTACCTTCTGCTTTTGCCTGATAAAGATTTTCATCTGCATTTTTTAGCACTTGTTCAACTGAGCCCATGTTTTTGCTTGATGAAATTCCTGCACTGAATGTTACACTCAATTCGAGTTCACGCCATTTTCGCATTGAAACCATTTTTAACCATGTGTCAATGAGTTGATAAAAATAATCATAATCTTCACCCTCATAGATAACACATAGTTCTTCACCGCCAAACCTGTAAATATTGTGTTCGTTGCCGATTACCTGCATGCCTATTTTACTGACTACTTTCAATACACTGTCACCGATATCATGTCCGTACATATCATTGATTTTCTTGAAATCGTCAATATCAATCATGGCCAAATAAAATGTTTGTTTTTTGTTGAAGAGGCTTCTCGTGTCCTCATCAAATTTTCTACGATTGAAAATATTAGTTAAACCATCAGTTGTTGACTCATACATTGCTCTTTCAAGGTGTTTTTTGTTCTCCTTGATATTCTCATAAATAGAGCTAATTGTAATCTTATCTTTCTTAGGGTTAATTCCATGTATCCCCATATATAATCTGGAGATTATTTTTTCCATGTACAATTTAACTAAGATAACCACCACCATATAAAACAATATGCAAGAAAGCATAACAATCCAGAATGTTTTCTTTGCAACTCCAGTTATATCGTTATAATCATTTTCACTAACCACAGTGAGGGCTAGCCAGTCGGGGTTGTTGTATGCTTTATAAAACACAAATACCTTTTCCTGGTCATCATAAAAATCACCTTCAATATTAGATGCCAGCTCCAACCAGTTTTGAGGGATATTTTTCCTTAAGATTTCCATTTTATTAGCGCTCAGCACGATCTCACCATTAGAGGAAGTGATCAAAAACCTACCATTATATGGAGGTGTTTTATTATTGATAGTGGAGCTTATAGACTTTAAATCCAAATCAAAAGCTATATTCCCGATGAGTTTAGATTGCTTGTTGAACAAGTTCATACTGACCGTGATTGCTTTTTTCTTTGATTTGGATGTTCCATTGATATCATCAAAGATAGAACTATATGGCTCTGAATAACTAATAAAGTCTTTAGTTGCTGTTAGTGGATACCATGGTCTTGAGTGTGGAGAAAAATCAACTAACTCTGAGGTTGGATATGTTTTATATTTATCATTTGAATTGGAAACCATAACGTTGCTAAAAAAAATAGTTGAGTCTGTGATGGCTGGAATGACTGTGTTTAAATCAGTAGGTTGGTCAGATAAATATTTTTCAATATCTTCCTCATCTGTATTTGCAGAAAGACTTCTGAAAACTAATTTTATTTCGTTTAAAGGAGTTTCAATGTTAGCTTTTGATGCGTTAACTGTAAACCGAGACATTGTGTTTTTAAATTCATTTCGGCTGCTTAAATCAATATAAAAATATGTGTAAGCGCACATCACGATAAAAGGAATGAGTGGTATGAAAAATAAGCAAGCAATCGTACTGTTAGTGTTGTAGCTTTTCATACTTAATATCTCAATGAAAGACATTATAAAATTTGCGTGTAATTCTATCATGGTAATAATTTATTATCATTAGTCGCTGATAGAAACTATTCTGGTTGTCCATTTTTTGAGCTTTTATGCCTTTCGTTAATGTTGACAATACTCATTGTCAACATTATAAAGACGCGAGTCCGTACCATGAGAAGTAGAAATTATCCAAATTAGGCAAGCTTTTTGATTTGTATGATGATTGACAGTTAAATAATAAAAGCTAAAATCTAGCTTCTTCGCCCATTAATAGAAAAATGCCCATAGGTATAACGGCTTATCCCACCACGCCAGCCATATGTCAGACTGAAAATATAGGATACCAGCTGATACGAGATGATTTGAACCTCCGCAACCCCATAATAGCGGGCTACCATCTTGAGGGATAATCTCGCGGGTAATAAAAAAGCCGGAAACGCTTACACGTATCCGGCTTACTACGATATGAACGGAAGACCGGAACAGGCACAAGCGCGCTCCGGCACCAAACAGATTACTTCAGTTCATCAACCATGGTGATGGCGCGACCAATATAATTGGCAGGCGTCATTGCTTTCAGGCGAGTTTTCTCTTCTTCCGGCAGCGCCAGACCATCGATAAACTGCTTCATACCTTCGGCGTCAACGCGCTTACCGCGGGTCAGTTCTTTCAACTTCTCGTACGGCTTCTCAATACCGTAGCGACGCATCACGGTCTGAATCGGCTCTGCCAGAACTTCCCAGTTATGGTCCAGTTCATCCAGCAGATGATCGCGATTCACTTCCAGTTTGCTCACGCCCTTCAGCGTGGACTGATAGGCGATCAGCGCATAGCCAATACCTACGCCCAGGTTACGCAGAACGGTAGAGTCAGTCAGGTCACGCTGCCAACGGGAGACCGGCAGTTTGCTCGCCAGATGCTGCAGAACCGCGTTAGAGAGACCCAGGTTACCCTCGGAGTTTTCGAAATCAATAGGGTTAACTTTGTGTGGCATGGTGGAAGAGCCGATTTCACCCGCGATGGTTTTCTGTTTGAAATGGTTCAGCGCCACGTAACCCCAGACATCGCGGTCAAAGTCGATCAGGATAGTGTTGAAACGGGCGATGCAGTCGAACAGCTCAGCAATGTAGTCGTGCGGCTCAATCTGCGTGGTGTACGGGTTCCACTGGATGCCCAGCGAGGTGACAAACTCTTCGCTGAACTGATGCCAGTCAACTTCCGGATAAGCGGCGATGTGGGCGTTATAGTTACCGACTGCACCATTGATCTTACCAAGAATTTCAACCTGGTTGAGCTGACGATACTGACGCTCCATACGGTAAGCCACGTTAGCCATTTCTTTGCCCAGCGTAGACGGAGTGGCTGGCTGACCGTGGGTACGGGAGAGCAGAGGAATATCGCGATACTGTACAGACAGATCTTTCACCGCGTCGATAAGCTTACGCCAGTACGGCAGAACCACTTCGTCGCGTGCGGTTTTCAGCATCAGCGCGTGAGACAGGTTGTTGATGTCTTCTGAGGTACACGCAAAGTGGATAAATTCGGAAACAGCGTGCAGTTCCGGGATATCCGCCACTTTCTCTTTCAGGAAATACTCAACTGCCTTCACATCATGGTTGGTCGTACGCTCAATGGTTTTGATGCGCGCAGCATCTTCTTCATTGAAGTTAGCGACGATCGCATCAAGGAAACCGATTGCGTCGGCAGCAAAAGCAGGAACTTCCTTGATCGCTGCGTGCGCGGCCAGTTTTTGCAGCCAGCGTACTTCAACCTGTACACGGAATTTCAGCAAACCGTATTCGCTGAAAATCCCGCGCAGCGCGCTGACTTTATCGCCGTAGCGTCCATCGACAGGGGAAACGGCGGTCAGTGAGGATAATTCCATAGATCACAACTCCGGGGTTAAATGAGCAAGAATTTGTTTTGCCTGAGTCGTCAGGCGATTACGAGAAAACATGAGTTGCAGACGGCCTCCACCAACCTGATGCCAGAGCACGGCAGCACGGATGCCAGCCAGCAGCGAAGCGCGTACTTTAGCCTGTACCTGTGGGCTCTGAAGGATGGCCGGGGAGCCCGTGACCTGAATACGTGGGCCGAGAGGGCTGATGACGTCAACATAAATGCCAGCCATCGCACTCATCAACGTTTCTGACTGCAAATCAAAATGGTCCAGCTGGCGCTGCAAGCCGCTGATACGGTCTCCCAGCGTGTTCATAGCGCCCTTGGCCGCTGACAGCTTACGCTCCAGCACCATCAGGCTCAGCGTATAGCGGGTGAGTTCCGCGTTCAGTCCCTGACGACTGCTGGCGTTCAGCACGCCAAGCAGCGTTTCAAGGCCAAGACGCAGGTTGGCTTCGCTACCGCCAAACACGCCCAGCGTAGAGCTGGGATTCAAGTCGATGACACTGTTCAGTGAAACGTGTAATGCATCGGCATCACAATGCCCCTGGTGCGCCAGTTCCTGCACCAGGCGTGCCGACTGACAAATGCCTGCCAGGGCGAGGGTGATGTCATAATAATTCTTTGCCACGTTCACTGCTTCCTTGTATCAAATGTGTAAGTAATTATACCGGCAGAGGCAATCGTTGTTCGATAATGCCGCCGCCGAGGCACACTTCGCCATTGTAAAAGACGGCCGACTGACCCGGCGTGACCGCCGCGACTGGTTCGTCGAAAATGACTTCAATACGCTCAGCATCCAGTGCCTTAACGGTGCACGGAATGTCGGTCTGACGATAGCGGGTTTTCACCGTACAGCGCATGGTGCCGGTGAACGGTTCGCGATCGACCCAATGCAGCTGTTGCGCCACCAGGCCAACGGACATCAGACGTGGATGTTCATGACCCTGAGCGACAACCAGAATGTTGTTCTCAACGTCTTTATCCACCACATACCATGGATCTTCTGTCCCTTCTTTCGTTCCGCCAATACCCAGACCTTTACGCTGACCCAGAGTGTGGTACATCAGCCCCTGATGCTGGCCAATCTCTTCGCCATCAACGGTGATGATTTTGCCTGGCTGAGCAGGCAGGTAACGGCCAAGAAACTCGCGGAACTTACGTTCGCCAATGAAGCAGATGCCGGTGGAGTCTTTTTTCTTAGCTGTAATCAGACCAAGATCTTCGGCAATTTTACGCACCTGCGGTTTTTCCAGTTCACCGACCGGGAACAGGCTTTGCGCGATTTGCTCATGGCCGAGCGTATAGAGGAAATAACTCTGGTCTTTATTGCCATCGAGCCCACGCAGCAGGCGGCTCTTGCCGTCGACATCCGCGCGACGCACGTAGTGGCCGGTGGCGATGTAATCGGCACCTAAATCTTCGGCGGCAAACTCAAGGAAGGCTTTAAACTTAATTTCTTTATTGCACAGAATATCCGGATTCGGCGTACGGCCCGCTTTGTACTCTTCAAGGAACAGTTCAAAGACGTTGTCCCAGTATTCTGCGGCAAAGTTGACGGTATGCAGTTCAATGCCGAGTTTGTCACAGACAGCCTGCGCATCCGCAAGGTCGGCGGCCGCTGTGCAGTATTCCTCGCCATCGTCCTCTTCCCAGTTCTTCATGAACAGGCCTTCTACCTGATAGCCCTGTTGTTGTAACAGCCAGGCAGAAACGGAGGAATCGACACCGCCGGACATGCCGACGATCACTTTTTTTGGGCTTTCAGACATAGGAATACTCACGACATTGAACTTCAAGGCGGCATATTCTAGCACGCAGCCCTTTACTTGACACCCTCTGTAAACGGCCAGTTAAATTCGCCGATCATGGCCAGCGGGTAACGCTGTCCACTCTGATAACAGCGAATACTCTCTGCAACCAACGGCGAACGCAGGTTTGGCGCAGAGAAAATCTCTTCTGCGCTGACCCAACGGCAGAAATCTATATCGCTGTCATGGGGGTCAGTAGCGCACATATTGGCAAGCTCGATAGAGAAAAGAAAACGCAAAAAGGGCGTTCTGTCCGGCGCAATCCATTGATGCATACGAATGAAATGCTGTGGCTGCGCTTTAATGCCCGTTTCTTCCCACAGTTCGCGTGCCGCGGCTTGCACCAGCGTTTCATCGGCTTCCAGGTGTCCTGCAGGTTGATTCCACAAGGCTTTGCCATTAATCGTTTCTTCAACGATTAAGAATTTATCTTCTGCATGCACAATGCATGCGACCGTAACGTGTGGTTTGAACATACCTGTTCCTTATTCAGTTAGTTACATCTCGCCACTCGCCGTTAGCAAGATTTTCCAGCGTGTAATCCCCCATGGCATAGCGAATGAGGCGTAGCGTAGGAAATCCAACATGCGCTGTCATACGACGTACCTGACGGTTGCGGCCTTCATATAAGGTGACTTTCAACCAGCTGGTGGGAATGTTTTTCCGTTCCCGAATCGGCGGATTTCTCGGCCACAGCCATACGGGTTCCTCTACTACTTCAATACCTGCGGGTAGTGTGGGACCATCATTGAGCGTTACACCGGTACGCAGGGCGTCCAGCGCTTCAGCTGTCGGCTCGCCTTCAACCTGGACGTAATAAATTTTCCCGGTACGCTTACCGGGTTGCGTTAACCGCGCCTGCAGCGCGCCGTCATTGGTCAGCACCAAAAGCCCTTCGCTGTCCCGGTCGAGTCGGCCCGCTGCATAAATTCCCGGCACGGGAATAAAATCTTTTAACGTGCTTCTGCCAGCCTCGTCAGTAAATTGTGGCAAAACATCGTAGGGTTTATTGAACAAAACCACGCGTTTTGGCTGGTTTTCTTTACGCTGCTTAGTGACTTGTCGTGAGCTGAATCGCTCAACCCGGTGATTTCTAAAAGAAGTTTTTTGCATGGTATTTTCAGATTATATCAATTGCCGCATTATAGCCTAAGAACGAGTGTCTTTCATGGCGGCGAACAATAGGGTAGTATTGACACGCTCATTACAAATCATTAACAAAAAGTTGCTCTAACGCATCCGTGTAGCAGGACGCAAACGCACATGCAGCGTGATGACAGACGAGCAGAACCAGAAGCGCTCGAAGGAGAGGTGAATGGAAAGCAAAGTAGTTGTTCCGGCGGAAGGTAAGAAGATCACCCTGCAAAACGGCAAACTCAACGTTCCTGAAAATCCGATTATCCCGTTCATTGAAGGCGACGGTATCGGCGTTGATGTAACCCCACCGATGATCAAAGTTGTCGATGCTGCTGTCGAGAAAGCCTATAAAGGCGAGCGTAAAATCTCCTGGATGGAAATCTACACCGGCGAGAAATCCACTCAGGTTTATGGCCAGGATGTCTGGCTGCCTGCTGAAACCTTAGATCTGATTCGTGAATATCGTGTTGCCATTAAAGGCCCTCTGACCACCCCTGTTGGCGGCGGTATTCGCTCTCTGAACGTAGCTCTGCGTCAGGAACTTGACCTGTATGTCTGCCTGCGTCCGGTGCGTTATTATCAGGGCACACCAAGCCCGGTTAAACACCCTGAACTGACCGACATGGTCATCTTCCGCGAAAACTCCGAAGATATCTACGCGGGTATCGAGTGGAAAGCTGACTCTGCTGATGCTGAGAAAGTGATTAAATTCCTGCGCGAAGAGATGGGCGTGAAGAAAATCCGCTTCCCGGAACATTGCGGTATTGGTATTAAACCGTGTTCTGAAGAAGGGACTAAACGTCTGGTACGTGCAGCGATCGAATACGCCATCGCCAACGATCGTGATTCAGTTACCCTGGTACACAAAGGCAACATCATGAAGTTCACTGAAGGCGCGTTCAAAGACTGGGGTTACCAGTTAGCGCGTGAAGAATTCGGTGGTGAACTGATCGACGGCGGTCCATGGGTGAAAATCAAGAACCCGAAAACCGGTAAAGAGATCGTAGTTAAGGATGTTATCGCCGATGCGTTCCTGCAACAGATCCTGCTGCGTCCAGCTGAGTATGATGTGATTGCCTGTATGAACCTGAACGGTGACTATATCTCCGATGCGCTGGCCGCACAGGTTGGTGGTATTGGTATCGCGCCGGGTGCAAACATCGGTGACGAATGCGCACTGTTCGAAGCAACCCACGGTACTGCACCGAAGTATGCAGGTCAGGATAAAGTGAACCCAGGTTCCATCATTCTGTCTGCTGAAATGATGTTACGCCACATGGGTTGGGTTGAAGCGGCTGACCTGATTGTTAAAGGTATGGAAGGCGCAATCAACGCCAAGACCGTAACCTATGATTTCGAACGTCTGATGGACGGCGCTAAGCTGCTGAAATGTTCAGAGTTTGGTGACGCGATCATCGAAAACATGTAATTTCCACATGTGTTAAAAACTGTAACGGGCGTATAACACGCCCGTTGTTTTTTGTTAGTCTGCTAACGGTTATCAAAATTTTATCAAAACAAGTTATCAAAACCCCCTGGTAGTTTGGGGGAGGCTGGTCGGTCAAATGGCAGTTCTATTACCAGGTTACAATCAGGCATACCTCAGCTGTTTATGGTTATTATTGCTGAACGTTTACTAATATTTATGTCTGATCAATGCTAAATCGGTCACTTATTCTAGTTAATCTTACATTACCCCTATACTTTAAAAATTATTTATATCGTCGCTCAGTCCACTATGTGGGATGAATGGGTTGCATAGAGAGATTGTAGGCAACACTTCGTTGAAATTTTATGTGATGAGCGTTTAGAATTTTTCCTTTTTTGTTCACTAGTTGTATTCAATTATTGCAACTAAAAATAAAAACAATATGATGAAATAATGTGTTTCAGGATTGAGTGTTTGTATAAAAAGGAATGATGTATGCAACTTAAGAAAATTTTTATCTCCGGTTTTAAAAGTATTTCCAACGAAAATCCTCAAACGATTCATTTTGAACATGAATTAACAACGTTCATCGGTCATAACGGAACTGGTAAAAGTTCAGCGATGGAAGCACTTAATAAATTGTTCTCAGTGGATCATTCATTACGTAGTTTGTCAATAAATGATTTTCACAATGCGGATGTAGTAAAAGAGGAAAAGGATAGAAACTTAATTATAGAAGCTTGGTTTAGCTTCCCAAAGCCAAAGGAAGGAAAAATTTCAATTCCTCCTTTAATTGAACATCTCACTATTGATAAGTCTGATGGGGGCATTCTTTTTAGAGTAAGGCTCGAGGGCAAACTTTCATTTGAAGTAAATCCAATTGGAGATATTGACGAAGATACTTGGGTAGTTAGTACTAGTGATGATGTGGTTGAGGAGAGCAGTAAGCAAAGATTATCTGCTGCAGTAAGAAATGCAATCCAAGTTAATTATGTTCCAGCTAATAGGGATCCTTCGTTACAATTAAAATATTCATCTAAAGCTGTTCTTGGTCGCCTGCTAAAGGCTATAGAATGGGCAGGAGGAAGTCAGAAAATAATAGAAGAGCAAGCATCCAAATTAAATGCATTAACGAGGCAAAATTCTGCACTTACGGAGATTGCAGTAGCAATCAACGAAAGTTGGGGAAGTATCTACAAAGGACGATATTTGTCACAAGCGTCGCTTAACTTTCCAGTTGCTAATATTGATGAAATTCTTAAGTTGATTCAACTTCAGTTTAATCCAGATGAGGTGGGAAATACAGTTAATGTAGACCGATTAAGCGATGGGCAAAAATCACTGGTTTATTTCTCTCTCATTAAAGCGATGTTTGATATTGATAAAAACACAAGGAAATTTATTTCATCAGGAGAGACTTCTAATTTTAATCCTGAAAAAATGAGATTGCCTATATTCAGCATGATTTCTTTAGAGGAACCAGAAAATCATCTTTCACCTCATTACTTAGGTAGAATAATTAAATTAGTTAAAGACTATGGTCGTAATGAGTTGTGCCAAGTTATAATTTCATCCCACTCATCCTCTATATTAAGTCGAGTAGAGCCTGAACAAATACGTCATTTCAGGCTAGATCATTATTTGAAAAGTACCGTGGTGAGTGAATTATCCCTACCTAAAAAAGATGATGAACTTTCCAAGTTTATCAAAGAGGCGGTTAAAGCTTATCCAGAAATTTATTTTTCAAAACTAGTTATATTTGGTGAGGGAGATAGTGAGGAAGTTATAATACCTAAAGTGCTTAAACTGCATTCAACAGAAATTGACAGCCATTCTATATCAGTTGTTCCACTTGGTGGACGTCATGTGAATCATTTTTGGCGTCTTTTAAGATCACTACAGATACCGTTTATTACTTTGCTAGATTTTGATATCGATAGAAATGGTGGTGGATTTGGAAGAATTAAATATGCTGTTGAACAATTAGCTGAGTTTGAGGAGCGTGGAAGCATTTACATCAATAAAAATATAGTTGAATCGATACCATCATGGGATAATAAACAAGATCCTACAAAATTCACTATTCATTATGAAGATGGTGCGACAATAAATATTGTTGATGAACTAGAGAAATGCAATGTATATTTTTCTTCTCCTTTAGATATTGACTATGCAATGATTGAAGCATTTCCAGATATCTTCTGTGAAAAAGATATAATGTATGGTGAAATTGGCCCTAGAAGTATCGAGAAAGGAGACGTTGAGGAGGGTGAACAAGGAGAGCAAGATAATCTCAGAGCACAAAAAGAATTAATAAAAGCAGTGTTGAAAAAAGGTAACTCCGGGGTTCGTTACGGATTTTCCGCTGATTATCTCAAATATTTTCTGTGGTATCGCTATCGTTTTTTATCGAATAAAAGCAAACCGGCATCTCATGTCAGAATGTTCACAAAAATTGAAAAAAAATACACTTCGGATGAAATTAAAGAAAAATTACCTCCTGTGCTAATTAGGGTTTCCGAAAAAACAGTAAAAATGCTAGCGGAGATTATTGAATGATAAATCAATGGAGTCCTTCTGAAGGTATTACACCGACAAATGAATTGATGGATATTATCTTATGTGACCAATCTGTTTCTGTTCTCGCTGGTGCCGGGGCGGGGAAAACAGAACTTTTGGCTCAGAAATCTAATTATTTATTACAGACGGGTAAGTGCATGTGGCCTAAACACATACTATGTCTTTCTTATAAAAAAGAGGCGCAAGAGAATATAAAAGAGCGAGTTATAAAAAGGTGTGGGCAAAAAAGCGATCGCTTTGATTCATATACTTTTGACGCTTTTTGTAAGAGCATTGTTGACCGATTTAAAGATATCTTGCCTGTGGCTCAAAGGCCTTATAATAGCTATGATTTAGTTTTTAACGCTAAGCAATGCAACGGTAAGGATAAGTTGTCATTTGATCTCATAAGACGTCTGGCTTTAGATATTTTAAGAGCTAGAGCAGATATTGTTGATCTGTTTTCTTTAACGTACTCACATGTTTTCATTGACGAGTTTCAAGATACGCGCTCCGATCAGTATGAGTTGATTAAACTTCTTTTTAAAGATAAAGGAGTACAATTGCTAGCTGTTGGCGATATTAACCAGAGCATCATGCTTTGGGCTGGTGCTAGGAAAACAGTATTTGAAGACTATGAAAAAGAATTTGATACTATCAGGAAATTGTTAGTTCAAAATTTTAGAGCCAGTGATGAAATTCAGGAAGTATTGAGGTGTTTTGTTAACTTTGTACAAGGTAGTACTAATTTTTTACCGATAACAAGACCTGTCAATAATTGTACCATTCATCACTATGATAATGAGATTTATGAGGCAAACGATATTGCTGATAAAATAGAATTCTTTATCGCATCTGGCATTAAAGAAAGTGAGATTTGCGTATTGTCTAAACAGCAGTCAGAACAATATTCGAAAAAACTACGCGATAAGCTTACGACAAAAGGGATTAACAATCTTGAAATGTCGGAGTTGCAGGATGTTTTAAAAGAACCATTAGGGCAAATATTTTCTGCACTGTTTAAGGTTTTTACATCACGTTCGTTATCAAGCTATACTAAGCTTTGTGATTTATATCTTAGTGTACACAGGGTTGAGCGCGGTAATGAGAAAGAAGATGCTCTTATTAAATCACTGTCGGATAATATTGCGTCAAAAAAAAGAATTTTAGAGGACGAATTTAATCCTGGTTTATTGATTTTTTGTATTAAAGATATTATTAGTTTTTTTGGCAAAAGTAGAATGATTGGGCGCTGGAGTCAGTATAAGTCTACTGAATATTGGGGACAGATTTGGCGCAGTCTTGAACTTCATTTACGCTACACAATAGATGTAACGAAAACTTTCTCTGAGGCAGCCTTAATGTTTCAGGCTGAGAACTCAGTGCATGTCATGAATGTGCATAAATGTAAGGGTTTAGAATATAAAGTAGTTATTTTTATCGGCTTAGAGGATCAGGCATTTTGGAACTATAATAAATCTAAGTTTGAAAATGATTGCGCCATCTATGTTGCATTATCCAGAGCGAAGGAGAAAATTATAATTACAACAGCAAAGCATAGAGAGCACAGAGTAAATAATGGATACGACAATAGAATTTCTAAATACCAGACGGTTAGCCCTATATATTCATTCTTAACTACTCATTGTAAGTTTAAATAAGAAACTTATCATTGAGTTATTTTTATAATTTTGTTGTGCCAGGGTGAAAATTCAATCTGGCATTTTTCAGTCTTAATATCTATTATTCATAATTAATTTATATTGTAGTTTCCTAACTCTAGTTAATACAGAATGTTTCTCTTTATTCATTTATGGATAAAAATTTAAAGGTGACGCTGAGAAGTTCAAATTTTCACAACGCTACTTTGATCCATCCTTTGCCTCGGTCGTCATGATATCGATCTGTCTGTCGCTGCGTTTTATGACCAAGTAGTTTTTGTGTATCTAACCCCTGTTCTTTGTACAGACGTTCAGATAAAGACCTTTGCTCATGGAATGTGGCAGGTGAACCTTCTCCCCAGTCAATTCCTGCTAAATCTCTCGCTTTACTAAAATTCATCGTTAATGTATTGGATTTAACCTGCGCCCCACGTTCTGCCTGTGATGTTGAGCGGAAAAAATGAACTAAGTATGGACTGACTGCATAATCACGGCAGCGGGCTATTACATCGCGTAAACTCCAGTTAATCGCATTGAGGCGAAGAGAAAGGGGGATAGCGATTTTGCTCCCGGTTTTTTCCTGAATGACATGAAGATGGTCATCCCAAATATCGCTGAATTTCATTTTAGATATATCCCCCAAACGTTGACCGGTAACCAGCGCTAACAACATTGCATTTCCCATGTAACGATGACTGGCGTCTGCGATATCGAATATTTTTTGCCATTCTTCCAGGCTGAGGCGTTGACGGGTAATTTTCCTTCTGGGTTGCTTCGTCGCAAGAGCAGGGTTATACCCTGGTGGAACTTCGCCATAATGCTGTGCTTCCTTAAACACATCGATCAATACAGACCTTACGACTTGGGCCATTCTAGGTTGTCCAGCAGAGATATACTCTTCAAGCAATTGTGCTATATCTCTGACATCAACGGCTGAGATCAACTTCATTCCTGCTCGTTCCCTAAGCAAGGATACTGGTTTAGCTTTCTGCTTATAGGTGTTGAGTCTTATATCACCACTTTTCAGTCTGTCATCCTGGATCGCTTGGTAGCGATCTAACCAGGTTGACGTTGTGATTGCTTTCCCTTTGCTGGTTGCGATCCTGTCACTGATAGCCAGAATCTGCCGAGTTCTTTGCTCAGCCAGGCGTGTATTGGCTTCAGTGGCAATAGCGATGGCTTCAGCTTCGTTTGTTCCCAAAGCATGGAATTTCCCTGTTATTGGATGCTTATACCGCCAATAGACTTTATTTACCTTCCGACTATAAAGCGGATATAAGTTAGGGACTGAAACATTATTCTTACGCGGTCTGGCTGCCATCACTCAAAATCCGTTGCAAAAGTAATGAGTCATTTTTCTTGATTACTGGTGTTACCAACTCCCCAACTAATTCGGCGTCCTCACGCACTCGCCATAACCGACCTTGTTTCATGGCCGGTGGGCAAAATAAATTCTGCTTAGCATAACGACGCAATGTGGACACACTTGGAGGATTACTTCTGTATTTTTCAGAGGCCCATTCTTCAAGAGTTAACATTTGAAGCATATGCGATCACCTTGTTACTTCACTAACTGTTCAGTCTCTGCATATCGACCCTGTAAGGTCGGTTAGTTTCTCCACAAAACAGATAAGAGCATCAGTGGCCACAACTATCAGGATGGATCGGGTTATGACCCCGTCATCCGGGGATACTTTTCTCTGTTTTGTAAAAAGGTCGGTACCAGAAAGGACTAAGGAAAAAACTGGTACCGCCAAAGCAATGGGAGTTGTGGCGGGATTGCCACTCAGGCGTATGGTCAACCTGACAATCCGGTGTCCTCAACTCGGGAAAGCGTAACCCGGCCATACTTACCGCCGCGCCATTTCGCGGATTACCACAACGCTGAGAGCACTTAGCCAGTTAAGACACCACATTTGTTGCGGATCCATAAATGCTCTCATCGTTGCATCCTGGTCTCTTCCCAGGCGTCAAACCGAATCGCCACGCTGGTTAGGCGCCCTATACGTACCCTCATTGGCTTGCACATTCCGGCTACCTGACTTGTTCGCCGAGCTAGGGGAGGTTTGCCCCTTTAACGTTGCCAGACCGCTAACGACGCATGTGCCATACGCCGTGTTACAACCAAAGTTTCTTTGGTGTTTCGCCTGTTCGTTTGTCTGTGGGGAAAGATAAAATGAAATTGCGTAGTGTGCAAGTATTTTTATTGCGAGATATGCAACCCATAGGGTAAAAAAAAGCCACCTAGTGGTGGCCGATGAAGAGTATGCTGGCTTAATTGTGTCGCTTAAGGGTTTGCGACTGACTGATTAAGACCTTTCCAAAGACCATGAATCGGTGTTCGTTTTCGCTGGTGATTCCCCATTCACGGTAAATCTGGTTATCAGAAATTACCAACAGTTTGTCTGGGATCATTTGCAGTCGTTTAACGTATATTTTGTCGTCAAAACCAAAGACATAGATACCATCACCATCGAACTGATTGATGCTGATATCAACGAAGATTAGATCTCCAGGCTCAATGGTTGGACACATACTGTCCCCACGAACGTTGATGACTTTTATGTGATTGGCAGGTCGGCCGCCAAACATCGATAAAGCATTATCAGTTCTGTATTCGATAGCATGAATCACATCAATGACATCACCACCCTGGATAAGGCCATTTCCCGCACTGGCACTGACATCCAGCAATTCAATACGGAATACATCCTTCACCTGCACATCACCCTCACTAATACTGTTTTTATATACAGTATTATTTTTGAGTTCAGAGGTAAAGAGATCAGCAATTTCAACGTCTAAGCTCTTGGCTATATTGCCCAGGGCTTGCTCGGTAAATTGCTTCTGCTTACCTGTTTCAAGGCGTGAGATATTCGCCGAATCCACACCAATGGCTTCAGCTAGGTCGGCAATTTTCATGTTCTTCGCTTGGCGAAGCTGTCTAACTCGGTTTCCTATGCTCATGCGTTTATTACATTTCTTTATTGCGAGTTAAGCAAATCAACTTGCGCAATTTACTTGCGTCAAATAACATGCACATGACGCAATAATTGGAGGGTGTATGCAATCACCATTACGAAATGTGCGTAAGGCGCATGGTTTTACATTACAGCATGTAGCTGAGTGTGTTCAGGTCAATCAGGCGACGTTAAGCCGTATTGAGAGACTGGAGCAGGTTCCATCCATCGATCTCGCGGAACGTCTCGCCAAATTTTTCAAGGGTGAAATTAGCGAAATGCAGATTCTCTACCCGGCTCGTTTTCAATCTAGCCAAAACCAGAGCGAGCTGAAACCACAGGAACAGGAGGTGAGCCGTGGGTAAGTGTCACTGGAAGGTAGAAAAACAGCCTGAGTGGTATGTGAAGGCTGTCAGGAAAACTATTGCGGCGTTGCCGGGGGGTTATGCCGAAGCAACTGAGTGGCTGGATGTAACTGAGAACGCATTATTCAACCGCCTTCGTGCAGATGGCGATCAGATTTTCCCGCTTGGCTGGGCAATGGTGTTACAGCGAGCAAGTGGTACTCACTACATCGCTGATGCTGTCGCACAGTCTGCTAATGGGGTGTTTGTATCGCTTCCGGAAGTTGAGGACGTGGAGAACGCTGATATTAACCAGCGTCTGCTGGAGGTTATTGAGCAGATCGGCAGTTATTCAAAACAGATTCGTTCAGCAATTGAAGATGGGGTGGTGGAACCTCACGAGCGAACAGCCATTAACGACGAGTTGTATCTGTCAATTTCGAAGCTCCAGGAACATGCAGCACTGGTCTACAAAATTTTTTGCGCCCCAGAAAAGAGTGACGCCCGCGAGTGTGCAGCTCCGGGCGCCGTGGCGTTTTGTGTCTGTGGAGAAACTAACGCATGAACAGTTTAACGGCAAATAACCGTTTGTCGCAACAGGTGGCGCCAGAGGCTTATGAGCGCCAGCCGTTACGACATGAGTGCAGATTATCAAATGGCCTGGTCGTAAGTAACCACAGAGAACATTACCTGACTGTGGGGGATGAGTCGTGCAGGAACTTAACCGCTGGTTTCGTGACAGGAGAGGGTTTTATGTTCATGTCATTAGGTGGGAGCCAGAAACCAAGCGAGTTATCTACCTGCGCGAAGGATACCCGCATGAGTGTTTTAGTCCTTTGTGGAAATTCAGGCGTGACTTTGTTGAGTGTGAAGCACCAACAGGGCGTTGATATTGATTCTGCAATTTCTGGACGTTACACTGTTCAGGCACCTTATAAAGCGGGTGCCGGGATTGGCGTCCTGAAATTCGCACATGCGCATAACCGCGCTTCAGCGGTTTTTTTGCGCACGTTTCCTCACATCCAAATTATGGTGGGGCGTGCAGGGGCATCGAAAGATGCGCCGGGGTCATGTGCGACCGGTTACGCCAACCCTGTACGTCTCACCACCTCTATGATTGGCGTCTTATGTGGTGAGTTTTCAAAATTCGCACATGAGGATGTCACTATGGCAACCACCCCTACCCAAACTCACCCAAAAATCGATGTTATCCACGGTAAGGTCGTTACCTCTTCTTTGGCAGTCGCCGAATATTTCTGCAAGCAACATAAAAACGTTATTCAAAAAATCCAGACGCTTGAGTGCTCGGTTGAATTTGCTGAGCTGAATTTTCAGCCAAGCGAATACACCGATTGCACAGGCCGCAAACTTCCTTGCTATCAAATCACCCGCGATGGCTTCGCATTCCTTGCTATGGGCTTCACTGGCAAACGTGCAGCCCGGTTTAAAGAGGCATACATCAATGCCTTTAACCAGATGGAGAAACAGCTTTCAAAGCCTTCTTCACTGAACGACGTAGCGCAGAACGCCAGCGTTCTTTACTCCCATCTGTCGGTAATTCACAAAGTCTGGCTGCAACAACTCTATCCCATGCTGGCCAAAATGGAATCTCCGCTGGCTGTAAGCCTTTATGACCGCATCAATGACGCTGCGGCGCTTGCCAGTCTCATCAATATGACACTGAACCCTTCAGAGGTAAGGGGGCGCAAATGATCCGGAATATCTTCAAACGTCTTATCAACCAGACTTCCTGCTGCCCTCGTCCAGGGCAGTGGTACACGACACCCAAAGGACATGTTCTACGTGTAAGCCTGGTTGATCTCGAATGCCAGAAAGTCGTGTGTGAGCCGCTGGGCCGTAATTACCGTGTCAACATGCCGCTTATTGCATTCCGTTCCGGTAAAAACATGAGGCGCATCGGAGGTGCAGCATGAGCATGGAGCTGATGGTCAAAGCGATGAAAATTCGTGTGGGTAACCCATTGCGGAAACTTGTCCTGATTAAGCTGGCTGATAACGCCAGCGATCAGGGAGAGTGCTGGCCTAGCTACCAGCATATTGCCGATCAGTGTGAGATCAGCAAACGCTCGGTGATGAATCATATTGCGGCGCTTTGTGAGTCAGGGCTGGTAAAAAAGGTTACCCGGAAAGGTGACAAAGGTAACTCAAGCAATATCTATCGTCTGCATCTGGATGGTGCAGGAAATTCACTAGGGGGGAGTGCAAATAATTCACTACCTAGTGAAGCAAATTCACCAGGTAGTGCAAGACATTCACCAGGGGGTAGTGCAGGAGATTCACCCAGAACCAGTCACTCTTTTGAACCAGTCAAAGAACCAGTCAATGAACCAAAGACTATTGGCGCATCTGCTGAGGCGTCTGCACGGGTACGTTCAACACGACTTGAATACTCGCCAGAGTTTGAGCTGGCATGGCGGTCATATCCCGCGCGTGCTGGTGGCAATTCAAAATCAGCAGCCTTCAAAGCCTGGAAAGCTCGACTGAACGAAGGGGTAAATCCTGAAACCATGCTGGAAGGTGTGAAGCGTTACGCTGGCTGGGTATCTGCGATGGGTAACAGCGGCACGCAATTCGTGAAACAGGCTGTCACGTTCTTTGGCCCAGACCGCCATTTTGAAGAGTCCTGGGTAGTTCCATCGGTGTCTGGTGCCAGAAGTGAAGATCCGTTTTTCAAGTCCAACTACGACAGCGTGGATTACAGCCAGGTCCCGGCAGGGTTCAGGGGGTGAGTATGAGTTTAATGGCAGATGTTCAAAAATTTATTGAGCAAAATCCGGGCTGCACTTCCAGCGATATCGCAAACGCTTTTGAAGGTTATTCGCGGCGGTGTGTTTTGCAGACGGCTAGCAAGTTACGTCAGAGCGGGAGAGTGTCCCATAAGTGCCAGGGTGATATTCACAGGCATTTTGCTCTGGGGGAAGAGCCAGAGTTGGAACCCGCTGTTGAGACTAAACGGGTACGAGATTGCTATACCGGCACTAACGATCCACGGGTGATTTTTCGCCTGACCCGTAAGGCAGAAGAACTTGAGTCGAAGGGGCTCTACCGACGCGCAGCAACGGTCTGGATGGAGGCATTTTGCGAGAGCCATTCACAGACAGATCGAAACAATTTTCTGCAACGTCGTGAGCGGTGTTTACGTAAAAGCAAAAGGATCGTTGTGTCGGCTGATGGATGGTATCTGTCAGGGAATTATGTGGGGGCTGAATGACGACATTAACTCCATGCCAGCAGCAGGTGCTGGATATGCTGATTTCTTACCAGAAAGAACGTGGCTACCCGCCAACCAATCAGGAGGTGGCAATCATGCTGGGATACCGTTCGGTAAACGCTGCTGTGGAACATCTTCGCGCACTGGAGAAAAAAGGTTTTATCACGATAAAGCGTGGTGTGGCACGGGGCATCACGATTCACACCGCGATAAAGGACAACGACTGCGAGGCCGTAGGGATCATCCGCGCACTGCTTGCCGGTGAGGAGAATGCCAGAAAGCGTGCAACCCACTGGTTACATGAGAGGGGCGTGAAAGTATGAAGCTGATCCTGCCATTTCCACCCAGTGTGAACACTTACTGGCGGCATCCAAACAAAGGACCTTTTGCCGGAAAGAGCCTGATAAGCGCGGCGGGGCGAAAATTCCAGAGCGAGGCGTGTGCAGCAATTATTGAACAACTGCGGCGCCTGCCTAAACCAACGACGGCACCAGCATCAGTAGAAATCGTGTTGTTTCCTCCGGACAACCGGATCCGCGATCTGGACAACTATAACAAAGCGCTGTTTGACGCCCTGACCCACGCGGGTGTGTGGGAAGACGACAGCCAGGTGAAAAGGATGCTGGTGGAGTGGGGACCGGTTATTCCGGAAGGGAAGGTCGAGATCACTATCAGTAAGTACGAGAAAGCGAGTTGCAAATTAGCAACTCGGTAACGGAATTGAGCAACACCCTAAATTTGGGTATTACCTCGTTAAAGATACTGTATTTATGAACAGTGTATCCTTGATAACTATTAAAAATCGCAGTAAGTTCATCTTGCATCAACGAAAAGGGAGTGCAGTCCCGCTCGTGGATAAAAATTTGTGGAGAAACCAATGAATCAGTTGCTTGTAATTGATGGCGTTTCTGTGCGCCAGTACTTCGAATCTAACTACTGTCTTAACGACCTTCAGAAAGCTGCTCTTCTTGCCGCTGGTGAGAATCGCTCCTCCCGTTCGCTGGAAGTTCACGAGTTTATGCGTCGTCCTGAAACGAAGGCTCTTGTGGAATTACTGGAAGAAGAAACTACGGGAGATTCCCGTAGTATTCCTGTCATCACCATTCAGGGGCGCAATGGTGGGACGTATGTCTGTAAAGAGCTGGTCTATGCATATGCAATGTGGATCAGCCCGGCATTCAGCTTAAAAGTGATACGTACTTTTGATGCGCTTCATAATTCATCACCAGAAGAAACCACATCCGACAAAATTAAATCCGGGGTCATTCTGCTTGAATCAGCAGCAAAGACTCTAAATCTGTCTAACTCCTCGAAACTTGATGCATACCAGAAATTATCAAAGGTAGCTGGTCTTCCTGAACTTATGCCGATCTATGCCATTGATGCTCCTGCTGATGCGCCCGATGGCTCAAGCCGCCCTACGTTGTCACTGAGTGCATTGCTGAAGCTGTACGGCATCCGCCTGACGGATAATCAGGCATATCACCAGATGGCGAAGCTGGGGATCGTTGAACAACGCGAACGATACAGCCGTACCGCAATTAACAACATCAAAAAATTCTGGTCACTGACGGCGAAGGGCTGCATGTTCGGCAAGAACATCACCAGCCCGGCAAATCCGCGCGAGACGCAGCCGCATTTCTTCGAGTCCAGATTTCCTGAGCTTCTGAAGCTGCTAGATACCGTTCATTGAGGTGATCGTGAGAGCGTTACTGACCCCTGAAATTGCCCCACGAATGGGGATCGTATTGTTCAGGCCCGGTTCAGAGCTGATGCCCCTGTTTATGCAGGGGCGTGTCCTGCTAGAGCCAGAGCCGGAACGTTATTCTTCTTTTGCCAGTGGTGTCGTTCCGGCGGCATCACAACCATTAGCTGAGGATCCCGTTATTCGGGAGGTTTTCCGCAATGAATCTGTTATCCGTCGAGCTGGTGGAGTAGAGAGCCTTGAAAGCTGGTTGCTTCGGGAAAATGGTTGTCAGTGGCCGCACTCTGACTGGCACAGCGAGCACGTAACAACAATGCGCCACGCTCCTGGGGCGATCCGCTTGTGCTGGCATTGTGATAATCAGCTGCGCGAGCAGTTCACGGAACGGCTGGAATCAATGGCAACGGATAACTGTGCCCGCTGGGTGCTGTCTGTTGTTCGCCGGGATCTCGGATTTGATGATAACCATGTCGTTACGCTACCGGAACTGTGCTGGTGGCTGGTTCGCTATGAACTGGCTGATGTTCTGCCGGAAAGCGCAGCCTGTAAGGTCCTGAGATTGCCGGAGCCAGTAGTTCAATCGGTAACCCGTGAGAGTGACCTTGTACCTTCGGTTCCGGCCACCAGCATCATCCAGGATAAAGCCAAAAAGGTGCTGGCGCTAAAAGTGGATCCGGAGTCGCCGGAATCTTTTATGTTACGTCCCAAACGTCGCCGCTGGGTTAACGAAAGGTATACGCGCTGGGTTAAGACGCAGCCGTGTGCATGTTGTGGAAAGCCCGCTGATGATCCGCATCACCTGATTGGCCACGGTCAGGGTGGAATGGGGACAAAAGCTCATGACCTCTTTGTGTTGCCTTTGTGCAGAAGGCATCACGACGAGCTACATGTGGACACCGTGGCATTTGAAGAAAAGTATGGCTCCCAGTTGGAGTTGATATTTCGTTTTATCGATCGCGCGCTGGCAATTGGCGTTCTTGCGTAAGTGGGGAAGAATAATGCGTGATATACAGAAGGTTTTAGATTTATGGGGAGCCTGGGCTGCGAGTGATAGTTCAGGTGTTGACTATTCACCGATAGCTGCTGGTTTTAAGGGGCTTCTGCCATATACCGGCAAGACGCGTATGGCTTGTTCAGATAGTGATGCATTAATCATTGAAGGTTGCCTTGCTCTTCTTAAGAAGAGAAAACCGTATGAGCACTCTCTGATTGTGGCTCATTACCTGTATGGCATCCCGAAACGGAAGATCGCAAAGGTTCGCAAAAAAGATGAAAAATTGATACGAATAGAGATCCAGATGGCAGAGGGCTTTATAGATGGCTGTCTTTCTATGCTGGGTGTTAAACTTGAAATGGAGTAGAAAAAAAGGCATTTCTGCCCTTTTTAAATGTGGGGGAGTATCCAGTTTACTTTTCTCCATGTAAAGGCAAAAGTTATTACTGAAATGATAAGAAGATATAAAGATTCGATAATTAAAATGAATTCTATTTTTTCTCCATGTAACAATGTCTTTTCATTGGCAAACATTGCTATCAAAGCAATAACGCATGCCGTAATTAAAGTTGCACCTGCGGTTAATAGGTTTACAATAATAACTTGAAGTATTTTATTGTTTTTTGAAGCTTTTATTATTCCGTTTGAGTTTTCGCTAGCTGCACTAAAAATTGAGATCGTGGCTAAAATAAAACCAAATAAAATACCGGATACAGTTGAAATAACCCCGGAGGCTGTAAGTATGTCAGTATGCCCCATCTGAGGGATATACCTCAGTAGGAACAATGTGCAAAAAACACTTGCAATCAGGTTTCTTAAGTATTTCAATAACATATCCTATACCTTCTTTTTGCTGATATCGTATTGCTTAAGGTATTCATTGTTATCAATTTTAGCAGAAATCATGGCTTGCAGAACATCACTATCAGTGCCATAACCATTAACGGTATATATGTTTTTTTCTGAAATGAGTACCTGATCAAGAAGACTTTGTTCAACGGTATTTTTGGGCTGTGTTACTGCCGCTTTTTTTACAATTCCCGGCATTTTTTCAAGGAGTTCTTTAATACCATCCTTCACGAGATCTGATAAATAACCTTTAACTTTTAATCTCCCTGATGCACGCCCCCTTAGATTTAACTTGAGACGTGTTCCACCCAGACCTACCATCATATTTACCAGTTCCTTAGAAAATGAACTATTTAGCTGGTAATTTGTTGCATCAAAGTTCCTGGGAGCAGCCAGGACAATATCACAACTTCTCAAAGTACTACCTGTTTCAAGTAGCTCTTTGACGCTCTCTTTTTTCCAGATGGCTTGGAATGAAAAGTTATTTCCAGGGTTACCACTCTGGCTGTAAAGCAGATAAGCTAAATCTGATTCTTTCGGCCCAAGATGATTTTGAGTTAATATTAAAATATCACTATCGTAATAATATAAAAAATAGGTTCTTTCGACTATGTATTTTTTATCATCTAGTGGTATGTTGTGCTCATTCCAGTGTTCATCACCAATATAAGGAAGGAGATATTCTTCTCGTGAGCATGACATGTAGCCGAAGAAATATTTAGCTTTTGTATCTTTATTTATAAAAGCTATTTTTAACTTTTTATTTCTATAAATGGTATCAAAATGATTATTCGTAACGGTTACGCAAGTATTATACAGATTTTCAATTGCCTGCTTAGCAACTGAATGGCTGCGGATAGTCCCAGAACTACTGGTGTAAAAACCAATTTTAAGTTTTTTTTGTTTCTATGATTGCGCAATAGTAGTCATGCTAAATCTTAGCATCCTAATAATTTCTTGTAAGTCTTATTTTTTATATGGCTTTAATTTAGCAAAAAAAATTACCGCGGTCCGCAAATTTTATCGTAATCTGTTAAGAGTGGTTACTTCGCCACACAGCTTAAACCCGCCATTGAGCGGGTTTTGTTGTTTCTGGGCCTGGGTGTGCGTTGGCTTGGTCTATCCCGCAGTTATCCTCTGGCTCGGCTTCTTTGACGTTTCCGCTTCTGATGTGCGGTACGTGGTATTCCCTCAATTTGTACTTGCTGTATCAGCGAGGTGAGAGATAACTACAAATGCCTCATAACTCAAATACTTGGCCGGACTGGCTGGAGTTGTTCCAGAGCAGGTTGTGTGGAGATACCCCGCTGGGTGCAGTTATTATGTTGATCGTTACAGCTGGTTTGCGCATTGCCTATTTTGGCGGTGATGGCGGTGATGGCGTTGGGCTGATCGGTGTCGATGCTATTCGTGGGGCTGCAATGCGAGTAACCGGTAACAAATACGCTTCGCAAAACTGTATTGTGAGGTGAATTGAAGGGCATGAACTTTTTATGAAACCCGAATCTCGCGGTTTTTATTTCAAAACGAAAATAAATGCATATTCAAAAATAAAACAGCATTAGTATTCTTTTATTTTTTTATCTAATAGTTCTATTTAATGAATGGATAATAAAACTTTACATTTTTTGACATTGATTTTGTTGAATACAAATGCTCTATCCGTATTATTTGCAGCGGTTCTGATGGGTGACTTTATATTGCTCGGTCATGGATGTCCCTGAAGAACCAACTTAATGCCGACTTAGCTCAGTAGGTAGAGCAACTGACTTGTAATCAGTAGGTCACCAGTTCGATTCCGGTAGTCGGCACCATTTGCGGGTATCGTATAATGATTATTACCTCGGCTACTTTAGCCTTCCTAGCTGATGATGTGGGTTCAACTCCCGCTACCCGCTCCGATTTCCTTTCAGGTGAGTAGAGTGTCTGAAAGGGAAAATGAGAGTTCAGTACTGCCTACATCCCCGTGCAGAACAGGAATGGCTCTCAAACTTAGACTGACAAATTTGGCTTATGAGTCAATGGCACAGATTAACGAAAGTTAGTCGAAGCGGGGCAGAAATAGTGGGTAATTTCGCTTCTCAGCTGCATAGGGGGCTGTGTGCCATGTTTTTTGCATTCAAATGGTGTCTTGCCGTTATTTGTTGTTGTGATGAACGGGACTGACATGGTGGTGAGACACCATTTTAATGCAGTGATACCCACGCAATGTGGGGCAAAACAGCATCCTCGTCTGCGTTTGATCAAATCGTTGCGAATCCCAGTGGCTGACTGAGGATTCTCCGGGTATAACCGGCGCTGCATTTAATATTGAGGAGCTCCCAGCTGTGGAACGACCGGGTAATATCACGTCAAAGGTCGTGGGTTTGTTTTGGGAGTAGGGAACCACTCGATGCCTCATGGGAAATGCTACGTCCGGCATGCAATAAACGATAGTACCAATAATAACTACATGATTTATCACGTGCCTATTGCCATCCACTTCCTGTGAGGTGGTTTTTTTTATCAAATGTATATTGTGTTGTATGTTTGACATGAATGATTATCCGTGCCCCCGTCAAAGTTATAAAGATGATCGAGGCACATTGGTAACAATAATCAGTGTTGAGGAGAGGCGTGTTGTTTTTATGCGTGATGGTTATCCCTATCCATGTATAAGGCCAATGTATAACTTCCTGGCAAAATTCAAGAAAATTGCGGAGGAAGAAGGGCAACCGAGTAGGTAGATGATATATGTTTGTAGTTCATGGATTACCGCACGATCCGACAGACCATGAAAGAGTGATTGGCTGGGCTGTAATTCGTCCTGCTCCGTGGCATCTTGTGGGTGTTTTTGCAACTGAATATATGGCAAGAAAAGAACTACAGGTACGTGGCGATGGTTATCACGTGCAATTAGGCTCCTATAAGCTTGGATCTCAGGATTTTAGGGCATTCACTTTTGAATTGTGACAACAGACAAGGGATTCTGAACAAATAAGAGTTTGTTCAGATGTTGTGCTGGTTGCGACTATAAGCCAGTAAAAGGGCGTTTGTGGAGAAAGGGGATATCGATGGGAGTATGGTTTGTTTTAGGTGGAATGCTTTGCTTCTTTATCGCTCATCTGGCCGATAAGCATATAAAAACCCGAGTAGCCGAAGCTGCTATTTATACAGGAATATCGCTGATAGCGCTGGCGGCCTTATTCTGAGGGTTGGGTATTTCAATTACATGGAGTTTAAGCCATACCTTACAACTCAATTTAATCACATAGAATTCGAATGGGTCATTTCCGAGAGAGTGGCTGAGGTAGACATGGGGAAATCGTTCGGGGATGGCCCATCCGAATTTGTTATGTAAAAATGCCAATGCAGCATCTTTTTTTATGCCGCCATTGTGTGGGCATTTTTAATGGAAATGCGAGCTAATTAAATAAATTTTACTGATTTGTTTTTTTGGATTTAATGGATAATTAGAACTGATCTATAGAAAGTGGCATTGCTTTGGGTTGAAAAAAAATAATTCTAACTGTACTATATAAGCTTACGAAGGCGCATTTATTATTAAGGTTTCCTATCTATCGTTGGTGGCTTATTTGTGGCGCGAGTAGGCGAGAGTTTATGGGGATGGTTTAAAATTTGGCGTTGCATCGCCACTCTGTCACACTCCTCGGTCTGTGGTATAAACCAGTTGCAGACCTCGTGTCACACATTTTTAATGTATTCAAATAGTACTTTTTATAGTTGTTGGGACCGGGAAAACAATAAAGTTCTATCTGAATGCAGTGAAACTCAGATTAACTGAGGTAAGTCAGCACAGGTCTGCGTTTATTCAATGCGTTACGGGTCTTGATGCTGGCGCAAGACCCTCCGGGAGGAAGAACCCGGCACTGCATTAATATTCTGAGACACAGAAATCCTGATTCTGTCACGCATATAACCTGCAACAGGTGTATGAATTATAATAAAATATATCTCATGCAATTTTTTGACCGCCATCTCCCGTGAGGTGGTTTTTTTTGTTTTACAGGGGTTGTTAGCATATTACTTCGTGCTTTGAAGGGATAATATGATTAATCCAGTTCCAGAAGCATCAGAACGCTGTGAGTATCTAAAAAAACAAATCGACAATGTTTATGCTGAGCGCGCTCAGGCATTTAGTCTGCTCTCAGTTTTATATTGCACTCCGGACCGCTATTGTGATGACGATGTTAAAATTGTTAATTCCGAAAAAATGAAAGCCACTTTTGAAGCCTTTATGTATGCCAACGAAAAATTAGTGAAATTGGTGAAGGCTTATAATGAACTTGCTCCTGAGGCCAACAGAAATAACATTCAGGTGCATGTTCAGGGATGAAAATCACACTTTTTATCAGTTGTAACAACTTGTGTTGACAGGCTCGCTACGGCGGGCCTTTTTCATATCCGCGCCACGCCCGGCGCACATCAAAAACCACAGAGCCTTTCAGGGGTGAGCTTACGGGATGGTCAGTGTGACTTTCTCTGTGGGCTGGTCACTCCTGGGCGCAGGCTCACCCACTTAAAGGAAAAGTCACGATGTTTGGTATTTTCAAAAAGAAAACCCGCAAGGCAATTGTTGAAGTGAAGAAGATGGAGAACCGCGACGCGGTGGAGGCGACCGTCTGGGGCGCATATTCCATTGCATACGCTGACGGTACCTGTGATGCAAAAGAAATCGCGGTGCTGGAGAAAACCATTGCGGCACTTCCGGCTTTTGCGCCGTTCTCTGGTGAGATTGCCCAGATGAGCGCGAATATTCGTGCCCGTTACGAAGCATCACCGCGTAGCGCGAATGCTCAGGCATTGCGTGAACTGGCTGATGTGGCTGGAACAGCTGAAGCGGTTGATGTGTTGTGTCTGTGTCTGGATATCGCTGACCAGGACGGCATCGGTGAACAGGAAGAAGCCCAGCTCAAGAAAATTGCACAGGCGTTGCAACTGCCGCTGGACCAGTACCTGTGAAAAGTGCGCGCCTTGTGCTGGCTGCCGTCCTGCTGTTTCTGGTAGTGGCGGTGGATTTTACCGGGCACCTGATGTCGATGCTGGCGGATGGTGTGCTGGTGGTCGGAGTGGTTGCACTGCTCTGGCCGTTAATCCGTAAGGTTGAATAGCACCATACAAAAGGCATCTGCGGGTGCCTTTGACTGGGTGTTGTTTTTTACGGGCCGCTGGTGGCCCTTTTTTATTTACAGGAGAAATTATGGCTACAGAACCCGTCTCCGGGACGGGCACTGCTGCAGCGCTTGGTGGGGCGACTGCATATGGCGTGTTCACCGGTACGGATTTTGGGATTGTGTTTGGCGCATTTGCCGGGGCGCTGTTTGTGGCCACGATGCCACAGGCGCTTTCAGCCTGGAGGATTGTGGGCCACTTTGTGGTGTCTTTCATCATCGGCGTGCTGGGGGCAGAAGTGCTGGCTTCATTCCTGGCTGATAAGGCCGGATATGACAGCGCCTCGATAGATGCATTGTGTGCGGTGCTGGTGTCTGTGGTGTCAGTGAAGATTCTGTCGTTCATCCACCAGCAGGAGATTTCATTGCTGATATCTGGGCTGTTCTCTCGTCTGCGGGGCGGAGGAGGTGGTAATGGTGGGTAATCTTCCCGGTTTGCTGAATGTGGCGCTATGTACGGTTATCGTGCTGGCGCTTTTTTTCTACCGTCGAAAAGGTGCCACACATAAACCGCTGGTGTCGTGGCTGGCCTGGCTGCTGATGCTTGTCTATGCGGTTGCGCCGCTCAGTTATCTGTGCGGTCGTCCTCTTCCCGGTAACTGGGTGGTGGTGCTGGCTAATCTGTTGTTCTGCGTGCTGGTGATATGGGCGCGCGGGAATGTGTCAAAAATCCTTTCATTACTGAGGTAAGTATGTCGGGAAAATTCAGATTCAGTCGTCGCAGTGAAAAGAATCTGGAAGGCGTTAAGCCGCAACTGGTGGCGGTAGTGCGTCGCGCTCTGGAACTGACGGAAGTTGATTTTGGTATCACCGAAGGTCTGCGCAGTAAATACCGTCAGAAACAACTGGTCGCCGCAGGCAAAAGCCAGACGATGAACAGTCGCCATCTGACCGGCGATGCGGTTGATGTTGTGGCCTACGTTGGCAGCCAGGTGTCATGGGAGTGGCCTTTGTACGAGAAAATTGCCAGGGCATTTAAGCAGGCTGCATCAGAGCTTGAAACACCCATTGAATGGGGTGGAGACTGGCGCACGCTGAAGGACGGGCCTCACTTTCAGTTAAAGCGTTAGTGTGTTGGTGGTGATATGAAACGAAGACACTGGACACACCGAACGCCACGCGTGGCGGCAAGATGGGCACTGGTAGCGATACTGGTGCCCTTTTTGTTGGTGGGCTGTGTCAGCCTGGAAAAAGCGCGTCATCTTTTCGATGCAGCTTCTCAGATCTGCCAGCTTATTAATAGCGTGCGGCAATGTACGCAGAACTGATCACCCGCACAGGCAGAATATTTTGCTGAAAAATGACATGGACCAGCGTGTCCGGAAAACAAAAAATTCTGCTGCATGCGGTGTTTTCGAATAAGTAATGCTGATTTCAGTTTTCACGATTCAGATATCGAACATTGGTATTACAGCAGCCCTTCATGATGGGCTGCAACAATATTTTCAGTAGCCTTTAATGAAACCGTTGATAGTCCATCCGACAAGTCTTAGCGCGCCGTATACAAACAGTGCGCATATCAGAGAAATTAACATTCCCATCTCCGGTGTATCTGCTGATAAAAATAAAAGGCCAAAGATGAATATTGGGGTAGCAAACAGAATACCTGTCCGGTGAAATCCTTTCGAAATAGTGTTTTTCATGTTTTCTCCGTATTGGTTTTTCATGGGGTAGCTATTTTAGCATCAGGAGAGTGAAGTTCTATGCCATCACGAATTCCCCGCGCATGCCGTAAGCATGGTTGTGCAGGCTCAACGACAGACACCTCGGGTTACTGCAAAAAACATCGTGGTGAAGGATGGGCACAGCATCAACGCGGACTGAGCCGCCACCAGCGTGGCTATGGCTCGAAGTGGACTGTTATCCGCGCCCGTATCCTGAAACGCGATAAAGGATTGTGCCAGCTGTGCCTGCGTGGTGGTGTGGTGCGTGAGGCCAAAACCGTCGACCACATCATTCCTAAAGCTCACGGTGGCACTGATGCAGATAACAACCTGCAAAGTCTGTGCTGGCCTTGCCATAAAGCGAAGACGGCGCGCGACCGTACAAGATGATAATTATTATCACTAACAAAGGGGAGGGGCGGGTCAAATCTCTGTAGCCCTGGCTGTCCGGGACCGCCCGCCTCGTCAAATTTTTACGCGCCCAAAATAAGAAACTTTTTTCCGGAAGTTTTTACCTATTGAATTGGAGGTTTTAATGGGTGCTGTTGTTCGATCTTCCGGTGGTGGCCGTAAGCGCAATTTGTCTCAGGGCCAGAAAAGCAAGCTGACCAGGATTGCGCCGCCGGATGAGTTAATGAGCGATATAGCGATCCGCATCTGGAAAACACAGAGCAAAATTTTAATCGAACGCGGTGTCTTTGAACTGGAGGACGCCCCGCTACTTCTGGCTTACTGCAATGCGTTTCACTTGATGGTTGAGGCCGAAAAAGTTATCGCGAAAGATGGACTTACCGTATCAAGTGAAATGGGGGGAGATAAAAAACACCCTGCAGTCAATGTCCGTAATGACTCTGTTTCGCAGCTTGCCCGTCTGGGTTCACTTCTCGGGTTAGACCCGCTCAGTCGCATAAGAATGACCAGCGGTAAAAATGATACAGATGATGAAGGGAATGAATTTGATGAGTTTGACTGATGGCTACATATCCAAACGTCAATGCGGCGAACCAGTATGCGCGGGACGTCGTGAGCGGGAAGATACTGGCCTGCCGGTTAACGATTCTGGCCTGTCAGCGACATCTGGACGACCTGGAACGCGCCAAAGATCCACGCTGGCCTTACCGCTTCGATAAAAATAAAGCAGAACGTTTCCTCCGCTTCTCCCAGAAAATGCCGCACACCTCCGGTGAGTGGGCTCGCCGGAAGCTGCGGATAGAGTTTGAACCGTGGCAAAAATTTGCGCTGGGCGTGCCGTTTGGCTGGGTGCGAAAAGATTCAGGCTATCGCCGCTTCACTGAGATTTACATCGAAGTGCCGCGCAAAAATGGTAAATCGGCGATCGCTGCGACCGTCGGCAATTACATGTTCTGTGCTGATGGAGAGTACGCAGCGGAAGTCTACTGTGGCGCCACGACGGAAAAACAGGCATGGAAAGTCTTTGCGCCTGCACTGGCGATGGTGAAGAAACTTCCGGCACTGCGTCAGAAGTTCAGCATCAAACCCTGGGCGAAAAAAATGACGCGTCCTGACGGCTCCTTGTTTGCGCCAATTATTGGCGACCCCGGAGATGGAGATTCACCTTCCTGTGCCATCATCGACGAGTATCACGAGCATGAAACTGACGCGCTCTATACCACGATGACAACCGGGATGGGGGCAAGGGAACAACCAATTACGCTTATTATCACCACGGCGGGTTTCGATATTGCCTCGCCGTGTTATGAGAAACGCACGCAGGTAGTCGAGATACTGGAGCGTATCAGAGAAGGTGGTGAAAACGAGGCAATTTTCGGGATCATCTATACCCTGGATGATGATGACGACTGGACACAGCCAGAAGCACTGATAAAAGCCAACCCAAATTACAACATTTCGGTGAAAGAGGATTTCCTCAAGGCCAAGCAACTGCTGGCGATGTCAACGCCCAGCCAGACCAACAAAATACTTACCAAGCATTTCAATAAATGGGTGAGTTCAAAAGCGGCGTACTACAACCTGCAGAAGTGGATGGCTGCGGCAGATAAGTCACTCAAACTGTCCGATTTTGCGGGGGAAGAGTGTTATGTCGGCATCGACCTGGCATCAAAACTTGATCTGAACGCGGTGGTGCCGGTTTTCCGCCGAGAAATCGACGGCCTGAGCCATTATTACTGCGTTTCGCCTCTGTTCTGGGTTCCTGAAGACACCGTCTACGCTACTGAGCCGGCGCTGCAAACAATCGCCGACCGTTACCAGTCCTTTGTTAATCAGGGCGTGCTGGTTCCGTCGGAAGGGGCCGAGGTGGATTACCGCCTTATATTTGAATCGATCCTGAAATTACGGGAGACGGTGAAAATAGCGGCATGCCCGATTGACCCCTATGGTGCTACTGGCCTTTCTCATATGTTACAGGATGAAGGGCTGGAGCCAGTCACTATTACCCAGAATTACACCAACATGAGCGACCCAATGCGCGAGGTTGAGGCCGCGATGGCAGCTGGTCGATTTCATCACGACGGCAATCCTTTGATGACCTGGTGCATATCAAACGTGGTCGGCAAATATTTGCCTGGGAGTGACGATGTTGTACGCCCGGTGAAAGAAGGCGCAGGCAACAAAATAGATGGTGCAGTTGGCCTGATGATGGGGGTTGGCCGCGCAATGCTGAATGATCCGAAAGACTTCCTTTCTAATCTCGATCCTGATGAGGACCTGTTATTCCTGTGAAATCACTAATTATTGATGTGGCCGGGCTGGCAGGCTTCGGTGCGCTGGTGGGAGGGGTTTACCTCCAATTTGGCGTGGCGACCGCCCTCATGGCTGGTGGTAGTGGCTTGTTGCTATGGGCGCTGCTGGCGGCCAGGAGAATGAAAACATGCTGATTGATGCCATTTTTAGAAGTCACTCGCTGGAAAACCCGGCAGTTCCGGTCACTGTAGAAGCCGCCGATAACGACGGAATTTTTAATGGTGATGTGAACGTCAACCCCAGGACAGCGATGAAACTGGCGGCGGTATACGCCTGTATTTATGTGATTTCGTCTAACGTTGCGCAGATACCACTGCACGTCATGCGGCGTACCGGAAAGAAGGTCGAAGCTGCCCGGGATCATCCTGTCTTTTATCTGGTTCACGATGAACCGAATATCTGGCAGACCAGCTATAAGTGGCGCGAACTTAAACAGCGACACATCCTGGGCTGGGGAAATGGTTTCACGCGGGTAATCCGCCATCGTCGGACTGCTGAAGTAACAGCACTTGAAGCGTGTATGCCGTGGGAAACAACGCTGCTAAACACTGGTGGACGTTATACGTACGGTGTTTATAACGAAGAGGGTTCCTTTGCTATCAGTCCTGACGACATGATCCACGTCCGGGCGCTGGGCAACGATCAGAAAATGGGGCTTAGTCCGATACTTCAACATGCTGAAACGATTGGTATGGGTATGAGCGGGCAGAAATATACGGAAAGTTTTTTCAGCGGTAACGCCAGACCTGCAGGTATCGTCTCTGTGAAGGGGGAACTGAATAAAGACTCCTGGTCGAGGCTGAAAGATATGTGGCAAAAAGCCACTGTAATGCTGCGTAGCCAGGAAAACAGGACGATGTTGCTCCCGGCTGAGCTGGACTATAAAGCGCTGACAGTCTCACCTGTTGATGCCCAGCTCATCGACATGATGAAACTCAACCGCTCAATGGTCGCCGGAATTTTCAACGTACCGGCGCACATGATTAATGACCTCGAAAAAGCCACTTTTTCCAACATTTCCGAACAGGCTATTCAGTTTGTCCGCTACACGATGATGCCGTGGGTGATGAACTGGGAGCAGGAGCTTAATCGTAGATTATTCACTCGTGCCGAACGGGAAGCCGGGTATTACGTGCGCTTTAACCTGGCCGGGCTGCTGCGCGGGACCGCAAAAGAGCGTGCGGAGTTTTATCACTTTGCTATCACCGATGGCTGGATGAGCCGAAATGAGGCGCGTGCGTTTGAAGACATGAACCCGAAAGAGGGTCTCGATGAAATGCTCGTCAGTGTCAACGCTTCCCAGCCTGCCAAATCGACAACCCAGGAGAACACTCAAGATGAGTGAGCGAGAAATTCGATGTTACAGCGGCGAGGTGCGCGCTGAAACGCACAACGATGAACCAAGCCGGATCATCGGGTATGGCTCGGTTTTTGATAGTCGATCAGAACTGATTTTCGGTTCATTTCGCGAAATCATCCGGCCCGGTGCGTTTGATGATGTGCTTCAGGACGATGTCCGGGCGCTGTTTAACCATGATCCCAATTTTATACTGGGACGCACCTCTGCGGGCACGCTTGCACTGACAGTGGATGAGCGTGGCCTGCGTTACGATATCACTGCGCCGGAAACCCAGACAATACGTGATCTCGTGCTGGCTCCCATGCAACGCGGTGATATTAACCAATCCTCATTTGCTTTCAGGGTCGCCCGGGATGGTGAGGAGTGGTACCACGATGAAGACGGTGTTGTCATCCGGGAGATTACGCGCTTTTCCCGCCTGCTGGACGTCAGCCCCGTGACTTATCCGGCGTATCAGGATGCGGACTCTGCAGTTCGTTCCCTGAAAGCCTGGCAGGAGGCTCAAGACAGCGGAGCCCTGCAAAAAGCCGTTAACCAACGAATGGCGCGTGAGCGCGTACTGACCCTTCTTAACGCGTAAGGAAGAAACATGAAACTGCATGAATTGAAACAAAAACGTAATACTATCGCGACCGACATGCGTGCGCTGAATGAAAAAATCGGCGATAACACATGGACGGAAGAACAGCGCTCTGAGTGGAACAAAGCAAAGTCTGAGCTCGAAGCTCTCGATGAACGCATTGCCCGCGAAGAAGAACTGCGCCGCCAGGATCAGACCTATATTGATGAAAATGAGAATGAGCAGCGCAATGATCAGGATCCGGATAAAAACTCGCAACAGAATGAAAAACGCGGCCAGATTTTCGATAAATGGATGCGTCACGGCGCCAGCGAACTGAATTCAGAAGAGCGTAAGGCTTTGCGGGAGTTGCGTGCCCAGGGTGTGGCTCCGGATGAGAAGGGCGGTTATACCGTACCTGATACTTTCCTGGCGAAAGTTGTCGAGCAGATGAAAGCTTATGGTGGAATCGCCAGTGTGGCGCAGATCCTGACGACATCCGATGGTCGAACGATGGAGTGGGCAACCGCTGATGGTACAGCTGAAGTCGGTGTTCTTCTGGGCGAGAACGAAGAGGCTGGCGAAGAAGATACCGAATTAGGTATGGACAGCCTGGGTGCGTTGAAAATGACGTCCAAGATTATCCGCGTGTCCAACGAACTGCTGCAGGACAGTGCGATCGATATGGAAGCTTATCTTTCCCGACGAATTGCAGAGCGCATTGGTCGCGGTGAAGCACGTTACATCATTCAGGGGACCGGCTCAGGCACACCAAAGCAGCCGAAAGGACTGAAAGCATCGGTGACTGGCACTACTCAGACGGCAGCTGCCGGCGCTGTGAAGTGGCAGGAAATTCTGGCTCTGAAACACAGCATTGATCCGGCGTATCGTCGCGGGCCAAAATTCCGTCTGGCGTTCAATGACAACACACTGAAACTCATCAGTGAGATGGAAGATGGTCAGGGTCGTCCGCTCTGGTTGCCGGATATTGTCGGTGTGGCACCAGCGTCGGTTCTTAATGTTCCGTATATTATCGACCAGGAGATTGATGATATTGGTGCAGGTAAAAAATTCATGTTCTGTGGAGACTTCGATCGCTTCATTATTCGTCGCGTTCGATACATGATCCTGAAACGTCTGGTTGAGCGTTACGCAGAATTTGACCAGACCGGCTTCCTGGCATTCCATCGCTTTGACTGCATCCTTGAAGATACTTCAGCTATTAAGGCGCTGGTGGGCAAAGGTTCAGCAAGCAACTGATAAATCCCATCATTGGACAAACGATGCCGCGTAATGCGGTTTTTTGTGCCCGCACATTGTTGCGGGCAGGAGTTTCTGATGACAGCAATAGTGGAAAAACTCAGGGTGCAGTGCCGTATTGATACAGATGATGCAACTGATGATGAGTTACTGATGCTGTATTTCCGGGCTGCCTGTCGCAAGGCAGAAAACTTTATCAACCGTAAGCTTTATGAGGAGACTGTGCCGGAGGGTGATCCTGAAGGGGTGCTTATTGCTGATGATGTTTTGCTGGCGCTCATGTTGCTGGTTGGGCACTGGTACGAAAACCGGGAAAATTCCTCAGATGTCAGCAAGGCGCCAATCCCGTTTGGTTTTTCTTCTCTGCTGGAGCCTTATCGTTTTATTCCTTTGTAGGAGGAAGCATGCAGGCGGGAAGATTACGTGATCGCGTAATTATTCTGAATGTTACCACCGCCCGCTCTCCGTCAGGGCATCCGGTGGAGACAGTGACGGAGGGCGCTACCGTATGGGCAGAAGTTAAGGGGATTAGCGGAAGGGAGAGAATATCAGGCGGAGCAGAAACCGCTCAGGCTACGGTGAGAGTCTGGATGAGATTCCGGCGCGATGTGACGGCAACGTCATGTCTGAAAGTGCTTACTGGTGCATTTAAAGGAGTCATTCTGAGTATAGACGGTCCACCGATATCGGACGCCCGTGCCACCCGGCTTGAAATACTCTGCAGTCAGAAGGGGAATGTGTGATGGATTTCAGTCTTGATTATTCTGGTCTGGCAGATATTGCACGTGATCTGGAGACGCTCAGCAGGGCAGAGAACAATAAAGTGCTGCGCGATGCCAGCCGTGCCGGTGCTGAAGTTATCCGGGAGGCGGTTGTTGAACATGCACCGGAGCGAACCGGAAAACTGAAGAAAAATGTGGTTGTTCTGACGCAGCGCTCAAAGCGTCGGGGGGAAATTATCTCGGGTGTCCACATTCGCGGACGGAACCTGCGAACAGGAAACAGTGATAACAGCATGAAAGCCAGCGATCCCCGAAATGTGTTTTACTGGCGCTTTGTTGAACTGGGAACGGTAAATATGCCTGCTCATCCGTTCATTCGCCCGGCTTTTGATACGACAGAGGAACTGGCGGCGCAGGTTGCCATAAAGCGAATGAATCAGGCTATTGATGAGGTATTAAGTAAATGAGGGAGGCCACACTGTATTCCCTGCTGTGTCAGCTGGCCGGAGGACAGGTTTATCCTTATGTGGTCCCGCTGACAGAGGGAAAGCCTGCGGTATCTCCGCCGTGGCTGGTTTTTTCTGTAGTGTCTGACACAGCGTCTGATGTGTTTGATGGTCAGGCTGAATCCAGAATTACCGTGCAGATCGATGTCTGGGCAACGGTACCTGATGACGCAGATGATATCCGTGAGCAGGCGCTTGATGCGGTAAGGGAACTGGCACCCTCCGTCATTTCGAAAACTCAGGGATATGATCCCGATTCCCGTCTGAGCAGGGCCACGCTTGAATTTCAGGTAATAGCCTGAGGTCGTAAATGATTTTCCCGCCCGCCGCTGGCGGGTTTTTTTATTTTCAGGAGACGAGTATGTCCTCTAATTTTGAACGTTCGCAACTGACGAAAATTATGATTTCGTCTGCACCGGTAACACCAGGAACCCTGGGCTCTGCCAGCTTTCTTGGGTTGAGCTGTACAATCAAAGAGATTCAGTTTACTGCAGGACAGAAGCAGGATATTGATGTTACAACGCTGTGCTCTGTTGAGCAGGAAAATATCAACGGCCTCGGCGCTGCGTCAGAGATTTCTATGTCCGGGAATTTTTATCTGAATGCGGCCCAGAATGCGTTACGCAGCGCCTATGACAATGACGCCGCGTATGGTTTTAAAGTTATTTTTCCGTCAGGCAACGGATTTACCTTTATGGCAGAGGTGCGTCAGCATACCTGGTCTGCGGGAACCAATGGTGTTGTGGCTGCAACGTTTTCCTTGCGTCTGAAAGGTAAGCCAGTACTGACAACAGAACAGCTGAAAGTTAAGGTCGATTTAAACAGTACACTGCAGGTTTCTGCCGGAGCGAAACTGGAAATGATGGTTGAAGCTGCCGGTGGTGTGCCACCTTATTATTATGTATGGAAGAAAGGGGGGGCCCCTGTTTCCGGACAGGCGGCGGCAACGTTCAGTAAGGCGTCAGCAGCATCCGGAGATGCCGGTGCGTATATCTGCGAGATTTCTGATTCAGCAAGCCCGGTGAACAAAGTGACCTCCACTTCCTGCACTGTAACCGTCAGTTAATGAGGATGGGGGTTATGACTAAAAATATCCGCAATCTGGCACTGGCAACGATGTCAGGATTTCGCCATAAAACCGTTGATGTGCCTGAATGGGAAGGAGCAACGGTTGTATTACGGGAACCCTCTGCAGAAGCCTGGTTACGCTGGCAGGAGATCGTTAAAAGCGGAAATGATGACACACCGCTATCAGTCGCTGAGCGTTCCCGTAGAAATCTGGCCGCTGATGTTGAACTGTTTATCGATATTCTGTGTGATACCGGGTTGAAACCCGTATTTTCACCAGATGATCGTGAACAGGTGCTTGCTGTGTATGGCCCGGTACATGCGCGGCTTCTTCGTCAGTCTCTGGACCTGATCACTGATGCCGGAGAAGTTAAAAAAAAGTAGCGCTTCCGGGGATGCGTTTCCTGATGATGCTGGCGCTCAGGATGGGGCGCACATTGTCAGAGTTACGCCGGGAAATGTCCGCATCGGAAATCATGATGTGGGCAGAATTTGACAGGATCAGCCCGCTGGGTGACGAGCGGGCTGATATCCGGACTGCCCAGATTGTTTCTGCTGTTTATGGTGCGCAGGGCGTGAAAGTTCCTCTGAATGATGCACTTCTTCAGTGGGGACAGGAGCAGACAGAAGGCACCTCAGATCCATTTGCCGGACTGGAAAACGCGCTTTTAACAGTGTCTCAGTGAATCAACATAACCGCTTCGGCGGTTTTTTTTCGTCCGGAGAACGAGAGTGGCGACATTACGTGAACTGATTATAAAAATCTCGGCAAATTCCCGGTCATTCCAGTCAGAGATAGCCCGGGCTTCGCGTATGGGGCAGGATTACTACCGCACCATGCAGAACGGGGGCCGACAGTCTGCTGCCGCTTCCCGTGAAATGCGGCGTGCGCTGACAGAAGTGACTGATCAGATAAATACAGCGAAATCTTCGGCACTGAATATGGTGGGGGCATTTGCCGGGGCTTTTGCTACCGGTCATCTTATTTCCCTTGCTGATGAGTGGAATTCAGTAAATGCCCGTCTGAAACAGGCCACACAATCCAGTGATGATTTTCAGGCATCACAGCGTGAATTAATGGCGATCAGCCAGAGAACTGGGACGGCTTTTTCTGATAACGCCAGCCTTTTTGCCCGCTCTGCAGCTTCCATGCGGGAGTATGGTTACCGTTCTGAGGAGGTACTGAAAGTCACCGAGGCGATCTCCACGGGCCTGAAATTATCCGGTGCCAGTACAGCAGAAGCCAGTTCGGTGATCACGCAGTTCAGCCAGGCACTGGCGCAGGGAGTGCTGCGCGGTGAGGAGTTTAACGCAGTGAATGAGAGCGGTGATCGTGTTATTCGTGCACTGGCTGCGGGAATGGGCGTTGCCCGTAAGGATCTGAAGGCCATGGCGGATGACGGAAAGCTGACCGCCGACAGGGTTGTTCCTGCGTTGATTAGCCAGCTTGGGGCGTTGCGTAATGAATATGCAGCACTGCCTGATACGGTTTCATCCTCTGCAACCAAAGTTGAAAATGCCTTTATGGCCTGGGTTGGTGGTGCGAACGAGGCAAGCGGGGTTACGAAGACGCTCTCCGGGGTACTGAATGGTGTTGCGAATAATATCGACACGGTTGCAACGGCGGCAGGTGCACTGGTTGCGGTCGGGGTTGCCCGATATTTTGGCAATATGGCATCTTCTGCGGGATCGGCAACTGCCGGGCTAATCACTGCGGCCAGAAACGAAGTGGCTCTTGCTGAAGCGCAACTCCGGGGGACACAGATAGCAACAGCCAGGGCGCGTGCGGCGGTTTATCGTGCGCAGCAGGCGGTTGCGGCTGCCCGTGGCACCGAAAGGCAGGCAGCAGCAGAAGCGAAGCTGGCTGCAGCCCAGGCATCGCTTACCCGTAATGTTGCAGCCAGAACAGCGGCACAGACAACGCTGAATACTGTCACGTCAGTGGGGAGTCGTTTGTTAAGTGGGGCGCTGGGGCTGGTTGGTGGTGTGCCGGGGCTTGTCATGCTGGGGGCCGCAGCCTGGTACACGATGTATCAGAATCAGGAGCAGGCCAGAGAATCAGCACGCCAGTATGCCGCAACAATCGACGAAATTCGCCAGAAAACGTCTGCAATGTCGCTTTCTGAAGCGTCAGATAATGAAGAAAAGACGCGGCAGGCACTGGAGGAGCAAAACAGGTTAATTGACGAGCAGAAAAGCAGAGTTAAATCGTTACAGAAACAGATTGCCGGTTATCAGTATGTTCTGGCAAATCCGGGCTGGACAACTGATAACGGTTTTATGATTAACCACATGACGTCGGTAAAAACTGTTACGGAGGGGCTTGCAGAAGCAACAAATCAACTGGCAGTTGAACAGTTCCGTCTCGCACAAATGCAGGGCAAAGCACAGTCCATCCAGGATGTACTCGCCGGGCTGGAAGAGCGACGGGTGGCGTTGATCCGTCAACAGGCGGCGGAACAAAACAAAGCGTATCAGTCCCTGTTGATCATGAATGGCCAGCATACCGAGTTTAACCGTCTTCTGGGTCTGGGTAATGAATTACTTCAGCAGCGACAGGGGCTGGTGAATGTACCGTTACGGCTGCCACAGGCAGCCCTGGATGATAAGCAGCAGGGTGTACTGAATAACAGTGAGCGTGAACTGACCCTGTCCCGCCTGAAGGGGGAAGCGCGTGAGCGTACCCGGCTGGGCTATGCCGCGGATGACCTCGGTTTTGTGGGGGATGCTTATCAGACGGCAAGGCAGACTTATATCAACAATGCGCTGGAAGCATGGCGTAACAACCAGGCGAATACGCCAAAGATTCGCGGTGGAAAGTCGGAAGCAGAAAAGACAGAGGATGTTTATAACAGGCTGATCAGTCAGCAGAAAGAGCTGATAGCCCTGTCCGGGCAGAATACTGAACTGACGAAGATAAAATACCGAATCAGCCAGGGCGATCTTTCTGCCATTTCACAGGCCAGAAAGGAGGCGCTGTTGCGTAACGCCGCCATTCTCGATCAGCAGTCTGCGACTGAGAAGTTAAAAGCCCTGAATGAAGAATTACTGACTCCGGAAGAAGCATTGCTCAGTAAAACGAAGGAACGCCTGCGTCTGCTGAAAGAGGCTTCTCCGGCCAGTGCTGAATACAGAGACGTGCTGGAAAAAATCTCCCGTGCTGCTGTTGAGAATGCACCTGAATATTCAGGTGTGTCGTCAGATATTGGTGGCGCGGCCAGTGAACTGTTCAGGGTTGCTGGTGCAGAAAAGGAACTGAAGCAATGGCATAAACAGCAGCTCGACATGCAGAAGCAACTTCTTGATGAAAAACTGATTAATGAGCAGATGTATGCGGATAGGATTGCTGAGATTAACCAGAAGAATTCGGAAAAACTGCAGGATATTCAGAATGGATATACAACCGCCAGCCTGTCTATGTTTTCCGATTTAACAGGGCAGTCAGCAGAGTTACTGAGGGGGCTGGGGCAGGAGGGAAGTGCTGCGTATAAGTCCTTGTTCATTGCCAGCAAGGCAGCTGCTGTCGCACAGGCAATTATTAACACAGAGCTGGCTGCCACCAAGGCGATGGCTGAGGGGGGCATGATTATGGGGATCCCGGCAGCAACCGCCATGCGTGCCGCGGGCTATGCCTCTGTAGCTCTGATTGCCGGGCAAACGCTGGCGGGTATGGCGCATGACGGTATTGATCGCGTCCCGGAAACGGGGACGTGGTTACTTCAGAAAGGGGAGCGGGTAGTGACCGCCAGTACATCCGCAAAGCTGGATGCCACACTGGAAAAAGTCCAGCAGGCTCAACAGGCACGTCAGGTTAGTTCTGGCGGAAGCATTCGTATCCAGAATTCATTTACCGGGAAACCGGATGAGGCAACGCTGGCGGCGATTGACAGTCGCAACCGCCAGCTTGTTGTAGCTATCAGAAAGGAAATGGCAGCCCAGGTCATCTCTCCCACCAATGAATTTGGCCGGGCACTGAAAGGCTATTATGGCCGAACGCGCAAGGAATAAGACGTGACTGAACACAGCTATCCACACGATTACCTGCCGCTTCCCCTGATGGATAATTACGGTTTTCAGGCGGCATCTCCTTTATTGAGAACTGAAATGGTGTCGGGCAGAGCACGGCAGCGGCGCAGATATACGTCAACGCCGACGGTGGCAACCGTGAACTGGACGTTCACGACCAACCCTCAGGCTATGCTGTTTGAAGCGTGGTACCGTGATGTCCTGAAAGACGGTGCAAACTGGTTCATGATGCAACTGCAAACCCCTCTTGGTGATCTGCAATGGTTTAAATGTCGGTTTACTGATATTTATCAGGGACCCACGCTGGTAGCGCCCCGTTACTGGCGCTATTCGGCCACGCTGGAGTTATGGTCAAGAGCAGTTCTTGATGGTGGGTATGGCGAATACCCGGATTTTATCCGCAACAGCGATATTATCGACAGAGCGATGAACAGGGAGTGGCCGGAAACATGACGATCCTGAACCGTCTTTATGCCTCATCCGGTGAGGATGTGATTATCGAGACCCTGCAGATTAACACTGGCGACCAGCGGCATTTCCTGTGTACCGGTTATGACGACATCATGGCCAGATCGGAGTCAGGGGACTGGGTGACCTTTGTTGCCTGTCCGATGGACATTGCTTTGCCGAAACGTAACGCCGATGGTACCCAGGATCTACAGTTTGCGATCAGCAATATTGACGGGGTGGTGTCGACAGCGATCCGCAATGCACTGGATGATATCAACAGCGCTTCGATAGTATACCGGCACTACCTTTCCACAGATCTTTCTGCTCCGGCGTCGCCACCCTACACCCTCAGTATTAAATCCGGTCACTGGACCGCCACGCAGGCGCAGATCACCGCCGGATATCTTAATGTGCTGGATCTGGCCTGGCCCCGGTACCGTTATACCCTGAATAATTTTCCTGCCCTCAGATATATGAGTTAAGAGGTTCATCATGTTCAGTCCTGACAAATACCGTTCAGTCACCTGGCTGAAGGGCGGGCGCGTTTACCCTGAACTTGACTGTTTCGGTATTGTGAATGAAATCCGCCGCGATCTTGGTTTACCAGTCTGGCCCGATTTTGCGGGGATAACGAAAGATGATAACGGGCTGGATCGTGAAGCCCGCAGGATGATGCAGACGTTGCAGCGCTGTACGCCCTGTGAAGGGGCCGGGGTGGCCTGTTACACAGGGAGTACCGTCACCCATGTGGGGATTGTGGTCAGCATGAAAGAACAGCTTTATGTGGTGGAATGCAACCCGAAAAGCAACGTTTCCATTATTCCCCTGGCACGATTCATGCGTCGTTTTGTGAAAGTGGAGTTCTGGCAGTGACTATCCGAATCTATCCTTCCCGCCTGCCGGGTGAGCCGCTGGAGACGCATGAGCATGGCGCCACAACTTTGCACCACTGGATGCAGGAGAATGTCCGGGGGTATCGGGCTGATATGACACACCCGGTGGTCGTAGAGGTCGATGGAGAATCAATCCCACCCAAGGCATGGTTTGACTATGCCCTCCGTCCGGACAGTGATATCCGTATTTATCCGGTCCCGTTTGGTCTGGGGGCCGCCACCATTGCCTGGATCGGCGTGGGGATTTCCGTGGCAGCGGCGGCATATTCACTGATTATGATGGCAAATATGGATAAGGGCGGGTATTCCTCTGCATCCGGTAATCCCCTTGATCTCAATCCGGCAAAAGCCAACACCGCCAGGCTGGGTGACCCCATCCGCGAAGTGTTCGGTCGATACCGGATTCATCCTGACTATGTGGTGCAGCCGGTCACCCGGTTCGACAAAGACGATCCGACCAGAATGACGGTGGAGATGTTTCTCTGTCTGGGGGCCGGGCGTTTATCTTTTGCTGAAGGAGATGTCAGGATTGGTGCCACCCCCGTGACGTCTCTGGGAAAGGGATTCAGTTATACGGCATATCATCCGGGGGCGGTGGTCTCCGGCGACAGCCGGAGTGAGAACTGGTTCAACTCCAGCGAGGTGGGGGGGACATCATCCGGTACCGGACTGGACATGGCGCAGACTGCCCCGACATCGGCAGATATTCTGGCGCAGTCTGTTACGGTATTCGGTGCTGGTATTACCTTTAACGGGCTGGAAAATGCCGACAAACTTCCCTGGTGGGAAAATAAGACGGTGCAACTGGTGGTGCCGGCGTCGTATGTGGTAACCAGTGATGGTGACTACAGTCGTATCACGGGCGATATTCTGGAAGAAATTGCGCCTTATGTGGGGATGCCGGTAACCCTGAATTACAGTGGGACAGACTACACGCTGGTGATAGCTTCATACACACCGCATTCAGAGCCGGTGGAGGATAGCGGTGCGGTGACGGCCAGCATCACGCTGGCTTACGACACGGCAACGGGTGTGGCCTTTACAGGCTTACCGGAGGGCTGGCTGCGGCTTTCGGTGGCGCATGCCGGGAACAGATATCGTATTCTCGGCCTGGACGGGGCCACTGCCACGGTCAGACGGGTGCTGAGCAGTGGCGCAACGGACACACAATGGCCGGGTTTTACGGCAAGGACCGTGCTGGATTTTGAGGCTGATGGTGTCAATGATAATGAGGCCTGGATGGGACCGTTTCTGGCCTGCCCGGAAAATGAAACGGTTGATATGTTTGAGGTGAATTTTTCGTTCCCAAACGGGATTTGTGGATTTAATAAAAAAGGTAAAAAACGCAGTCATACGGTGGAGTGGGAAATCCAGTACCGGACATACGGCAGTGGCGATGGCTGGGTGAGCCGCCACGGATATTACAGCCTCAGCAACGTGAACGGGCTGGGGTTTACGGAGCGGGTGACGCTGCCCGTGGCGGGACTGGTGGAGGTCCGTTGTCGCCGCCGGAATGAACAGGGGCGTGATAATGCGCGTGACAGCATGTACTGGCAGGCACTGCGGGGCAGGCTGTTGACCCGTCCGGCTTCTTATCCGGGCGTCACAACACTGGGGATCACCGTGGAAACCGGCGGGAAACTGGCGGCGCAGTCAGACCGCCGGGTGAATGTGGTGGCCACGCGCATATATGATTTTGGCAAGCCGCGGAGTATCTCCGGGGCGCTGCACCATATCGGGAAGTCAGCCGGACTGCGCATGGATGCGACAGCGATTAATGAAATGGACCGGCTGTACTGGCGCCCACGCGGTGAATATTTTGATTATGCCACCACAGACAGTGATTCGGTGCTGAACATGCTGCAGAAAATCACAAATGCGGGGCACGCCTATTTTCTGTTTGCTGATGGTATGGCCTCAGTGGGATATGAAGGGGTGAAGCCCTGGACTGGCATCATCAGTCCGCAGGAAATGACGGAAGACCTGCAGACGGCGTTCACAGCCCCCTCTGATGATGACTATGACGGCGTGGATGTGACGTATATCAACGGCACCACATGGGCAGAAGAGACGGTGCAGTGCCGGACGCCGGATAATCCGGTCCCGTCGAAGCTGGAAAGCTATTCGCTGGATGGCGTTACAGACCGCGACAGGGCTTACCGCATCGGTATGCGGCGGCTGATGAAATACCGTCATCGCCGTCTGTCCTTCACGGCCACCACGGAGATGGATGCACTGTGTTACAACACCGGAGACCGTATCATTCTGACGGATGATATCCCCGGCAACCTTACGCTGTCGTGCCTGATTACCGGGATGACGACCGACAAGGGTTTCACAACGTTTACGCTCAGCGAAGCGCCCGACTGGACGTACCCGTCGCCCAGGGTATTGATACGCTACCAGGACGGAACGGTGTCCGGGTTACTGAAACCGTTGAAAGTGAGCCGGTTCAGGCTGTCTGTCCCGCACCAGAGCGCGTTCGATGAGATAATTCTGGGTTCGACCATCACTGAACCACCCCGGCTGATTTTCTGTGATTCATCACGTGTGGGTTATGACGCCGTGATAGACGAAATAGCGCCGCAGTCTGACGGAACCTGTACGGTAACCGCCCGTGAATACAGGGACAGTTTTTATGACCATGACAACGCCACGTACCCTGGCGATGTGAGCTGATTTTGTACCCGTTTCGGCGGGCTTTCTTTTTTTTAAGAGGTAATTATGCCCACCAGAACCACGCCAGAGCCGCTGGGGGCGGCGTCTGCAAAAGTCCTGTATACCAACGCCGGTAATCTTGACAGGGCATCCAATGACCGGGAATGCGAATGGTGGACAGACCGTTTTAGTGTTCTGCGCCGTACCTGGTACGGTTTTGAGCAGGAGCAGCATCGTTCGATTGTCAGGCTGGGGCTGAATCCTGTCGGCACGTTTCAGGCCGGTTGTGAACTGACCGCGGCGAATGACATCATTCAGGATGAGGCCACAAAACTCTGGTACCGCTGGGATGACCTGCTGACCCTGCCGAAAGTGGTCTCAGCAGACTCAACGCCGGAATTGTCGGGAGGGATCCAGAAAGGTGCCTGGCAGGTGGTTGATGTGACGGATGTGCTTCGCCGCGATCTGGCAAAGCCTGCCGGAGCCGGACTGGTGGGCACCACATCAGGTATTTCTGTTCAGTCTGTCCTGGATGCTTACCATTTGAGGATCGCTACCTGTGAACGCAACAGCCGGGTGGAAAATTTTCACACGCTGGCAGAGACCTGCACTGCGGAACTCCTGTCACTGGATGCGCCGGAAGCGTATGACAAATCTCTTACGCTGACGGTCAATGAGGAACTGACCACGGACTATACCGGTCCGGTTACGGGTCGTTGCAGTATCGGAAATCCACAGAATTACACCCTGGTACTGTGTACCAGTACCACGCTGGAATACCAGAGCACGTCAGTGGTACTGAATACAGACGGCACCTTTTCCTTTAAAAGAAGCTGGTCCGGTGTGAAGTCGTTCCGGCTGCTCCGAACGGCGACGGCTGGGCTGGTGACAGTCTGGGAAGAGCCGCTGTGTATCCGCTCTTACCGCATGCCATCGGATGCCGGGGATGAAACTGTGCGGGTAATGAAAGACCGGACATATACCTATGACCAGGCCGTGTCAGCCATTGCCCTGATGGCGCAGGGGCACAGTCAGGCTGAGCGTTTTGTTCGTGGGTTGTGTGCGATAGTGGGCAGCGGTGGCAGTGAGGGGAGTGTTCCCTTTTTTGTAAACCGTATGTCGGCGCAGACGTCATCGCAATATTACCGGACGGGGAATGCGGCATGGGTGGCATATGCGCTGGCGTATTATTTGCTGAAGTATCCTGGCGGAGAACTGGCGGTTGTTGCGCGGGATAAACTGACGCAGTGTGCCGAATGGATTGAAAAATTCAGGGTGACGGATAGCAGCGATGTTCGCTCTGGCTTATATATCTCAGGCAGCGGGCGGTATCAGAACGGTGTGTTTTATCCGGATTTTAAAGCGGACTGGTGTACATCTGAACACCAGTTTGACCTGTGGTTTTTGTTTGACCTGATGGGGCGGGTGGGATTCACCGGCTATGCGGAAAAAGCGGCAGCCCTGGCGGACAGTATTATGGAAAAACTGTGGGTGGAGGATGAAGGGCGATTTTATGCCGGGATGCGCACCACCGGGCCTGACAGGGCGTCACCACTGGACTGTTCAAGCTGGGGCGGGCTGTTTGTGGCCAACTTTGATACAGAGAAAGCCTGGCGGTGTTTTACGTACCTCGACAGATTCTGGTACGCCACGCATGATGCGACGGGGTATACGCCGTATCACCCGAAATATGGTTACCCGAGTAAACAGCGTGGTGTGTGGGTGGAGGGAAGTGCAGGCGTGGCGTTACTGGCCAGAAGGCTGGGTGAAGATGCTATTGCGACGGATATTCTGGCCCGGCTGGCACCGCTGCGCACACGTTACGGTTATATCGACTCATGTGATTACCCGGACGATGACGATATGCCGCCGTGGCCCTCATCCTGTAATACAGCCTGGATGATCCTGGCATGTAATCCGCAGGGATTCTGGAATGTGGATTCCCCCACGATAGATGCCGGATATTACCGGTACTAAGTGGTTGAAGAGGTATGGTGTAAGTTGGGCGCAACGACTAAATTTACCGTCGTCAGCGGGGAATGAAAGAAGCGTTGGATAATATTGGGGATTAAGCTTGATACGGGGATTAAAAATTCAGTGATAAGAACCGCAGCATACTGGATAAAACATGTGCTGCGGTGATTAAATTGTGGGAAGGGAACCAAGAATGTGCTGTGGCTGGCAAACTCCGATAGTGCGAGTATTGAATGAATACCAACTGGTGGCAAATTCCTAGATGTAATGGAGGTACTGAAAGTACCGTGCTGGAGGCGCTGGGTTATATATTGTGCCGTTCGTATCTTTAGGCGAGGCAATTATGGAAAAAGTAATAAGAACAGAACATTCTGACATGGCGCAAAATCCGTTTTATATGAAGTATGACGAGACATTAAAAATAACGTGCGGAAATATTAATCATGCATGCTTATGCGTCATAACAATTACTATATAGATTAAGTGTTGGCTAAATAAAAATATGTAAATACTATGTAAATGCACCAGTGGCAAAGATGGTGAGTTGATAAATTTTGCTTAATTAAAGAAGGATTTGTTATGAAGAAAATAGTTTTGGCAACTTTTATTATGGGTACCTGTATGGTATCTGGCGCAGCAAACGCTGAACTACTGAATAATAGCCTCTCAATAGGGTATGCTCAAAGCCATGTGAAAGCAGGTGGCGACAAACTTGATGATAATCCGAAGGGCATAAACATTAAATATCGTTATGAGTTGGATCAGCATTTGGGGATTGCATCTTCATTTACTTACACTAATTTAAGTTATAATTATTATTATGCTGGTCACAAAGTTGGAAATGAAGACTTAGATTATTACTCGCTATCTGCGGGGCCAGCCTATCGTTTCAATGATTACATCAGTGCGTATGGTTTGATTGGTTTCGGACATGGGCGAGTCGAGGCCGACATGTCGGGATATTCCAATTCTGAGAGCAAAACTTCAGCCGTATATGGTGTAGGCCTACAGTTTAACCCAATCCCTAATTTGGTGCTTGATGCTTCTTATGAATATAGTAAGTTGGGACGTGTAAAAGTCGGTACCTGGATTGCTGGTATCGGTTACCGCTTCTAATAATTAATTTTTACTCTGTTGCTTGGCCCTGCGTAACATGCAGGGCTTTATGCTTTGGAATATCAAATTAAAATCAATTTATGTTTCTGTGTATCATGAAGAGCAATATTTTCTTCATGATACATACTATTATCCGCGTAAAAAAATTTTAATCATCAAAGTGGGGGTAAGTCATGATGAGCTCTCGCACGATTGCATGCCTTATTTATTTCCCCATTTTCACCCGACATAGCAAATTCCCTGCATGTTGACGAGCGATTCTCATAAATTGTGCAAAAGGCACTTTCCCCAGGTTTTCCGGCAAGAGCAATACAGCGGGGGTTTTTCTGATTTGTGCCACTCATACATCGATGATAGGGCGAAACCTGTTCAGTGAGATACGCTGGAACGGTGCCGCCTGCATCATCGCCTTCGGCCCAGTAGAAGGAAACACGAAAAAATGCACAACATGCTCCACAAGTCATGCATGGATTCAGATTGCTCACTATCTCATTTCTCTCGGTATTACTAGTTAATTACGGGCTAAATAATTTATCTGTTAGGCTCTAATGAGTGAATATTGTAGTGCTAAATAGTTACACTTGGTTACATATGGAAAAGCCCCAGACTGTGAAATCTGAGGCTCTTTTGAAGTGCACGTGCATTTCACGTGCATATTTTTGTCTTTTCTTGGTCTGTTTACTGTCTGGTCAGTTTCCATAAGTGGCTGTTTTTATAGCCTCTGTCCGGTTGCAGTCCTATCAAAAGTGGTGGAGCTGGCGGGAGTTGAACCCACAGCCAGTATGAAGAATATAGAACATGAATTATTGTTTCAAAATTGCCTCAGCCATCGCCCTCAGACGTTCAATTTGAACGTTTATTTCCGAAACAATTTCTTCAGGTTTCAGTCCCTTGTTAGATTGCACAAAATCTCTAATTTGCATCATTTGATGTGCACGAATTTCTAATTCGCTATAAACACTTAGCTCGTCAGGATCATCTTGCGATTGTTCACCTGTTTCAAATTCTACATAGGTATGTGGTGGCTTGTGATAAACACGAGAAATCGGGGTTGGCCACCATTCCTCACCGGTCACTACGTCCGCATCGAATGGCACAGTTTTGTCAATTTCCATTAATTTCTGAATGAGAACAGAAGTTTTCAAGCGAAGCTCCATTTAGCTTTAAAGTGGTTATCAAAACGCTACTTAAACTATACAAAATCAGTGAGTTATCGTGAAGGCAAAAAAACAAGATTAGATACTTATTAAGCATGAAATCGTTTTAATTCAATAGGATATAATAAATTGCTAAATCTACTGCTGCGCCACATGGGTTGGGTAGAAGCGGCTGACCTGATCGTTAAAGGTATGGAAGGCGCGATCAACGCCAAGACCGTAACCTATGACTTCGAACGTCTGATGGATGGCGCTAAGCTGCTGAAATGTTCAGAGTTTGGTGACGCGATCATCGAAAACATGTAATCCAGATTCTGGGTTGTGTGAGAACGGGAGCCGAGAGGTTCCCGTTTTTTTTACCTGCAAAATGCTTTCCTAAATCGCAGACTATTAAACTCATTTTAATAGCACTGAAGATAAAATTTTTATCTTCGTTGTTACAATTTTATTTATTGATAAAAGATATCCATATCTGTCAATATTTCTTTGTTTAACTCTATTCGGGTATGAGAACTAACTATAATTGAGTGGTGTTTTTATATTATTGATTATTAGATGGGGGGCAATCATTTTAAAAATAAGAAAAATATCGGAAATATTTACAAGGAAGAAGCGTTATAAGGTTTTTTTACTCTAATTTTAAATCTATTTTTATCAGCATGTTATGACAGATGATTATTCTGAATATTAGTAATGTCCAAAAAAGAACATTTTACCCGATTGATGTTTTTTTACCTTTCTGTTTTTCTCTTGGCGACATGCTTGAGAAATGAAAACCAAAGCATGATTCCTTATTATGTGTGTAACTTACTATTAGTTGATGATGAAAATGGTTATTAAAATGCTAAGTTTAAAAACAGGTTTAGTGGCTGTTACATTGTGTTTTGCTATGTCAGTTTATGCAGGAGAGAGCGTAGTCACCGGCGGTTATGTACATACCCGGACAGATGGGCAGAACCTTAATGGTTTTAACGCTAAATATGGTTATACCCCAGATGAGAGTGATTTTGGTGTTATGACATCCTTAACCATTTCAGCAAATGACGATAATGATATAGATCGTGGTTATGGTTCTGCATTAGTCGGTGCAAGTTATAAAGTAAATGATGTGGTAAAACCTTATGTAATGGCGGGTATTGGGAGAGGTGCGATCAAAGCTAATGGTGAAACTGACACTTCTACAGGCTTTGCCTATGGCGCTGGTATTCAGTTTACCCCCATTGCAGGTTTCACTGTTGATGCAGGCTATGAAGGTTCTAAGGTCTTTGGCGCACAAGCTAATAGTATTGTAGTCGGCGCCGGCTGGAAATTCTAAGGTTATTTATATGAATAAATTAATGATGATATTGGTTGCGTTTTCTGCCGTTTCTTTGATGCCTGGTTGTCTATCAGAAGAACAACGCTTAGCAAAGTGCGAAGCGAAGGGAATTAGCCGTGATGTTTGTTATCACGAAGAAAAAGAATATTGGAATAATTACAGTGCTAATATGAGTCGACTGCAGGCCGCTAATACACAAGCGGATGCTTTCAAAGAGGCTATGAGTGATCACAAGAAACATAAGCATCATGATGACGATTAATATTTAAGAACACGCATATACGGTTTTAAGTAATTATGTTCTTGATATTTTAATCATCTATTAACTATTCAAATGGTTATGCTCAGGCATCACTCTCAAAAGCGTATTAACCTTCTGTATATAGTGATGAAATAATGCAGCGCCAGTATGGGCTGCAATCAGAAAGTAACAGCTATTGGCGAGTTGACTCCCCCCAAGGCCAGAGGTATTTATGATAACAGTGGCCTTACTTTGGTTTGAGAAAAACGCTTCACCTGCTGTATGCAATCATTCTTTTGATGACAGTTTGTACGGAAATACATGCAGAGCGTTGGCTGCGATGGGGTAAACTCCCAAGCCTTCTGTTCTGGCTTTGATTTCCTCGAAAGAGAGTGAAGGGGAAGGTTCTCGTCCGCCCCACAGATTAATGCCCTCAGGAACATCGTCCCGACTGTACTCCTCGGCGATCTCGATAGTTCCGCCACTATTCAATTCGATCACGACGCTTTTCCCGTCAACAGGAATGAGGTTCCCGTCATTGTCAGTGATAAAGATTTTCATTTTCTTACCTCTTATTAGCACATGTATATGATAACAAAATTGGAAAGAGGGATGTCATTATTGTTATGATCTTTTCAATGTTGATTTTATATAAAAATCAATTTGTTATGTTGTAATCTTGAAAATGTGACTGGGCGCATGGCGACTTTTGTTTCTGTCTACCATGCTCTGAAGAGATAAATTAGAACACGTCAATGCTCATCGCAACGACCGATCGGTTTTCGCTACAGGACATGAGAATGCGCAAAGCACTTTTACCGGTAACCGCAGCGGTGTGTCTTTTTTTGATCGGTGTTTTTATTCTTAATATGCAGCTTTGGCATTCCTCTTCGACAGAAACCCTTGAGGGAGCCAGATATGCCGCGAAAAATATGGATAACATACTTGATGAAGCTTTCCAGGCAACTAGAACCGCTAAGAACATCGCTGAAAAAAAATGCGATCTGGAGGGTCAATACCAACTCGGAACCGAAGCGGCTCTTCGGCCTCATTTGCGAACGCTGATCATTATCCGGCAGGGGAAGGTTTGGTGTACGTCTTTACCGGGGAATAGGATTTTACTTAAGCAAATTCCTGTGATTGCTGATACAAAATTGCTGCTTACTTCCGCAAGAAACACGGAAAATGAGATCCCCGTTCTGCTGTATCAAACTCATTTTCAAACCCACCGCATTATTGTCACCATCAGCGGGGTGCATATCCGTGGAGCATTGAATGTTCCGTTAAAGGGAGTGACATATTCACTACTCGTAGGCGACGAAGTACTTGGTTTATTGGGCGATGTGAATACCGTTACAGCAAGCGCACGTGAGTCTGGTCAGGTCAATTCCGTAAAGTATCCGTTCAGTATTATTTATAATAAACCGCCACTGTTTAGTGCAAAAAGGCTGGTTACACAAGGTTCAGGGATTCTGGTTTTTATCCTGTTAATGTCCTTCGCAGCCGCTTATGCCATTGATAAGTATCTGAACAAGAGCGATACCCCTGAAGAAACGTTGCGCAGGGCGATAGTAAAAGGAGAGATCGTGCCTTTTTATCAACCTATCGTAAATGGTCGCGAGGGGACGTTACGCGGTGTTGAAGTACTGGCCCGATGGAAACATCCTAAAGCCGGATATATCTCTCCTGCTTCCTTCATTCCCGTCGCCGAAAAATCAGGCCTGATAGTACCACTGACTCAAAGTCTGATGCGGCAGGTTGCGGCAAATATGAACGCCATTGCCAGCAAACTGCCATCCGGCTTCCATGTCGGCATTAACTTCAGCGCATCTCATATCACATCCCCTACATTCGTGCAGGAGTGCCTGCATTACAGAGATAGTTTTAACCGCGATGACCTCAATCTGGTAATCGAAGTTACTGAGCGCGAGCCGTTAGATGTGGATGAAGATCTTGTGCAGAGGCTCAATATCCTGCATGAGAATGGCTTTGTTATTGCGTTGGATGATTTTGGTACGGGCTATTCTGGGCTTTCTTATTTGCATGACCTGCACATTGATTACATTAAAATCGATCAGAGCTTTGTGGGAAGGGTAAATGAGCTTCCCGATTCAACCCGAATTTTGGATTGTGTTCTCGATCTGGCGCGCAAGCTGTCTTTAAGCATCGTTGCTGAAGGGGTTGAAACGAAGGCTCAGCTCGATTATCTCAACAAAAACAACATTGTTTTCCTGCAAGGGTACTATTTCTATAAACCAGTGACCTTCACTGATTTCGTCATGATTCTGCTGTCAAAGCCTAAAGTGAAGGTTTTTATCGAATAAATACAGGATAACCTTATTGAAGGACAGAGAGCATGAAATCTGGTTCGGTAGTAAAAATCCGACGCTTATCTTTATCGTGAGATAAATCTCAGATTCTGTTATTTAAAGCCTATACCCTTATCAATGTAATGGTTATTCGTGTTTTCATATACAGCAACTGGATAATGGTATGGCAGATATAACATTCGCGATGGAGCGTGATTCAAGTCACAGAGCGGCCAAAAAAAAGTTGGATGTGCGAAACAAAACAAAGTACACAAACCGCAACCAGCTTGCGATTGCCGCAGTCCTGTTTTTAGGCGGTATCGTTGGGGTTATTGTTTTGGCATTGTATCTAATGGTGCAGGAAGGGGTGTTTCTGTATTAATTATTTAAATATTCTTATATGTTAAAATAAGTTGCTGATTATATCTTGTGTCTTCTCTCAATAATATTCTGCTGGTCAGGGTATTAGTGTGCCCCGACCAGCAGGGCCTTATACAATTAGAACTGATAGTTTAAAGATACCCAGTAGTTACGGCCCGGGTTTACGTATCCGGTAGTGGACTGTGCAGTCTGATAATAATCACCTGCGTAGGTGCTATTACGGCCCACCTGGTACAATTTGACCTCACTAAAGTCTTTATCCAGCACGTTATTAACCGCCGTATTAAGCGTCAGATCTTTGGTCAGCTTATAAGACATCCCCATGTCGACAACGGTCCAGGCTTTTAAATCAGCGCCTTTATCGTCATAGACGGCCTTTTGTACCGCGCTGAGGTTGTCGTAATTTTGGGTAAAGCGAGGGGCTTTGCCGCGATAACGTGCGCTTAACCAGGCGTTCATATCTTCCGTTGCCTGCCAGTTTAGACGGGCGTTAGCCATATGTTTTGGCGTGTAACTTAATGGCGCGCCTTTATTTTCACCATCTTTTTGCTTGCTCTGAGTGTAGGTGTAGTTGAGAGATAAGGTCAGCACATCCGACCATAGAGGGAAGGTGCTGGCAAATTCAACGCCATCGGTCCTTGCCTTGCCGCTGTTGGTATAGCTGTTGGTATTATCATCGATAGAATATGAGACAATTTTATTTTTGTATTCGGTATAGAAGCCGGTAATGTTGGCGTTAAGCCCAGCGTCGTTCTCGTAATAGAGCCCGGTTTCGTAGCTGATACTTTCCTCAGGTTTGAGGTCCGGGTTACCGACCGTATTCACCGTTCCCTGCGCGGTTACACCGCTGATCCCGTTATGCAACTGGCTCAGTGATGGTGCTTTATAACCTGTCGTCACGCCGCCTTTGAGCGTCCAGGCGTCGGAAACGTCCCAGACCATATAGGCTCGTGGGCTGAGATGACCGCCAAAGACATCGTTATGCTCATAGCGTGTTCCTGCGGTTAAGGCCAGCGAGTCGAGAATATGCCATTCATCTTCCGCATAAGCTGCCCACGTTTTTTGATGGAACGTCTCGCCGGTATTTGCCAGCACCACACCATCTTTCATCCTTGCATCCCAGTATTCTCCGCCAAGGGTTAAGAGGTGTGAATCACCTAATGGCGTCAGCAGCACTGAGTCAAGAATAACGTTAGTGTTCTTCAGTTCACGTGCGTCACCGGCCCGACCTGCGTTCTCTGGCGTGAGTGCGGAAGATACCAATTGCCGGCCTTTGTTCTCGGTTTCATTCCAGCCAAGGGAGGATTTCCAGGTGCCGAACGTTAAGGCTGTATCGTGACCGAGGGTCACTTTGTTACGCTCATAGCGTAGCGTTTTATCATACCCCCCTGTCAGGTTGCCCAACTGCCCGTCATCGTTGTCATAGCGCTGTCTGGCGGAATCGAGATCTAACCACAGCGTATTGTTCTCATTGGTTTTCCAGTCGAAGCGCGTACCGATATTGTAGTTTTCCGACTCGGTAGGATAAGGTACGCGGGTGGAGGAGGTATCGCTGAGGGAGGTGACGCTGGAACCCTGACGCTGGGTTGTACTTCCCCGAACCTGCATATCCAGTACGCCCGCGATTAATGGGCCACTTGACCAGAAGTTGGCAACGGTGCTGTTACCCCATTTATTACTCTCTTGCAGGTTAACGCCGGTATTGATGGAAGTGCTCCATTTATCTGTGCTTTTTTTGGTGATGATATTCACCACGCCACCGATTGCGTCGGACCCATAAAGCGTCGACATCGGGCCGCGGATCACCTCAATATGATCGATTGCCGCCAGCGGGGGCATAAAGCTGGTATTCATGGCAGAGAAGCCGTTTGGCGTTACGTCGCTGCTGCCGTTTTGACGAATACCGTCAATCAGGATCAAGGTATAGCTGGCGGGCATGCCGCGGATACTAACCTCAAGACCACCGGTTTTACCGGTGCTGCTTTCAACATCTACCCCTTCAACAGAACGCAGGGCTTCACCTAAGTCATTATATTTATTGGTTTGTAACTCTTGCTGTGAAATAACAGAGACGCTGGCGGCGGCATTGGTGATTTTCTTTTCATAACCGGAAGCGGTTACCACCATGACATCTTCAGCAAACACCAGGGGGCTGGAAAATCCAAAACAGGACAGAACGACAGAGGCAACAGGTTTTAAACGCATAGTCAAACTTCCTTTGTTAAAAATTCAAAGGCAGTAAGATAATTGATGGAAATGATAATACAAATAATTATCATTACAAATTTACATAACTTGTCACTTCTGGTGTTTTTCTTGAATAAATATACATAAATTGTCATGAATTTTAGATAAGGAATTAGCAGGGAGGACCAATAGTCCGCATGGGTAATTATTAGATCGGGATTAATATTCCATTGAATAAATGGCGAGGGATTAACCTATTTTCTGAGATTCATATCGTACTCATAACGGAGTATCAGAAAAAAGTATGATAATTTTATAAAATCGTCATACTTTTCTGCGCCGCATCATTTTTTTCATCATTTCTGTCCGCCATAATCCCTTCCCCAGGAGACTGCTTAACGACGGTAAATCGTTATGCAGCATAAAAATAACGTAAATCTGGATAACATAATGATCAAAGGCAAGCTGGCACTGCTTACGTGCGCATTGACTCTCGCATTAACCTCACCACTTCTTGCCGCGCAAAATGCGAGCGAAGGGCAGACGTTAAAACTGGCAATTGGACCAGAACCAACGGAAGGGTTTGACCCGATGTTGGGCTGGAGTCATGGCAGCTATTTGCTTTTGCATGCACCATTATTAAAACAAAATGCAGATATGAGCTGGGGAAACCTGCTGACGGAAAAAGTAGAGACCAGCGCAGACGGCAAAACCTGGACGTTGACGTTAAAACCCGACCTCAAATTCTCTGATGGCTCCCCGCTAACCGCTGAAGATGTGGTGTTCACCTATAACAAAGCAGCAAAAAGCGGCGGCAAAATCGACATGGGAAACTTCACCCATGCCAGCCTGAAAGATAACCGCACGGTAGAAATTACGCTGAATAGCCCACAGAGCACCTTTGTGAATGTGCTGGGGTCTTTGGGTATTGTTCCGGCGAAACGGTATGACGAAAAAACATTTGCCAAAAATCCGATTGGCGCGGGTCCTTATCGGCTGGTTAGTTTTCAGCCGGGACAGCAGTTGATCGTGGAGGCTAACCCCTGGTATGCCGGTAAGAAAAATGATTTCAGTAAGCTGGTGTTTGTCTTCCTTGATGAAGATAACGCTTATGCCGCAGCGCGCAGTGGCCAATTGGGACTCGTACGTATCGCGCCGTCGATGGCGGTCGCTCCTCAGCAGAAAAACTTGAAACTTTGGGTACGCGATAGCGTGGAAAACCGGGGCATTGTGTTCCCGATGGTTCCTGCAGGTAAAAAAGACGCCAATGGCTATCCGATTGGGAACGATATCACTGCCGATGTTGCCATCAGGCGCGCCATCAACTATGCAATCGACCGTAAGCAGCTTGCCGATCAGGTCATGGAAGGTCATGCGATTCCTGCGTATAGCGCAGTACAGGGGCTGCCATGGCAGGGGCAATCCGTTGTGTTCAAAGATGGTGACAGCGAAAAAGCACGCACGATTCTGGACGAAGCTGGCTGGAAGGTGGGTAAAGATGGCGTACGAGTGAAAGACGGCAAAGAGGCTCGACTGACTTTATGGTACGCCAGCGGTGACAGTACGCGCCGGGATTTAGCCGAAGCTGTCCGCGCAATGCTGGAGCCAGTAGGGATTCAGATCTCGCTACAATCCGGAAGCTGGGAAACTGTTGAGCGTCACATGCATGCGAACCCGACACTATTTGGTTGGGGAAGTCTGGATCCGATGGAGCTGTTCCATCATTACAGTAATCAGGCCGCGGGCGTGGAATATTACAATCCAGGCTATTACAGCAACCCTGTTGTTGAACAGCATCTTAAACAGGCTATTGACGCCCCGGACTGGCAAAAAGCGTTGCCTTTCTGGCAACAAGTGGAGTGGGATGGCAAGCAAGGGGCTGGCGTGCAGGGCGATGCTGCCTGGGCATGGCTGCTGAATATTCAGCACACCTACCTGGCAAATCCGTGTATTGATTTAGGCAAAGGCGCACCGGAGATTCACGGTAGCTGGTCACTGCTCAATAATCTGGACGAATGGACCTGGACCTGCCGTTGATGAAGTCTGTTGTGGGCCATTTTCTACGGCTGATAGTGCTATTAGTGCTGGTTGCGGCTGGCACTTTTGTGCTGCTCAGCTTTTCTCCGGTTGATCCGATTCGTGCATATATTGGCAACGATCTCCTGCATGTGCCGCCGGAGCAATATGCACGCATTGCTGCTCGCTGGGGATTGGACCAGCCGCTATGGGAGCGTTTTGGTCACTGGTTTGTACGGGTATTGCAGGGCGATCTCGGCTATTCCATGTTGTTTAATGCGCCGGTTGCCAGCGTGATCAAGGAACGTTTTTCCACTTCGTTTGCGCTGCTTGGCGGCGCGTGGCTACTCTCCGGCATATTGGGAACGGCAATGGGGTTTGTCGCGGGTCGCTACCTGAATCGCTGGCCGGACAAAGCAATCTGTCGCCTCAGCTATCTGCTTTCTTCGCTGCCGACCTTCTGGATTGGCATGTTGCTGCTGGCGTTATTTGCCGTGCGCTGGCCGGTATTTCCGGTCTGCTGCGCGTGGGAGCCGGGCAACAGCGGCGATATGGCCACGCTGACCGAGCGTTTGCGTCATCTGGTGCTTCCCGTTTGCGCGCTCAGTTTGCTGGGGCTGGGACAAATTACGCTGCATACACGGGAAAGCATCGCCAGCGTGATGAAAAGCGATTTTGTCCGTTTTGCGCGTTCTCAGGGAGATAAAGGCTGGTCGCTGTTGCGTCATCAGGTTCTACGTCATGCAATTACGCCTGCGCTGTGTTTGCAGTTTGCCTCGCTGGGGGAGCTGTTGGGAGGTGCACTATTGGCCGAAAAAGTCTTCGCTTACCCAGGACTGGGGCAGGCCACCATTGATGCCGGGTTACGCGGCGATCTGCCGTTACTGATGGGGATTGTGTTGTTCAGTACCGTATTGGTGTTCATTGGCAATTCGCTGTCTACCTGGCTTGTCCGTATGTTGAACCGTGCTCTGGAACGACCTGATGCTCTATAACCCGACGCCGACGCTGATTCGTCTTTTGTTCTCTTTTAGCTGCCTGTTATTCATTGCAGTGTATGGTGCCGCAATGCTGGATAACCCGTTGAGCGTTAATCTTCTTGCCCGTCATCTACCGCCTGATGCGATGTACTGGTTTGGCACCGATAACCTTGGTCGCGATCTGTGGATCCGTTGTTTTCAGGGAGCACTAACCAGTCTGCAAATTGGTATTGGTGCGGCGTTGTGCAGTGGCTTGATTGCGCTACTAATGGCGGCGGTTTCGCGCATACATCCGCGTCTGGATGTGCTTATGCGTCTGATTACTGATGCCATGCTGTCGATGCCGCATCTGCTGTTGCTCATTTTGATCTGTTTTACGCTGGGGGGCGGGAAAAACGGGGTGATCATGGCGGTTGCACTAACGCACTGGCCGCGTCTGGCGCTGATCCTGCGTGCTGAAGCGCAGCGCGTGGCCCACAGTGACTATCTGACGTTGACCTGGCGTCTGGGACACGGCCATTTTTACTGCTGGCGGCATCACTATCTACCGGCGTTATTACCCCAGTGGCTAACGGGAACATTGCTGATGTTTCCCCACGCGGTGTTGCACAGCGCGGCGTTAAGCTTCCTCGGTTTTGGACTGGCGCCGCATGAACCGTCACTGGGCCTGCTGCTGGCGGATGCGCTGCGGTTTATCAGTCATGGCGATTGGTGGTTAGTGCTGTTTCCAGGACTGATGCTGTTCAGTCTGGTGATGTTATTCGATCAGCTCGCAAGGGCGGTGCATCGTTTATGGTTACGAGGTGACGCATGTTGAGTTTAAGGCAGGTCTCGCTGGACGTGGCGCGTTATCGCTGGTACGGCGCGAAAAACTGGTCTTCGCTGTTACAAGATATCTCTTTCGACGTAGCGCCTGGTCAGATGGTGGCGTTAGTTGGGGGAAGTGGGGAAGGTAAGAGCCTGTTGCTGCAATGTCTGCTCGATCTCTTACCAGACAATTTGCGTTTCAACGGCGTTATTACCCTGGAAGGTAAAACGCTGGACAGTGATGATATTCGCAAATGTCGCGGCAACACCTTCAGCTATGTCCCTCAAGGTATTCAGGCACTTAATCCGCTGCTTTCGATTGAAAAGCATCTGCGCAGGGCATGCCAGCTTTCTGGCCAGCAATGGAATGCCGGAAAAATTGAACGATTGCTCCAGCGTAGCCGACTGGAAAGTCGCGTATTAGATGCTTTTCCGCGCCAGCTTTCAGGCGGTATGGCGAAACGTGTCCTGGCCTGTCACGCGTCTCTGAGTCAGGCTCGCTATATTCTGGCGGATGAAATTACCGCCTGGCTTGATGCACCACTGGCTAATCAACTGCTTGAACAGTTGCGTGAGCAATGTGAGCATGGGGCCGGTGTTTTATGGGTAACGCATGACCTCACGCTGGCGGCCCGCCATGCAGATCGTATTGTCGCGCTGCATCAGGGAAGGGTGTCGGATAACGTCAGCCGGGAACAGCTGTTACGCGGAGAGATTAGCGAACATCTGCAACGACAATGGCTTGCGCTGCCTGAAAGAAATCAACTTTTTGGAGAGCGCGATGCTGTGCTGTCGTGATGTAACAATCCGTCAGGGGGAAAAGGTTCTGTGGCAAAATCTGACCTTCTCTCTACGCCCTGGTGAACGTATTGGGATTTGTGCGCCCAGTGGAACTGGCAAAACGACGCTGGGACGCGTGCTGGCGGGCTGGCAGAAACCAACTTCGGGTGACATTCTGGTTGATGACCAACCGTTGCCGATGCACCAGTATTGCCCGGTGCAACTGGTGCCACAGCATCCGGAATTAACTTTTAACCCCCGACGCAGCACCGGTGATGCGGTGCATGATGCCTGGCGACCGGATGCTGAAATGCTTACCCGTCTTCATATCAACCCTGAGTGGTTAACCCGCCGTCCCGGACAACTTTCTGGCGGAGAACTGGCGCGAATTGCTTTACTTCGCGCGCTGGACCCGCGGACACGTTTTCTTATTGCCGATGAAATTACCGCCCAGCTTGATCCTTCCATTCAACGGGATATCTGGGCGCTGCTGCTTGAAGAATGCCAGCGTCGGCCATTAGGTATGCTCATTATCAGTCATCAGCAGGCGCTGCTTGATCAGATCTGCACGCGAGCGTTACCCTCTTCGGCTTGTATCTCCTTTCAGGCAAATAACTAACGTGATTGTAAAAACTATCGCTGTGGCTGCGCTAATGTACGGGGCGGGTGCTTTTGCAGCACACGCTTCCATTCAGGTAGGTTTTTCACCGGAAGGGTCGGCTCGGGCTTTAGTGCTGGATTCGATTAACCATGCGCAGCACAGCATCGATATGATGGCTTATTCATTTCAGTCTGCAGATATTGTTCAGGCACTGGTAAACGCCGAAAAGAGAGGTGTTGTGGTTCGGGCAGTTATCGACAAGAAACGAAACCAGGGCAAGGTGAGCCAGAAGGCCATCGCTTTTGCTGTCGCGAATGGAGTTGATGTGCAACTGGATGGTCACTACCACATCCAGCATGACAAGGTAATGATTATTGATGGCGACACGCTGGAAACCGGTTCGTTCAACTTTGCCAAATCCGCAGAATTTGCCAACTCTGAAAATGTGTTAGTTATTCGTGACGAACCTGCCGTTGTTGCGCAGTATCAGGCCCATTTTGACAGCCGTTGGAAAATTGCGCACCAGAGCGGTTAAATACTTCACAACGTCGTTGATTTAAATGTGATGTTATATTATAACATTTCACTCGCAAATGATTTGAGGGTGAAATTTTGGCTATTCGTTTTAAGAAACTGACAATCGCTCTGGGGATACTTTTAGTCAGTGGTTCGGTTCTGGCGCATGGTCATCATTCCCATGGTGCGCCAATGAGTGAAGCAGAACAAAAGGCGTCGGAAGGGGTATTTGATGATAACCAGGTGCAGAACAGGGCGCTGACCGACTGGGATGGCATGTGGCAATCTGTCTATCCGTATCTGGTCAGCGGCGAGCTTGATCCGGTGTTCAAAAAGAAAGCGGAGAAAGATAAAAATAAAACAGCAGAACAAATTAAAGCGTATTACCGTACAGGCTATGTAACCAACGTAGACACTATCGGCATTGAAAATGGTGTGATGGAGTTTCATACCGGTAATCAGGTTGCATCATGTAAATACGACTATGCCGGATATAAAATCCTGCACTATAAATCAGGCAAGAAAGGTGTACGGTATCTGTTTGAGTGTAAAGCTGCTGACAGTAAAGCGCCTAAATATGTGCAATTTAGCGATCATATTATCGCACCGCGTAAATCGAGCCACTTCCATATCTTTATGGGAAATACCTCGCAGGCAGCCTTGCTTGAAGAGATGGAAAACTGGCCTACCTATTACCCTTATCAGTTGAAGGGAGAAGAGGTTGTGGATGAGATGCTGCACCATTAATCTGGGCTAACCTTATCTGTACACACCCGTCACCAGTGGCGGGTTTTTTTAATTCATAACCTTCTCTTTCCATCACCCGATGCATTCGTTAGCATATTGTATCGCAGCAAGTGCATGTGTTTTTTCAGGAAGAGGTTAACGTGTTCGCAGAGTATGGAGTTCTGAATTACTGGACGTATCTGGTGGGGGCTATTTTTATCGTGCTGGTACCGGGGCCAAATACGATATTTGTGTTAAAGAACAGCGTTGGTCGGGGAGTGAAGGGCGGTTATCTCGCCGCAAGCGGTGTGTTTATCGGTGATGCCGTGTTGATGTTTTTGGCCTATGCCGGTGTTGCCGCATTGATCAAAACAACGCCCGTTTTGTTCAACATCGTTCGCTATCTTGGCGCTTTTTATCTGTTGTACCTCGGTGCGAAGATCCTGTATGCGACACTGAAATCGAAAGCCAGCGACGCCGCGCCTGAGGAAGTCCCGTTTGGCGCTATTTTTAAGCGAGCATTAATTCTGAGCCTGACGAATCCAAAAGCTATTTTGTTTTATGTTTCGTTCTTCGTGCAGTTTATTGATGTCAATGCGCCGCACTCAGGACTGTCATTCTTTATTTTGGCCATTACGCTTGAGGTAGTGAGCTTTTTCTATCTGAGCTTCCTTATTTTCTCCGGCGCGTTCGTGACGCAGTATATTCGCACGAAGAAAAAACTGGCCAAAGTGGGTAATTCCCTTATCGGCCTGATTTTCGTTGGTTTTGCCGCTCGTCTGGCTACGCTTCAGTCGTGATGCCATTGGCCCGCTGGTTGCGGCGGGCCTTCAATATGACGCTTTACTTTTCATTTATAATTGTAGGGTTATAACCAATAAATGGTATTTTAAATGTATATTTTGAGGCGTACCCTGTGTACAGCAGCGGTTCAATAAGACTCGCTGGTTGTCGACTGGAAAAGGGAAGAAAAATGCTTCAAATTCCACAGAATCATATCCATACACGCTCTACTCCATTCTGGAATAAAGAAACGGCGCCTGCCGGAATTTTCGAACGCCACCTTGATAAAGGAACTCGTGCCGGGGTTTATCCACGACTTTCTGTTATGCAGGGGGCGGTCAAATATCTCGGATACGCCGATGAACACAGCCCGGAGCCAGTAGAGGTGATGGTTATTGAAGCCGGTCAGTTTGGCGTTTTTCCGCCGGAAAAATGGCATAACATCGAAGTGATGACCGACGACACTTACTTTAATATCGATTTTTTCGTTGCCCCGGAAGTTCTGATGGAGAGTGCAAATCAACGAAAAGTCGTGCGCACCGGCAAGGAGTAAATCATGGGCAAAGCAACCTATACCGTAACCGTGACTAATAACAGCAACGGTGTTTCTGTTGATTATGAAACAGAAGCGCCGATGACATTACTGGTGCCGGATGTGGCAGCAGAAGTTGTTAAAGATCTGGTCAATACCGTACGTTCATACGATACCGAGAATGAGCATGAAGTGTGCGGATGGTAGGCGTTAATTACTCCTACTGATTGAATACACTGAATTTTTATCTACTAACCGCACTGCGTTTTGACGCGTTGTGCGGTTTTTTTGTTTATGTTGAATGGGGTGATGTCCGGAAAAAGATTCCTTAAGAATACCTTAAGAAATTCGCATTGAATGCTAATTGTTGATCATTCACAGACGTTATGATCGCAAAACAGTCACAATACAGAACATCGCGCTTATGAAACTGAACACCCAACTTACATTACCCACGCTTATTCTTGGACTGGTCATTGTGGCGATCCCGTTCACCGCGAACTGGAATCTTCCGCTGCTCAATGGCACTGTCGTCAAATGGATCGAAAATGGGCAGGCGTTATGGCTACTGTTTGGTGCAGTATTTACTCTCAGCTACATCCGGCCTTTATCACGTCCTGAAGGTGGGAAACAATTTTGGCTTTGGGCGACTGTGTGGTGGCTGGTGTTGCTGGGCCGAAGCACCAGTTGGGGGCGTGATTACTTCCCTGAGCATTCTAAACTTCTGTTCAGAGCTATCTCCGTTGTATTAATTGCCATGATTATTCTGCCGGTGCTGTTGTCGAAGCGCTTACGCCTGGATATTGTCCGACGCGTGCGTAATGAACCATTACCGGTCTGGATGCTGGCGATTACCGCCTGCGCATTTTTGATTTCCGATACGGTAGAGCATCATCGTCTGCTGGCTCCCATCTTCCTGCACAATACCCATTATGGCGATCTGATTGAAGAACTGTATGAACTACCATTTATGGCGGGGTTGTTTCTGATGAACTTCGGTTTTATGCAGCGGGATAAGCTGGAGGAATCTGCCTCCATCCGCTTCAGCGAACCACACCTGGCGAAGTAATGAGATAAAACCTGAGTCTGGGTATCCAGACTCAGGCGGCAAGGGTGGTGACTTACGCAATCGCCTCACACAAGCGTGATTTCATATCGCTATACGATTGAGCGGCATACTTTTCGGCCCATATCTGATCCGTAATGTGCTCGATATTTACGGCACAATATTTGGTTTCCGGCGTTTTCGAGATTGGATCGAGGTTATCCTGGGTTAACTCGTTGCATGCACCAATCCACCATTGATAGGTCATATATACCGTTCCGGCATTGATGCGCTCGGACACATCCGCGCGGCTGATGACCTTACCCCGACGCGAGCTGACCCACACCAGATCACGATGACGGATACCGAGTTTTTCGGCATCATGGGTATTGATTTGCACATATCCTGGTTCATCAGCCAACGCTTGTAACGCCGCGCAGTTACCGGTCATCGAGCGACAGGAGTAGTGCCCAACCTCACGCACGGTACACAGTACCAGCGGATATTTGTCATCCGGAACTTCTGCGGGCGCTCGCCACGGTGCGGCAAACAGTTTGCCTTTGCCGTTGGCGGTATCAAACTGGCTGTGTGCGTAAAGGTATGGCGTACCAGGACTATCGAGATCCGGACATGGCCACTGAACATGCCCCATTTCCCCCATCTTCTCATAGGTCACGCCGTAGAACAGCGGGCACAGCTCGCGCATCTCATCCCAGATTTGCTGGTTATTTTGATACTGCATTGGATAGCCCATTTCGCTGGCCAGCAGACTGATAATCTCCCAGTCACGCTTTACGTTAGCGGTGGGTTCAATCGCTTTCTCAAAACGCTGGAAGCCGCGATCGGCACAGGTAAAGACGCCGCCATGTTCGCCCCATGAGGTGGCCGGCAGGAGGACGTCGGCCATTTCCGCTGTCTTAGTCATGAAGATGTCTTGCACGACGATAAAATCGAGCGCGTTAAACCCTTCGCGGACCAGTCCCAGGTCCGCCTCGGTTTGCAACGGATCTTCTCCCATGATGTAGTAGGCTTTTATTTTGCCTTCGATAGCCAGGTGCGGAACTTCGGTGATACGGGTCCCGACCTTGTCATCCATCTGATTAACGTCAATGCCCCATGCGCTGGCAAATTTCTCCCGGACTGCGGAATCAGTCACGTCCTGATACCCTGGGAACTGGTTAGGTAGTACCCCCATATCGCACGCGCCCTGCACATTATTTTGCCCACGCACCGGACCAACGCCGACGTTAGGGCGACCCAGATTCCCGGTCAGTAATGCCAGACTCGATAAACCGCGAACCACATCAACGGCCTGACCAAACTGGGTGACGCCCATCCCCCACATTACGGTTGCCGATGGAGCAGCGGCAAATGTACGCATCGCCTGGCGAACCTGCTGTGCGGGAACACCGGTCAAATGTTCAACGGCTTCAGGGGCGTAGTCCTTAACGGTTTCCCAGTATGTTTCCAGCCCTTCCGCATGCTTTTGCACATACTCGCGATCGTAGAGTTGCTCTTCGATAAGAACATGACCAAAGGCATTAACCAGCGCCATGTTACAACCGTTTTTCAACTGCAAATGTTGGTCAGCAATACGGGCGGTTTCAATACGACGCGGGTCGCAGACAATGATTTTTGCGCCATTCTGGCGAGCTTTAATTACCCGGCGGGCTACGATTGGGTGCGAGTCGGCGCAGTTATAACCAAAGATCAGCAGGCATTTTGAGTTTTCAATGTCGCTGATAGAGTTGCTCATGGCGCCATTGCCTAACGTTTCCTGTAACCCCGCAACGGAAGGGCCGTGACAGACCCGGGCGCAGCAATCGACATTATTGGTATGGAGTACGCCACGTGCGAATTTTTGCATCACGTAGTTGGTCTCATTCCCCGTTCCACGTGAAGAGCCGGTGGTCATGATGGCGCGAGGGCCATAGGTATTTTTGATTTCAGATAAGCGTTTTGCGGTGTAGCGAATGGCTTCATCCCAGCTAACGGGCGTGAATTTTCCACCTTTTTCATAACGGATCATCGGGCGAGTCAGACGGGGAGTCAGAAGGCGGGTGTCGTTAAGAAAGTCCCAACCATAATAGCCTTTCAGGCATAACTGATTTTGGTTCGTTACACCCTCTGCGGCTTCGGCACGGATGATTTTGTTATTTTCGACAACAAGCTTGAGCTTGCACCCGGCCCCACAGTATGGGCAAACACTGGTGATTTTTTTCATCAATAACAGACCTGTTAAATGCTGAAATAGCGCGAATTGTAGACGCAGCCACGCGATAAGCACCGCGGACTACGATTTGTCGTAGCGACGGGTAGTTTAAGCATAAAGTGTGCCAGAAGTGAAAAACAAGCAATAACAGGGCTGACGGCAAAAACGTTAAGCGGAATGACTGACGATTCGACACTAATGACGAGTAGTGACAAAAATTTAGCCTGCTGGTCAGCAGTCATAACCTTATGAAACATCGGAAAAAGATGAAAATATGAAGTGATGGCGATCACAAATTTTAATTTATCAGCGCTATGCTATGCTTTTATACGACGAGTGAATCGTTAATTTAAAAACATAAGTGAGGAAAATTATGGGCATTATTTCATGGGTGGTTTTCGGTCTTATCGCTGGGATTTTGGCAAAATGGATTATGCCGGGTAAAGATGGCGGCGGATTCTTTATGACCATTATCTTAGGGGTTGTCGGTGCGGTAGTGGGTGGCTGGATCAGTACCTTCTTTGGTTTTGGTAAAGTTGATGGTTTCAACTTCGGCAGTTTTGTCGTAGCGGTTATCGGTGCGATTGTGGTGTTATTTATCTATAGAAAAATCAAAAGCTAACTAAACATGCAGGCAATAAAGGCCACTGATAAGTGGCCTTTATTTTGGTTACCACCACCCCAGTTCCGTGCCCAGAACCACGATGATCGCCACGCCAATCATAATAATCGTTGTTTTTTTCATCGTTATGCTCCCGGCGCAGCGTAGCCGCCAATAAAAAACCAGGATAAGAAAACGACAGCGGAAATGAAAATAATGACAGGGAAAATAATACCGAGTCGCATACGATTATCTACCAGAGTTATTTAAAGACGAGCCAGCATAGCAGGGCTTAATGTACGACAAAAGGGGTTTTATCCTGACGCTTTTTATCCTGATACATTGCGCTGTCTGCAAGATGAAGCGCACAGTTTACATCAGTCTCCAGCGGATCAATTTCCACCACACCCAGGCTGGCACCAGGATAAAACAGATGAATGTCACCCAGGTGGTAGTCACCGCAAATCTGCTGTTGCAGCTGATTTTTCGCCTGCTGCAGACGTATACGCTGATCCTGTTCATCTTCCGCTGACAGGCTAACGACTAAAAATTCGTCGCCGCCCAGTCGACCGAGAATATCATTATCACTACATTCACGGAGCAGGCGCTGCCCAATCTGGATCAGGAACTGGTCGCCAACCTCGTGGCCAAAGCGGTCATTGATCAATTTGAAATCATCCAAATCGATATAGGCGACAACTATCTTCTGTCTGAGGTGGCGGGCAAGCGAAAAAAGGGTCTCTACATTTTCAAAAATTGCGCGCCGATTCGGTAATCCCGTCAGGGCATCGGTGTAGGAGTGGGCAATCAGCGCGGCGTTTGCTTCACGTAACTGAGCAACCAGCGACTCTTTTTGAATAGACTGGGCGATCAGACCGGCAAACAGATGTAATACTTGTTCCCCACGTTGGCTCAATGCCTGCTGATGGCGGCTGGTCGCGCAGAGTGTACCGTAAAACGTTCCGTCCGGAAGATGAACGGGAGTGCTCAGAAAGGTGGTGATGTCCAGTGCGCGAGCGGCTGTACAGTCCGGCCAGCGTGCGGGCACGTTGTCGCTGTACAGACAGTTTTCCTCAATAGCGCGTTTGCACAGCGTTTCATCCCACGGCACTGACAGCCCTTCGGGGATCTGCATTTGGCGGCTATTACGTGCATACAGAATATGCTGCAGACGGGCATCCAGATCGACCTTGGTCAGGTAGGTCGATTCCATCTCAGTCACCATCTCCAGCATCTCCAGAAGTTGGCGAACCAGACTCTCAACTGACTGCTCCGTAGCTAAGGATTGTGAGACTCTGGCAAGGATCATGTCCGACATGAGGTGTAAATGCTCCTGAGTAATGACTGGGCTGACGTTGCCCGCATGATAGAACATCGAGGGGAAAGATGAAACACGCCATCCAGTTCAGAATGTAAACATAAAATGGATAGCTGGCAGGAAAACATGGAGATAGATGGAAAGTCGGGGTAACCTGCCAGAATAAGGTTTTTAACAGGAGTAAATATGAAACTTGCGTCTATTGTTTTGCCTGGATTGCTGGTGCTGGCGGGGTGTACCACGGAACCGGAAGCGCCTGTGCCACCGAAAGTTGGCATGGCGAATCCGGCATCGGTGTATTGCGAACAGAAGGGCGGCTCGTTGATTGCGGTGCAGACTCCGCAAGGTGTTAAGTCTGACTGCAAACTACCCAACGGGGAAGTAATTGACGAATGGTCACTCTGGCGTAGAGATCATCCGGCAACGGGCAAGTAATAGGCAGTCAACATTGACGTAGCCACTCAGCGAGCACCAGCGCGTGGTTTTGCTGGGTGTTTTTCGCCGCATACAGTAGCGTTAAGGTTTGCTGTCGGGCAATCTCTGCGAGGCGCTTTCCTTCCTGCTGCTGTTGGGCCAGCTCTGCGCGATATTGTTCGGAAAAGTGTGAAAAATCGATCAGTTCTGCGTGGAATGCTTTGCGCAATTCAGAGGATGGTGTCAGCGTTTTATTCCATTCGTTGAAAGTAAGGTCAGTCTTTTTTATCCCGCGTGGCCACAACCGATCGACCAACACGCGATAACCATCGCTTTTTTCTGCCGGGTCATACACGCGTTTACACTGAATCTTCATCTCTTCATCCGCTCCTTTCAGCTACCGCTCAGGTATTGCTCATCAATTTTATTACGGTTAAATAAGATCGTAAAACGTGACCATTATAGCATTTTGCCCGCCCTGACTCCCAATTTAAGGGATTGTGATACCACTAAAAAGTCGGTAGGCTGAGACTCCTTATGCTGTCCCTTATTGTCAGGACACAAGGAAAGCTTAATGGAAATTTCCCCAATTAAAGATACGCTTCGCATTGCGCTGGTGGGCGATTACAGCCCCGATATTGTGGCGCACCAGGCCATTCCCCTTGCTATCGATGATGCCGCCGCCGTCCTGGAGTTGGTGGCTGATTATGACTGGCTAACTACATCTGATATCAACAGTGGTGAGGACTTGGTTGGCTATGATGCCATCTGGGTCGTTCCAAGCAGTCCGTATCGCCATCTTGAAGGGGCGCTAATAGCGATACGCTACGCGCGTGAAAACAGTATCCCATTCCTGGGGACCTGTGGCGGTTTTCAACATGCGATTCTGGAGTATGCCCGCAACGTGCTGGGCTGGAGCGACGCCGCCCACGCCGAGACGGACACCACGGGTAGAATGGTGATAGCACCATTGACCTGTTCGCTGGTAGAAAAAACGGATGATATTGAGTTGCGGGCCAATACGCTGATTGCCAAAGCCTACGGGCGGGATGTTATCACCGAGGGATATCACTGCAACTATGGTGTATCGGAAGATTTTGCCGCCGAGCTTGAAAGCGGCGATCTGCGGGTGACCGGCTGGGATGAGGCTGGTGATATTCGTGCCATTGAGCTGGTGACGCATCCATTTTATGTCGGCACGCTCTTTCAGCATGAACGCGGAGCGCTGGCGGGAAAACCCGTGCCGTTAGTTCAGGCGCTGCTGCGCGCCGCGCGCGAATAAAAATACGGGCAGGTTGTCCACGAACCTGCCCTCTGCATTATTATGCGCTCGCGATCTCCCGGTTGCGCCCCGCGCACAGACCAAATACCGCCATCAGCACCGCTAACACGGCGACCCCACCAAGCGGAATCAGCCAGGTACCGTCGAGGTCGTGAATTTTCCCCATCAGCGGTGGTCCGCAGGCTGCCAATAAATATCCGACAGACTGTGCCATGCCGGAGAGGGCAGCAGCCTGATGTGCTGAGCTTGCGCGCAGTCCAATAAAGGTTAAGCCGAGGATCATCGTCGCGCCTGAGCCAAAGCCAAACAGGATGGTCCATAGCAATGCCTGATCGGGCATCATGGCGAATCCCGCCGCACCGACGGCGCACATTAATGAAACCAGAGCGGCGATGGCGCGTTGATCCTTAAATCTGTTCAGGACGAGAGGAATCAATAATCCCGGCGCGGCGGTTGCCAGTTGCAGTAAACCATGCAGCGAGCCGGCCTGCGCCTCGCTGTAGTCGTGGCTGATCAAAATGGCGGGCAGCCAACCGATGATGACATAGTAGATAAGCGAATTGATCCCCAGAAACAGCGTTACCTGCCAGGCGAGGCTGGAGCGCCAGATCGCGCGGGAATGCAAAGCGCGCGAGTTGCTCAAACTGGCATTGGCCGTCTGGCGGCATTGGGGTAACCAGATAATCAGCGCCAGTAGCGGAAAGGCCATCAGTACCATCAGCGCACCGCGCCAGCCAAACCCGTTCAATGCCAGCGGTACCACAATGGCGGAACCCAGTGCTGCTGCCGCGCCCATGGTCAGCGAGTATGCGCCAGTGAGTTTCGCCACATGGTGAGCAAAATCGCGCTTAATCAGACCGGGTAACAGCACATTTCCCAACGCGATTCCGCAACCAATGATGGCGGTGCCGCAAAACAGGAACCCTGGTGAGGGCAACGAACGTATCGCAATACCAGCGCAAATCAGTAGCATAGCGACAAACAGGCTGCGTTCTATACCCCAACGGCGCGCAACGGCGGCAGCCAGAGGTGAAACCAGTGCGAAAGCCAGCAGTGGCAGGGTGGTCAGAAGCCCCGTCTGGGCGGTACTCAGACCGTAGTCGGCGCGAATTGCATCCAGCAACGGAGCTGCACCGGTAAAGGTGACGCGCAATGTGGTGGCAATCATCAGGATCCCCGCGATCAGCAATGCTGCGCTCTTGCCACGGGAGGAAGGTGTATTTGTCATTTTTTTCTCATATCGTCAGGCGAGGCGATACCTTAGCGTTTTTACTCAATGGATGAATCAAGCTAAAATGACAGTTTATCGCTTAAATCGGACATTTTTATGTTAGGACTGAGGCTGGATGGATATGAACCCGATCTTCACCACGATGCGGCGGTGGCGTTTTGTATTCAGGCCCGGGAAGATGAACTTTTCAGTCCGCTGCATCAGCACCGTAAAGGCCAGTTGATTCTGGCGCTGCATGGCGCGATCACCTGTGAGGTTGAGAATGCTATGTGGATGGTGCCTCCGCAATATGCGGTGTGGATCCCCGGTGAAATTCCACACAGCAACCACGTTACCGTTGGCGCGCAATTGTGCTTTTTGTTTATTGAGCCGCAGGCCGTCGTGATGCCCGATCGTTGCTGCACGCTGAAAATTGCTCCGTTGTGCCGGGAGCTTATTCTGGCGCTGGCATCCAAAACAGATGCTCAACGACTGGAGCCAACAACCCAGCGTCTGACGCAGGTGTTGTTTGATGAACTGCCGCAGCAGCCCCAGGAGCAGATGCAGTTACCGGTTTCCGATCACCCGAAAATTCGCAGAATGGTCGCAACGATGGCGAGAGAGCCTGCACAATGGCAGACGTTGGGACAATGGGCCAGCGTATTTGCGATGAGTGAACGTAACCTTGCTCGTCTGGTCGTCAAAGAAACGGGGTTGAGTTTTCGCCGTTGGCGTCACCAGCTCCAGCTGATTCTGGCGCTGCAGGCGTTGATTGATGGCCGCAATGTACAGCAGGTTGCGCAAATGCTCGGGTATGATTCGACTACAGCATTTATCACTATGTTCAAAAAAGGCCTGGGGCAGACGCCAGGCCGTTATCTGAACGGGCTGGCTACTGCTTCCCAACAATCAACGAGACCAGACCTGCCGCAATAAGCGGCCCCACCGGCACACCGCGAAACAGTGCCACGCCCAGTACCGTGCCCACCAGTAATCCGGCAACAAGCTGGGGCTGGCTGCCCATTAGCGTAACGCCGCGCCCGCCAAGCCAGGAGACAAATACCCCAATGGCAATAGCAACCAGTGATTTCCAGTTCACAAAGGAGTGGATGAGTGTGGAGGGCGGTAGCGTTCCGCTGGCGATCGGCGCCATGACACCAATGGTCAGAATGATAATCCCGACGGTCAGGCCCTGTTTTTCAATCCAGGGAAAGAAGGTATTCAGAGGGGTAACACGGACTATAATCAGCACCAGAATTGAAACAGCGACAGTGGTGTTGTGGCTGACAAAGCCCAGAGCTGCCAGTCCGAGCAGGATCAGCAGAGTGACATCAAACATCGTAGTTTCCTTGCCAAAAGAAAAAATAAGCCTGCTTACTGTACGCGTAAATGCGTGACGGAACAGGCTTTTTTTAATGATTATGATTTTTTTTGGACTAACGCACGAAGCGATGTTTTTTACTGCTAACTCGGACTGTTATTGCTCGCGGCGGAACGGGATTAATTCCGGTTGCGCGATGCGCAGGTAATCCGCGGTATCCATGATCACGGATTTTTCCAGCACCCCGGCATTAAATGCAATTTCATTAAAACGCGCAAACAATAGCGGATCGGCGACCAGCTTGAGATTCGGATGAAAACTGAACGGTGGGATAGCGCCAAATACGCAGCCAGTCAGTTCATCTACCTCCGCCGGGCTGGCGAGTGACGCTCTCAACCCGCCAATATGGCTGGCTAACAGGCTCAGGTCGGCCTGCTGATCGGCAGAGAGGATCGCCAGGACATGCTGATTGACGCCGTTGCCTTTTACTTTGCAAACCAGCGCTTTTGCACCCTGACCCAGTGCGGTACCGCGAATTTCAGAAACTGCTTCACATTTGCCTACGGCTTCATGGCTGACTACGCGGTAGGTCGCACCGTGTTCTGACAACAGGGAGATTAAACGCTGGTGCGTTGCGTTACCTTTGTTCACTTCTGTCATGACTTACTCCTGGTACAACAATGAAAATCCTGTCAGAAAAATGATTACGCATTGGTGCGTTTTTTCTGTTTGTTCAGGTAGAGCTGTGCATCAGATGCTTTGTAGGCATCATCAATGGTATCGTTTGGCTGCATATTATAAATCCCGACAGAGAAGCTGATTGTTATATCTTGCGCAATAATTTGTAAGTTATAGCGAATCCTCTCCAGCAGGCGGTGCGTTAATTCACTGGGGTGATCGATGAGGATAATGCAAAACTCATCGCCGCCGAGGCGGATGGCATAGTCGCTTTTGCGAATAGACGTTTGGATGGCTTTGGCCAGAATGGTGATAATGCGATCGCCTTCCTTATGCCCCAACGTATCATTAATAACTTTTAGTTTGTCGCAATCAATGGCGATAAAGGTCACGAGGGTGCCTGAGTTTACTAACTGCTGTAAACGCTGTTCGAGCGCAGGCGTTAAAATTTTACGGTTGTAGAGCCCTGTCATCGCATCACTGACATTTTCCCGCGTGACGTTGTGATACAGCCGAAAATGCGTTCTGACCATATTCAGCAGCAATATCGTTGCCAGTAAATAGAAGGCAAATATCTTCCAGGACGAGACAATAAAGTACATAACATCAAGTGAGAGGGTGATGCGTATACCGCCAGGAATGTCCTTCTCATAGTGAACATAGCGGAACAGATCGGATTCACTTTTATGAACGAGAATCTCTTTACCTGAACTGGTGTCAGAGACCGTTACGTCAAGATAGCGCCAGACAAGAGGGCGGTCGCTGGTATAGAAAATATTCTGTAAATTCTCTTTGTTAATATCCACCATCACCACACCTTTTAGCTTATTGGCGTAGTAAACCGGTGTTAAAAAACTCATCACCTTTTTCTCGGTCAGGTTATCTTCATAAATACTGGAGATCACCGTGCGGCCAGTGAAAATACCGTCAATATCATTCTGGTCGATTCCCAGCGTACCTTTTTGCAAAAACGACCAGTTGTGTATCGCAAATTTCCGCGAGTCGATCAAATCATAGAAATAAACGTAATTATTTTTGAGATCAACGTAATATCGAAATTTATACTCCAGCGTCCCTAATCCCTGACCGTAATCTTTCTGCTGGCGATTAACATTGACCGCCCGGTCAAAAGAGGGCAGCAGAAAAATGTCATCAAGCTGTTCGCTACATTTTGTTGAGGTGGTCTGCAACGTACCGTGTAATGGCAGATAGTTGCGCTTAGTGAGATTGAACCCATGAGTGCCGTTAACGCTGTCGAAAGCGGAGCAAAGTGCTTTTTGCTGTTCGAGCGAGGCTGGCTCCTGGGGGGACGAAAATGTACGCATCAGATGGGCTGCGATGCTCTGATTTGTGTACTTATCATAGAGAAACGATGAGTCGGCTTTCTCATTGATATAGCGCATGTACGCATTCATTGCTTTATCGCTGGCAATGAGCTCATAAACCAAAAAAGAAGACGTCAAAACAATTACGCTGACGGAGATAAAGAGCCTGAGCGCTTTATGATGCAATTTCATAATGATTTACAGCCCTGTAAGTCTGATACTTCAGTCTATCACACGGCATACATCCGCTCTAACGCTAAGGGCAAGGACATTTAGTAATAAAAATCATTCGCGCGCTTCACCTTTAACTCTTAATGTTGTATTTATAATGCAACTTATAGAAAGGAGAAAGGCCAATGAGCGCGACTGAAAAAGCGGGTCATACATTTTTAGCCAGCCTGGGCAAAACCCGTCTGCGTCCGGGCGGCGTTGAAGCAACAGAATGGTTGTTTAGCCAGTCACAGCTGACGCCCGGCAGCCAGGTGCTTGAAGTGGCGTGCAATATGGCCACGACGGCGATAGAGTTAGTTCAACGCTATGGCTGTACGGTATACGCCATTGATATGGATAAAACCGCACTGTCAAATGCAAGGAATAACGTAGCGGCAAATGGTCTGGAGAATCACATTCATGTGATGGCTGCAAACGCCAACACTCTTCCTTTTGCGGATAACAGTTTCGATGTTGTGATTAACGAAGCCATGCTGACAATGTATGCCGATAAAGCGAAGGCGAAGTTAATTGCCGAATATTATCGTGTGTTGAAGCCCAGTGGGCGTCTGCTCACCCACGATATTATGTTCACCGCCCAGAAACTGGGTGCGAGCGATCAGGGCCAGCTTGTCGATGTGGTGAAATCAAACGTTAGCCCAATGACCAGACAAGGCTGGCGTGATTTGTTTCTGAACTGCGGGTTCGAACAGGTCCTGCAGCAGAATGGCAACATGTCGCTGATGTCGCCGCGCGGATTAATTCGTGATGAAGGGCTTACAGGGGCGGTTAAAATTGTGTTTAACGGCTTACGCACGAGCGAAAATCGTCGTCGGTTCCTGAAAATGTTTCGCTTCTTTCGTTCGCAACGTCATCAACTCAACTACATTGCCTGCTGCTCTGTAAAGGGAAAATAAAAAGGACAAACGGATGAATATTGATAAGATGAAAAATCAGCATGTTGAAATCCTTGAGAAAATTTCATTTTTACGTAAGTTGAGCCAGGCAGGTGTATCATCCAATGCGCAAGAAATTGCTACTGCGATCGTTAGCATGAGTGCGATTATAAAAACGCATTTGTCTGCTGAAAATCAGTTCCTTTATCCGCATATTGAGCAGGATGGAAATAGCACGCTTAGACAGATTAGCTCAACATTTCAACGCGAAATGACGGATATCGTCAGCGATTATGACGTATTTTCCCGGCGCTGGAATATTGCCAGTAAATTAATAGGCAATGATGAAGCATTCAGACGCGATGCCAACACTGTTCTACGCAAAGTGTTTGAGCGTATGCAAAAAGAAAATAAAGATTTCTATCCGCTGGTGGAAAGGATGTAGTGTCATTTTACGTTTTGAGCGGAACGCATCACACCCGTAAAAAATCAGCCAGAGAAGATAACCTCTGGCTGATTTATTTAGGTGGTTAACTGTTGCTGGTCGTACTTTGTTTATGAAACAGTTCGCGGAATACTGGGTAAATATCATCCTGGTCGCGGATATGCTGCATCGCAAAATTATCAAAGGTTGATTGCAGATGTTCGTATTCACGCCACAAGGTTTGGTGAGCGCGGCGAGTGATTTCGATATAGCTGTAATAGCGTACCACTGGCAGCAGCTTTTTCGCCAAAATCTCATGACACAGCGGTGAATCATCTGCCCAGTTATCACCGTCCGATGCCTGTGCAGCATAGATGTTCCACTGGGCAGGGTTGTAGCGATCTTTCACCACTTCATCCATTAACTTCAGCGCACTGGAGACAATGGTTCCCCCGGTTTCTTGAGAGTAGAAGAACTCGTGCTCATCCACTTCTTTCGCCTGGGTATGGTGGCGAATATAAACCACCTCCACGTTCTTATAGGTCCGGCTTAAAAACAGATACAGCAGGATATAAAAACGTTTAGCCATATCTTTGGTCGACTGATCCATCGAACCAGAGACGTCCATCAGGCAGAACATCACCGCCTGGCTGGAAGGATCGGGGCGTTTTTCATAATTCTTGTAGCGTAAATCAAAGGTGTCGATAAATGGCACGCGTTCGATTTTTGCCCGCAGTTCGGCAATCTCTTTGCGTAACCGTTCCTCTTCCAGCAACTGCGCTGGTTCGCTCTTCGCGATGGTTTCCAGATCCGCTTCGAGCACATGCAGTTCGCGACGCTTACCCGCTGTCATCGCCGTGCGGCGCGCCAGTGAGTTTTGCAGGGATCGCACCACGCTGATGTTTGCAGGCACACCGTTAGAGGTAAAACCTGCCCGGTGAGTTTTGTACTCCGTTAACTGACGCTGCTGATTCTGCTTCAGGTTAGGAAGTGCTAAATCTTCGAACAACAGATCAAGATATTCGTCTTTAGAGATCTGAAAGACGAACTCATCCTGACCCTCACCATCCTGGCTGGCCTGGCCTTGTCCGCTTCCTGAACCGCCACCGCCGCCCTGTGGGCGTTCAATGCGGTCATTCTGCACAAAATGGTCGTTACCCGGATGCACGCGATGGCGCAGGCCACCACGTCCCTGATGAAACATTGGTTCGCTAATATCATCAGTCGGAATAGAGACAGATTCGCCGCTATCCACATCAGTCACCGAACGCTTGTTAATGGCCTCGGAGATCGACTGCTTAATTTGCGATTTATAACGGCGTAAGAAGCGCTGGCGGTTTACCGTGCTCTTGTTTTTGCCGTTAAGACGCCGGTCAATAAACCAGGTCATAAGCCCCCCGTACTGCCAACTGTTCGCCATGTCTGTAAGTGCCGGATGGCGCTGGCGCTATCCGGCCTACGGAACATTGTTTTGCAAGCCCGGTAAGCGCATGCGCTACCGGGCACTTATGTTAAGACGATTTACGTACGCGCAAATACCATTCGCACAGTAAACGCACCTGTTTACGCGTGTAGCCTTTTTCCATCATACGGTCGACAAAATCGTCGTGTTTTTTCTGCTCGTCAGTCGAGGTTTTAGCATTGAACGAAATGACCGGCAGCAGTTCCTCGGTATTGGAGAACATTTTCTTCTCAATAACCGTGCGCAGTTTTTCGTAACTGGTCCAGTTTGGATTGCGACCGCTGTTATTCGCTCTGGCACGCAGAACAAAGTTGACGATCTCGTTACGGAAATCTTTCGGGTTACTGATACCCGCTGGCTTCTCAATTTTCTCCAGTTCTGAGTTCAGTGACTCGCGGTCAAACAGCTGACCGGTATCCGGGTCGCGATACTCCTGATCCTGAATCCAGAAGTCAGCATAAGTGACATAACGGTCGAAAATGTTCTGTCCGTATTCGGAATAAGATTCGAGATAAGCCGTCTGGATCTCTTTGCCGATGAATTCAGCATATTTCGGGATCAAATAGCCTTTCAGGAACTCAAGATAACGCTCAGCTTGCTCCTGCGGGAACTGTTCACGTTCGATTTGCTGCTCCAGCACGTAGAATAGATGTACCGGGTTAGCGGCAACTTCAGCATGGTCAAAGTTAAAGACGCGAGAGAGGATCTTAAACGCGAAACGCGTGGACAGACCATTCATTCCCTCATCAACCCCGGCGTAATCCCGATACTCCTGATAGGATTTCGCTTTCGGATCGGTATCTTTCAGGCTTTCGCCATCGTAAACGCGCATCTTCGAGTAAATGCTCGAGTTTTCAGGTTCTTTCAGGCGAGAAAGAATGGTAAAGCGAGAGAGTGTTTCCAGTGTGCCCGGTGCGCAAGGCGCATGGGTCAGCTCACTGTGGTTAAGCAGTTTTTCGTAAATTTTGATCTCTTCGGAGATCCGCAGGCAATAAGGCACTTTGACGATGTAAACACGGTCAAGGAACGCTTCGTTGTTTTTGTTATTACGGAACGTTACCCATTCGGACTCGTTCGAGTGGGCAAGAATAATCCCGTTAAACGGCAGGGCAGAGATACCTTCTGTCCCGTTGTAGTTTCCTTCCTGGGTGGCGGTCAGCAGAGGATGCAGCACTTTAATCGGTGCTTTAAACATCTCAACGAACTCCATAATCCCCTGGTTTGAACGGCACAGTGCACCCGAATAACCGTAGGCATCAGGATCGTTCTGGGCGTGGTGTTCGAGTTTACGAATATCCACTTTCCCGACCAGCGCAGAAATATCCTGGTTGTTTTCATCACCAGGCTCCGTTTTAGCGATTGCGATCTGCTCCAGAATAGACGGCCAGACTTTGACGACGCGGAATTTTGTAATATCCCCACCAAAATCATGAAGACGTTTCGCAGCCCACGGCGACATGATCGTACCGAGATAGCGACGCGGGATCCCATACTCTTTTTCCAGGATCTGTGCGTCTTCCTGTGGATTAAACAGGCATAACGGATGATCGTTTACCGGGCTACGTTCGCCATTGGCGCTCAGGACATAAATCGGTACTCGTTGCATCAGCGACTTCAGTCGCTCAGCAAGAGATGATTTCCCCCCTCCCACAGGCCCCAGCAGATACAGAATCTGCTTCTTCTCTTCCAGACCTTGAGCCGCATGCTTCAAATAAGAAACAATTTGCTCAATGGCGTCTTCCATGCCGTAAAACTCTTCAAAGGCGGGATAGCGTGCAATTACCCGATTCGAAAAGAGTCGAGAAAGTCGAGGTTCGTGGGCAGTGTCGACCATGACAGGCTCACCAATAGCCATTAATAGCCGCTCTGCCGCGTTGGCATAAGCACTGCGATCTTGCCGACAAGTGGTAAGAAACTCCTGCAGCGTGAACTCTTCGTCCTTGGCAGCTTCATAACGCTGGCGATAGTGATCGAATATATTCATGGTATGCCGTCCTTTCGTTTTTTAGCACATGTTAAGAGCCGTTCATATGAATAGTAGAGGCCCCTGAAGAGGTAAACTGAACGACGTCGCTGCTGAAGAAATAAGCAACTCTCATGCCATTTTGGTGGTCAGGAGATCAACGTATTCGGTGATACACCTTCTAAAATTAAGCGTAGATGGCATTTGCAAAACTTGCCTGTGTGCGCAAATGAATTTCAATGGCATATCAATAACTCATCAGCAAAAAAAGCACATCTTATGTAAAGAAATGGGGCAGGATTCATGCGGTGTTCACCGTCCTGCAAGTAAAATGTCATCACTCGCTGAGAAATTAGGGGGTTACATTCTGGGGCGAATACGTAAAATAGTTGGGCTGAAGCGTATTGGCGGTTACACTTTGACCGCTACACATTTGAATAAGGAATTATGGATTGTGACCAAACTCAAACTTCTGGCACTTGGCATCCTTGCCGCAACCGCAGTTAGCACAGCACAGGCGGAAAGCCAGTGGACTGTTGGCGCGGGTGTCGGCGTGATTAACAGCCCATACAAACAGTATGACCGCGATGTGTACCCTGTTCCGGTTGTCACCTATGAAGGCGATAATGTGTGGTTCCACGGCTTGGGTGGCGGTTACTATTTGTGGAATGACACGACAGATAAGCTTTCCATCATGGCGTACTATGATCCGACGCATTTCAAGCCGGGTGATAGCGATAGCCATGCTTTACGCCAACTAGACAAGCGTAAAAGCAGCATGATGGCCGGCCTCTCGTATGTACATAACACCCAGTATGGTTTCCTGCGTACCGCACTGGCGGGTGATACCCTGGATAACAGCAACGGCTTTATCTGGGATCTGGCCTGGCTCTACCGTTACACCAATGGTGGGCTGACTCTGACGCCGGGTATCGGTGTGCAGTACAGCAGCGAAAACTACAACGACTATTATTATGGCGTGTCCCATCACGAGTCTCGCCGCAGTGGTCTGAATAGCTACAACGCTGACGATGGATGGGATCCGTACCTGGAGTTGACCGCGAGCTATAATTTCATTGGCAACTGGAACGTATACGGCACTGGCCGTTATGTGCGTTTGAGTGATGAAGTAAAAGACAGCCCGATGGTCGATAAGTCCTGGTCTGGCATCTTCTCGGTGGGTGTGACCTACAAGTTCTGATGCCGCTGCGTGTCAAACACTAGCCCGCATCTGTGCGGGCTTTTTTGTGCGTGACGGAGATGAATATTGATCTAAAACATGAGATTTGATTTTTTGTGCTGTTTTGGCATACCGCCTGGACGCAACGAATATTTAACGTATTTTACCTGCCGTAATTACCAAAATTAAACCTGTTACTGGATTAATCTTAAATATTTGTGTTTGGCAAGGGGGAGTATCTACACAATTTTACGCATAATTGTCATACGTGAGTGATCTGCTTTTATGCAATATCTTGATAATCTTCTGATTTATGATTGTAGTAATAATCTTTTATTTATTATCGTGTGCCATAAAACAGCTGATAACTATTTCAGCCTTTTTGAATGATGTTGAAAGTTAACTTTCATTTGAAAAAAAGAACATTTCCCAATTTATTTTTAGTTTACATCTTTAGGTATTTATCTGAAAAAATTAAAATTGACATTAATTTATCCATTGCAGATATTAATATAACTTAAAAGTTAAGACAGTAACTCTGCGTGGCTGAGGGTATTACATGCCATGTGGTTTTCTTGAGAATAAACCTGGTATAAATAATGAGAAAGTTAATCATGATAGCGGTGATGGGGGGACTTCTGGCGGGATGTTCCACTGAGGCTTCACGCATGAATACTTGCGAAAGCAAGGGGGTGAGCCGCGATGCTTGCTATATTGCGGAGCAAAACCGTCAGGCGACAATCAATGCTGCCGCTGAAAAACAGGCTATGGAAAACGCGCAAAACGTGTATGGCACAAATGATACAAATTCCAGTCATCACCACAAACACGATAAATATTAAGGTTTAACTAATGAAGAAATTAATTATTATCGCTGCTCTGGTTGCTTCCTCTGCTGCGCCTGCGTATGCCATCAGCGAGGCTTACCGTCAACAGTTACAGCATGAACATAAAACAATGGTCAGTGACGCGAATGCCCCAATGCACGCCAGTAAAACTACCCCAGTGCATGTGAATAAACTCGGAGTGGACTTTAAACGTGGCGCTGATGGCATTGCTTATATTAATGGCAGTCCTGCGGCAAATGATGAGAATAATCCAGAAGCTCAGTCTTATAGCGCAGGTTTGATTTCCGTTATCGTCTATAAAAACGGAAAAATCAACGCCATGAAAGAGGGCAAATATTTAGGTCGGTTGAAATAACCACTTCGCAGCTAAGATTTTGTATCATTTCGGCCTGGGAACATCAGCTGTTCCCGGGCTTTTTATTTCGATCGCATTAACCATCGGTTTCCAATCAATGATGGTGCAATTTGTGCACCCTAACAGGACACATGCACGTTGTTTTGCTTTACTGTGGTGCATTAACACAGGAGGGTGCGATGACAGCGAAACAGGTGACGTTTACAAACCAGGTATCGCTTCCTGCTATTGGGCAGGGAACATGGTACATGGGCGAGGATCCAAGCCGACGCCGGGATGAAGTGTCTGCGCTGCAGGCCGGACTGGATCTAGGCCTGCGATTGATTGATACCGCAGAAATGTACGCTGATGGTGCAGCGGAGGAGGTAGTGGGTGAAGCATTAACGGGGCGGCGTGATAGCGCTTTTTTAGTCTCGAAAGTTTACCCATGGAATGCCGGTGGACAGAAAGCCATTGCCGCCTGCGAAGCGAGTCTGCGTCGACTGAAAACTGATTATCTGGATCTCTATTTGCTGCACTGGATGGGCGATTTTTCATTTGCAGAGACCGTCGATGCCATGGAAATACTGATTGCGCAGGGGAAAATCCGCCGTTGGGGCGTCTCAAATCTCGATTATGATGATATGCAGGCGTTATGGCAGGTACCCGGTGGAAGGGAGTGCGCAACTAACCAGGTGCTTTACCATTTAGCCTCGCGCGGTATTGAATATGATTTACTGCCGTGGTGCCAGCAGCAGATGCCGGTCATGGCATACAGTCCGCTGGCCCAGGCGGGACGACTGCGTGGCGATTTGCTATCTAACTCTGTGGTGAATGACATCGCGCGCACGCACAATGTCAGCGCTGCGCAGATTTTGCTGGCTTGGGTGATTCGTCAGTCGGGTGTAATAGCCATTCCGAAAGCCGCAAGCGTAGCGCATGTCGAACAAAATGCCGCCGCGCTGGAGATAACGCTCTCTGTAGATGAGCTTAAGCAGTTAGATAAGGCATATCCGGCGCCAAAAGGTAAAACCGCGCTGGATATGGCCTGATTTGCCAAATGACAATGCTCACGGCACTTATCAGGCCTACGGCTGCGTGTAGTTTGTAGGCCGGATAAGGCGTTGGCAGCATCCAGGCACAGTGCGCGGAACTGCCTGATGCGCTGTGCTTATCAGGCCTACGGCTGTATGTAGTTTGTAGGCCGGATAAGGCGTTAGCCGCATCCGGCATGGTGCGCAGAGCTGTGTTAGCGTTTAGCTACACGGATAGTCTGCGCGAGGCGAGATGGTTTTTCTTCGGTGGTTTTCTGCGGAGCGGTCGCGTAAGCCGTTTCTACACAAACAAACGTTTTGTAGCCATCATCCGGCATGTCGCCCATGCTGACGGAAAGCGCCGGGCCAGGGTTCCAGCCCACGACATTCAGGTGATGGTGGTGGACAACGTCAATATTGCGATTCAACGCATCATCGTGAATCACGCTGCACGCTTCCGGATTCAGATAGACACGATCGGTGCGGTCCGGGAAGGTCTGGATACCATCAGCCAGCACATCTTCTTTAGCATCATTCACTTTATCGATCAGGCGATCGCCAAGACCACTGACTTTCACTGCCGCAATGTCACCAACGTTGAAATAGGTATGCAGTGCCGAGGTGGTTTCAAATTCACCATGAGCTTCAAGCTCCATCTCACAGGTGACTCCCACTTTGAAACGGGCCAGCAGGCAAAACTCGTGCGGCCAAAGCTGACGCGTTTCAGCATTGCTCTGCAATTCAAACGTCAGCACCACGCCATTGTCGTCTTCGTTGTGCGCTTTCAGCGTCCATGGCAGGTTGCGGGCAAAACCATGAGAAGGCAGGCCCTGCTGAGCCGCCGGACCAAACCACGGCCAGCAAATTGGTACGCCGCCACGCAGCGCTACGCCGGTTTTAAACGGGGTATTGTTACTTAACCACAGGACTTCCTCTTCACCGTTTGGTTTCCAGGAAAGAAGGTGTGCGCCCTGCAGTGCGAAAGAAGCTTTAACCTGTGGGTGATCGACAACAAGAACCTCAAGCTCATCAAGCTGACGGCGGGAGAGGACAGGGGTAATTTGTTCGATTACCGGAAGTGCAAAAATTTTATTAATCATTACGCAATCCTTTCTTCAGGCAAAAAAAAGAGCGACCGTAGTCGCTCTTACAGATTACTGTTTCATCTCAACTTATTTGGAGATGTGAGCAATCAGGTCCAGAACTTTGTTGGAGTAGCCGGTTTCGTTGTCGTACCAGGATACCAGTTTCACGAAGTTGTCGTTCAGTGCGATACCAGCTTTAGCATCGAACACGGAAGTACAAACTTCACCGTTGAAATCGGTAGATACTACGTCGTCTTCGGTGTAACCCAGAACGCCTTTCATCGGGCCTTCGGAAGCAGCTTTGATTGCTTTCTTAATTTCTTCGTAAGAAGCAGCTTTTTCCAGACGAACGGTCAGGTCAACAACGGATACGTTCGGGGTAGGAACGCGGAACGCCATACCAGTCAGTTTGCCGTTCAGTTCTGGCAGTACTTTACCTACAGCTTTAGCAGCACCGGTAGAGGACGGGATGATGTTCTGGGATGCGCCGCGGCCGCCGCGCCAGTCTTTGTGAGACGGGCCATCAACGGTTTTCTGAGTAGCGGTGGTCGCGTGAACAGTAGTCATCAGACCTTCGATGATGCCGAAGTTGTCGTTGATAACTTTAGCCAGCGGAGCCAGGCAGTTAGTGGTGCAGGAAGCGTTAGAAACGATGTCCTGACCTTCGTATTTGTCAAAGTTAGCGCCTTTAACAAACATCGGAGTGTTATCTTTGGACGGACCAGTCAGAACCACTTTTTTCGCGCCAGCAGTGATGTGCTTACGAGCGGTTTCGTCTGTCAGGAACAGGCCAGTAGCTTCAGCTACTACGTCAACACCAACTTCGTCCCATTTCAGGTTAGCCGGATCACGTTCAGCGGTAACACGGATTTTTTTACCGTTTACGATCAGATGACCGTCTTTCACTTCAACGGTACCGTTGAAACGGCCGTGAGTGGAGTCATATTTCAGCATGTAAGCCATGTAGTCAGCGTCTAACAGGTCGTTGATTGCAACGATCTCGATGTCAGAGCGTTCTTGAGCAGCACGGAAAACAATGCGACCGATACGGCCAAAACCGTTGATACCTACTTTGATAGTCATATATTCCACCAGCTATTTGTTAGTGAATAAAAGGTTGCCTGTAAAATTACAAAAACCTTACGCAGCGTCAAGCGGAATCGTGTCAATCATTGCGACAAATCAATCTGCTGCCTAAGCTTTGCGCAACTGACTCGCCTCACTCTTCCTTTGGGCTTGAAACCACATGGGGTCGGCGGCCCGAATTTTAAAGGGCAATCAAGATAAAAACGTGATTCTGATCACGAATTGCAGGCTGCCATTTCGCAAGGATCAAGTTTAGAACAAAAGTTCGCACTCCGGTGTTAATGTTTTGTTAGAATCTGTCTCGCGATGTGAGTTTAGATAAAGCGAGATGTGAGCAAATGGCTAATCAACCTTCTCCAGAAGAACTGAAAAAAAATTTAACCGAAATGCAGTTCTACGTGACCCAGAATCACGGGACAGAACCGCCATTTACCGGACGTTTGCTACATAACAAACGTGACGGCATCTACCACTGTTTGATCTGCGACAATCCGCTATTTCGTTCCGAGACAAAATATGACTCTGGCTGCGGCTGGCCCAGCTTTTACGAGCCTGTTAGCGATGAGGCTATCCGTTACATAAAAGATACGTCACACGGCATGCAGCGCATAGAAATCCGCTGCGGTAACTGTGATGCGCACCTGGGACACGTCTTCCCGGATGGTCCGAAACCTACCGGTGAACGGTACTGCGTTAACTCAGCGTCTTTGAACTTCACCGATGGTGAAAACGGTGAGCAAACCAAGGGTTGAAGAAACGATTCAGCAAATTATTCTACGGAGAGTGGATTTAACATGAATCTTGATGAGATGATCAACAGTATGACGCCGGAAGTTTATCAGCGCTTATCGACTGCCGTTGAACTCGGAAAATGGCCGGATGGCGTAGCGCTAACGGCAGAACAAAAAGAGAACAGCTTACAGCTGGTGATGTTATGGCAGGCGCGAAACAATATTGACGCGCAGCATATGACGATTGATACCAACGGTGAGATGGTGATGAAGAGCAAGCAGCAGTTGAAGGTTGAGTTTGGTATTACGCCCGAACCAATTGCGACGTTTAAATCCTGATTACCCTGGCCCGGCAAACATCTGTGTCGGGCCTGTTGTTGGTATTATTTCTTGTTCATCATCGCCTTCAGATCGGCGAACGGGTTGTATTTCGCTTCACCCACGGCCTTTTGCGCATCTTCTCCTGCAACCACCGTTGAACCATACTGGTCCGCTTCTGTATATTTGGAATGCTCGTGATCGTGGCAGTACAGGCACAACATTTCCCAGTTGCTACCATCTTCCGGGTTATTCGAGTGATCGTGATCGATATGGTGTACCGTCAACTCGCGCAAATTTGAATAAACGAACTCACGGGAACAGCGTCCGCAGACCCAGGGAAAGAGTTTAAGCGCCTTTTCCCGGTAACCGACTTCCAGACGGGCGTAATTTTTAGGGATAAAAGCCATAAAGCTCATGCCTCCAGTAAGAAATGAAGAGCTGCGCCAAAAGCTGGCGCAGCAGAGTGCGCTAATCATAACCTATTGTGTCAGGCGTTGGGATCAGTGTTTGATGCCTAACGAATCGGCTAACTGCTTCGCCAACTGATTATTGTCATCTGCGCCGTACTCCCAGAACATGGCGCCTCCCAATCCTTTGCTTTTGATGTAGTCGGCTTTGATCGCCACCGAACGCGGGTTTTCATAGGAGAGGGCAAAGAGTGTTTTTCCATCTGCAGACTGCACCGACAGCCACGGCACTTTCGCTTCATCATCCCAATGTTGGCTAAAGCGTTTTTGCGGATCGTTGATCAACTTCGCCACGATATCGTTGTACTTCACGTAGGTATCTTTGCTCAGGTCGACGCCCAGTGATTTGAACAACTCAATTTGAGGTGACCCGAAATAGGGCTGGGTAGCCGGGTTTTTCTGCGCGTCAGGTTTGCTCCAGTCAATACCTGGCTCAACGGCGCGTTTTGGTATGCGTCCATAAAAGCCAATGCCCAGATTCATTTGACTCGGTTTCAGACCGGCGGCGAGGTAGTTATTGACCACAAAATCGGCACTGTACTTATCCGCCGCGGCGACCGTCGGCCATTGCGTCGAATCATACAGGTTCGAGTTGAAATACTGGGTGCCGTAAGCCATGTCATAGGTCATCAGGTTGATGTAGTCGAGCGATGGTGCAATGGCTTTTACATCCACCCAGTTTTTCGGACTTTCTGCATTTGCGCCTACGGCGATGGTCAGCAGTTTTTTATGCCCCAATGCGGCCCGTAGTTCTGTTAGCAGCGCGGTAAAGTTAGCGCGGTCAGCCGGTTTGCTTTCGACCAGTCCCCAGGCGCCGTTAACCGGATATTCCCAGTCGAGGTCGATGCCATCCAGACCATATTTCTCAATTATCTCCTGAGCAGACTGAATAAACACCGCGCGCGTATCCTTCGTTGCTGCCGCACCAGAGAATCCACGCGCTCCCCAACCGCCGACGGAAAGCAACACTTTCAGGTTTGGATTTTGTTTACGCAGCTGTGGAATTTTCAGCAAATCATCCTGCACTTTCTGTGAAAGCCAAATCTGATGCAGTTTGCTGGCGTCTTTTAAGGCGTCATTGGTCTCGTCTTTTTCGTTGTTGTAGACAAGGCCAAACGAATAGTTGAGATGGGTTATCTGGCGAACATCCAGTTTATTGATGTCGCCACCGGGACCGGCAGTGACGTCGCCACCACCATTAAAGTAGCCAACTGACATCAGTGAACTGGCGGAAACAACGCTGGCGCAGAGCAGGGGTAATGCTGCCAACAAAGGCAATAGTTTCATCGGTGTTCCTCTTTGACAATTAAACAAGCAAACACGCCACGGAAATGGCGTGGCGAAAAAAACAACACCCGCAGGTTAACAGTTTCATAACAGGAAAAATGCGAAGGGGTTCACGCCATTTTAGCGAAGCGGCTGCCACGTTCACTTGAATTTAAGTTCATCTTTGCATTTATTTGTGATCTTGGTTGTGAAATGCAGATCAAAATCTGTGTTTTAAAGATTTCGTGTTGACCTCAAAAATTATATGGATAAGTATGATGGTCACTGATGCAAAACTAAACACAAAGGAAAATTCAATGAAAGCACTGGCAAGATTTGGCAAGGCCTTTGGCGGCTACAAGATGATTGATGTTCCGGAACCGGTATGTGGTCCGGATGACGTTGTGATTGAAATTAAGGCTGCTGCTATCTGCGGCGCAGACATGAAACACTACAATGTCGACAGTGGATCCGACCAGTTTAATTCGATTCGTGGTCATGAATTTGCGGGGCAAATTGTGCAGGTTGGTGACAAGGTTAAGGACTGGAAGGTGGGACAACGAGTCGTGTCTGACAACAGCGGGCACGTTTGTGGCGTTTGTCCGGCCTGTGAACAGGGCGATTTTCTTTGTTGTACAGAAAAGGTGAATTTGGGTCTGGACAATAATACCTGGGGCGGTGGGTTTTCGAAATATTGTCTGGTCCCTGGGGAAATCCTCAAAATTCACCGCCATGCTCTGTGGGAAATCCCGGCAGGGGTAGATTATGAAGAGGCGGCGGTGCTGGACCCCATCTGCAACGCTTACAAATCTATCGCCCAGCAATCTAAATTCCTTCCAGGCCAGGATGTTGTGGTCTTTGGTACCGGTCCATTAGGACTCTTTTCTGTACAAATGGCGCGCATTATGGGGGCCGTTAATATTGTGATGGTTGGGCTGGAAGAGGATGTTGCCGTACGCTTCCCGATCGCCAAAGAGCTGGGCGCGACAGCTGTCGTTAACGGTTCGACCGAAGATGTGGTTGTACGCTGCCAGGAAATCTGCGGTAAAGACAATCTGGGGCTGGTCATCGAATGCTCTGGTGCCAATATCGCCCTTAAACAATCGATCGAAATGCTGCGTCCGAATGGTGAAGTCGTCCGCGTTGGCATGGGCTTTAAACCTCTCGATTTCTCCATCAACGACATCACTGCGTGGAATAAAAGCATCATTGGCCATATGGCCTACGATTCCACATCCTGGCGCAACGCCATACGCCTGCTGGCCAGCGGCGCAATCAACGTTAAACCGATGATCACTCACCGTATCGGCCTGTCGCAATGGCGCGAAGGGTTTGACGCCATGGTCGATAAAACCGCGATTAAAGTCATCATGACTTACGACTTTGATGAATAACATGTTTATTAAAAGGATGTTATCGCATGGAACAAATAGCAAAACCTCACTGCGGCGCCAGACTGGACAGGCTACCTGACTGCCGTTGGCACACGTCGATGTTTGCGATGGTTGCCTTTGGATTACTGGTTTGTTGGAGTAATGCCGTTGGCGGATTAATTCTCGCGCAGTTGAAAGAACTTGGTTGGACCGATAATTCCACCACCGCCACGTTTTCTGCCATTACGACGGCGGGAATGTTTCTCGGTGCGCTCGGTGGGGGAATTATCGGCGATAAAACCGGACGTAAAAATGCATTTATCTTGTATGAAGTGATTCATATTATTTCTATGATCGTTGGTGCGTTTTCACCCAATATGACTTTCCTGATTGCCTGCCGTTTTGTAATGGGAGTTGGATTAGGTGCGCTGTTAGTGACCTTATTTGCCGGGTTTACCGAGTATATGCCAGGCCGAAATCGTGGAACCTGGTCCAGTCGGGTATCGTTTATTGGCAACTGGTCTTATCCACTCTGTTCGCTGATTGCGATGGGGCTGACGCCACTTATTAGCGCGGAATGGAACTGGCGCGTACAGTTGTTGATTCCTGCTGTGCTATCGCTCATAGCAACTGTTATTGCGTGGCGCAGTTTCCCTGAGTCGCCTCGCTGGCTGGAATCTCGCGGACGTTACCAGGAAGCTGAACAGGTGATGCGGGTAATTGAGGATGGCGTTATTCGACAGACCGGCAAGCCGCTGCCACCAGTCATAATCGATGATGATGGCAAACAACCGCGTTCTGTTCCGTACTCCGCATTATTAACCGGGGTGTTACTGAAGCGGGTTATTTTGGGTTCCTTTGTTCTGATTGCCATGAACGTCGTCCAGTACACCTTAATTAACTGGCTACCGACAATATTTATGACTCAGGGCATTAATCTGAAAGACTCCATTGTCTTAAATACCATGAGTATGTTCGGTGCGCCGTTTGGGATTTTTATCGCCATGCTGGTAATGGATAAAATTCCGAGAAAGACCATGGGTGTGGGGTTGTTAGTGTTAATTGCTGTGCTGGGATATATCTATTCACTGCAAACTAGCATGCTGTTAATAACATTAATTGGTTTCTTCCTGATTACTTTTGTCTATATGTACGTTTGCTACGCCTCGGCAGTCTATGTTCCGGAAATATGGCCGACCGAAGCGAAACTTCGCGGTTCTGGTCTGGCGAATGCGGTAGGGCGTATCAGTGGTATCGCCGCGCCTTATGCGGTCGCGGTATTGCTTAACGGTTATGGAGTGACGGGTGTATTTGTACTGCTGGGTGCGGTCTCCATTATTGTCGCTGTCGCCATTGCTACCATCGGAATTGAAACCAAAGGCGTCTCTGTCGAAAGTCTCGGTATTGATGCAGTTACCAGCAAATAATATTGATGGGAAATAACATGAAGAATTCAAAAGCGATATTAAAAACGCCGGGCACGATGAAAATTATTGCCGCCGATATCCCGGTGCCAAAAGAGCACGAAGTACTGATTAAAGTGGAATACGTTGGAATTTGTGGGTCAGATGTTCACGGTTTCGAATCAGGTCCCTTTATTCCGCCGAAAGACCCAAACCAGGAAATTGGTCTGGGGCATGAATGTGCCGGTACGGTAGTGGCGGTAGGGAATCGGGTGACCAAATTTAAACCGGGGGACCGGGTGAACATTGAGCCTGGCGTGCCGTGCGGTCACTGCCGCTACTGTCTGGAAGGGAAATACAACATCTGCCCTGATGTCGACTTTATGGCCACGCAGCCTAATTATCGCGGCGCGCTAACCCACTATCTGTGCCATCCGGAGAGCTTCACTTACAAGCTGCCCGATAATATGGACACCATGGAAGGCGCTTTGGTAGAGCCTGCGGCGGTAGGGATGCATGCCGCAATGCTGGCGGACGTTAAACCGGGCAAGAAAATCGTCATTCTGGGGGCGGGCTGTATTGGTTTGATGACCCTGCAAGCCTGTAAGTGCTTGGGTGCTACCGACATTGCGGTGGTTGATGTCCTGGAAAAGCGCCTGACCATGGCCGAGCAGCTTGGCGCGACGACAGTGATCAACGGAGCGAAAGAGGATACCGTTGCCTGCTGCCAGCAGTTCTCCGGAGAGATGGGGGCCGATATTGTTTTTGAAACCGCAGGTTCAGCGATCACCGTTAAGCAGGCTCCGTATCTGGTAATGCGCGGCGGGAAAATCATGATCGTGGGTACTGTACCTGGTGATTCAGCGATTAATTTCCTCAAAATTAACCGTGAAGTGTCTATTCAGACCGTTTTCCGTTATGCCAACCGCTACCCGGTCACGATTGAAGCCATCTCCTCAGGGCGTTTTGATGTGAAGTCGATGGTGACGCATATTTACGATTATGAAGATGTTCAGCGCGCGTTTGATGAGTCAGTTAACAACAAACGCGAAATTATCAAAGGCGTTATTAAAGTTAACCATTAATTTATTGAAAAGGGAGAGACAACCATGCTGGCAGATATTAAATATTGGGAAAATGATGCTCAGAATAAACATTATGCGATTGCCCACTTTAACGTGTGGAATGCGGAAATGTTAATGGGGGTTATTGATGCGGCGGAAGAGTCTAAATCGCCGGTGATTATTTCATTCGGCACCGGCTTTGTGGGTAATACCTCGTTTGAAGATTTTTCACATATGATGGTTTCGATGGCGAAAAAAGCCTCGGTGCCGGTTATTACCCATTGGGATCACGGGCGCAGCATGGAAATTATCCATAACGCATGGACCCATGGAATGAATTCGTTGATGCGCGATGCCTCCGCCTTTGATTTCGAAGAGAATATTCGCCTGACTAAAGAGGCGGTGGACTTCTTCCATCCGTTGGGTATTCCGGTTGAAGCGGAGCTGGGGCACGTGGGGAATGAAACTGTTTATGAAGAAGCGCTGGCGGGCTATCACTATACAGACCCGAGCCAGGCGGCAGAATTTGTCGAGCGTACCGGCTGCGATTCTCTGGCGGTGGCGATTGGTAACCAGCATGGCGTCTACACCTCTGAACCGAAACTGAATTTCGACGTGGTCAAACGCGTGCGCGAGGCGGTATCCGTTCCGCTGGTGCTGCACGGCGCGTCCGGCATTAGTGATGCGGATATCAAAAAAGCCATTTCATTAGGTATTTCGAAAATCAATATTCATACCGAACTGTGCCAGGCGGCAATGGCGGCGGTGCAGGAGAACCAGAATCAGCCGTTCCTGCACGTTGAGCGTGAAGTTCGCAAAGCGGTAAAAGAGCGCGCGCTGGAGAAAATCAAACTGTTTGGCTCTGACGGTAAAGCGGAATGACAATATGGATAATATCGAGGTTATTTGTATAGGGGCGGCAATTGTTGATATTCCCTTGCAACCAGTGAGTAAAAATATCTTTGATGTTGACTCTTATCCATTAGAACGAATAGCCATGACCACGGGAGGCGACGCGATTAATGAGGCGACGATTATTTCGCGCCTTGGCCATCGCACGGCGTTAATGAGTCGGCTAGGTAATGATGCAGCCGGTTATTTTATTGTCGATCACTGCCATCGGGAGAATATTGATATTAAAAGCCTAAAGCAGGATGCTGATATTGATACTTCCATTAACGTGGGTTTAGTCACCGCTGATGGTGAACGCACCTTTGTGACTAACCGTAACGGCAGCTTATGGAAACTGAATATAAACGATGTTGATTTTGATCGTTTCTCTCAGGCAAAGCTGCTGTCGCTGGCGAGTATTTTTAATAGCCCGTTGTTGGATGGCGATGCACTGACGGCAATTTTCACGCAGGCGAAAGTGCATAAGCTCATTATCTGCGCGGATATGATTAAACCGCGACTGAATGAAACGCTGGACGACATCCGTGAAGCGCTGAGCTACGTGGATTATCTGTTTCCCAATTTTGAAGAGGCAAAACTGCTCACCGGGAAAGAGACGCTGGATGAGATTGCCGACAGTTTCCTGAACTGTGGCGTGAAAACCGTCGTGATTAAGACCGGCAAAAGAGGCTGCTTTATCAAACGTGACGATATGAAAATGGTAGTCCCGGCCGTGTCGGGGATTACCGCCATCGACACCATCGGCGCGGGGGATAACTTTGCTTCAGGATTTATCTCCGCGCTGCTTGAAGGCAAACCGCTTCGCGACTGCGCGCTGTTTGCTAATGCAACGGCGGCAATATCGGTACTGAGCGTGGGCGCCACGACGGGTGTGAAGAACAGAAAGCTGGTTGAACAACTTCTTGACGAATATGAAGGGTAATAGCGGCAGATGAAAATGATTCCTTTAGGCAGTACGGATATTACGCTCTCCCGCATGGGATTAGGTACATGGGCCATTGGCGGCGGTCCGGCATGGAATGGCGATCTCGATCTGCAGATTTGTATTGATACCATTGTTGAGGCGCATCGCTGCGGTATCAATCTGATTGATACTGCGCCAGGCTACAACTTTGGCAACAGTGAAGTGATTGTCGGTCAGGCGCTGAAAAAGCTGCCGCGCAGTGAGGTAGTCGTTGAAACCAAATGCGGCATCGTCTGGGAGCGAACAGGCAGCCTGTTTAACAAAGTGGGCGATCGCCAGCTGTATAAAAACCTCACGCCTGAGTCTATTCGTGAGGAGGTTGATGCCAGCCTGCAAAGATTGGGTATCGACAGTATTGATATCTATATGACCCACTGGCAGTCGGTCGAACCCTGTTTTACGCCGATTGCGGAAACCGTAGACACGCTGAACGCACTGAAAAAAGAGGGGAAAATCCGTTCGATTGGTGCGGCGAACGTCGATTCTGGGCATATCAGGGAATATCTCAAACACGGTGAGCTGGATATCATCCAAGCCAAGTACAGCATTCTTGACCGGGCGCTGGAAGCTGATCTGCTGCCGCTATGCCAGCAGAATGGCATCATCGTGCAGGTATATTCACCGCTTGAGCAGGGGTTGTTGACCGGTACTATCGCCCGAGATTATGTTCCTGGCGGCGCGCGGGCTAACAAGGTCTGGTTTCAGCGGGAAAATATGCTGCGGGTGATTGATATGCTAGAGCAGTGGCAGCCGCTGTGTGAAAAATACCGCTGCACAATCCCCGCACTAGCTCTGGCGTGGATTTTAAAGCAAAGCGATTTGATCACCTTACTGAGTGGCGCAACCGCACCTGAACAGGTTCGCGAGAACGTCGAGGCGTTAACCATTCCCCTGACAGATGATGATTCATTATTGATGAGACGAATGGCAGAAGCGTTGGATATAAATTAAGTCAGATAGAATTGACCTCTGTTTCTGTGTAAAAGAGTATTGAAATCTGTGATTCAGACATGTTCTTTTGAAAATAAACATAGCCTGTGAGATACTAGGGTCTTATTATTACTTTGCAGGAAACAGAGGTGTCATCGTGGCGGCAAAAGACAGGATTCAAGCCATTAAGCAAATGGTGGCTAACGATAAAAAAGTGGCGGTATCTAATTTAAGTTCAATCTTTCAGGTGACTGAGGAAACGATTCGCCGCGATCTTGAAAAACTGGAAGATGAAGGATTTTTGACCCGAACATATGGCGGTGCTGTGCTCAATACCACCGCGTTGTCCGACAATATTCATTTTTATAAGCGTGCAAAATCTTTCTTCGAAGAAAAGCAGATCATTGCCCGTAATGCGTTACCGTTTATTAAAAATAAGACCACAATGGCTGCCGACTCCAGCAGTACCGCGATGGAGTTATTAAAGCTGTTGAAGGAAAGAAACGATCTGACATTGCTTACCAATTCGGCTGAAGCATTCCATGAGCTGGCGCAGTCAGAAATTAACGTGGTTTCTACCGGCGGTGAGCTGAATAAGAATACGCTGTCACTGCAGGGAAGAATCACCAAGGAGATTATCAGCCGTTATCATGTTGATATCATGGTGATGAGCTGCAAAGGTTTAGATATGCAGAGTGGGGCGCTAGATTCTAATGAAGCGGAAGCGGAAATCAAAAAAACCATGATCCGCCAGGCGACTGAGGTGGCCCTGTTAGTTGATCACTCAAAGTTTGATCGTAAAGCTTTCGTACGGCTCGTGGACTTTAGCCATATTAATTACCTAATAACCAATAAGGCACCGGGTGCAGAGTGGATTGCATTTTGCAAAGAGAATAATATTCAACTCGTTTATTAGCTATAACGAGGGTTGTGTCGATATTATTTTAGTTTGCACCTGGGAAATGCCATAAGAATCTAATGATGATGGATCGCGCGGCAAAATTGTTTCTGCCGCGATCGCCATACTTTCTATTTAGCTGAATTTGAGGCATCCAGATGGAAAAATGTGACCCTATCGGTGCAAGATTAGATCGTTTACCTTTATCTCTCTTTCATTTTCGTATTTTCGGCATTATTAGTTTTAGTTTATTAATAACCGGTTTTCTCAGCTATTCCGGGAATGTGGTATTAGCAAAACTAGTCAGCACTGGCTGGTCAAACAATTATCTTAATGCCGCGTTTAGCTCAGCGCTGATGTTCGGCTACTTTATCGGTTCACTAGCCGGGGGCTTTATTGGTGATTATCTCGGTCGACGCAAAGCGTTCCGCATCAATTTGTTAATCGTCGGGGCCTCAGCCTGCGTTGCAACGTTTGTGCCCAACATGTACTGGCTTATCTTCTTCCGTTGTCTGATGGGGATTGGAATGGGGGCGCTAATTATGGTGGGCTATGCCTCATTTACAGAATTCATTCCACCCGCGGTTCGTGGGAAATGGTCTGCCCGTCTGTCATTTGTTGGCAACTGGGCTCCAATGCTATCTGCGGCAATTGGCGTCGTGATTATTGCACTTTTAAGCTGGCGGGTGATGTTTCTGCTCGGTGGCATAGCAATGCTGTTGGCCTGGTATCTGTCGGGAAAATACTATATTGAATCCCCACGTTGGCTGGCTGGCAAAGGGCAGAGAAGCGAAGCTGAAAAACATCTTATGCAGGTAGAATCGCAAATTGAGAAAGAAAAAAACATCACTTTACCATCCTGCCGGAACGAATGCTCGTCGGCGGATTTAAGCACGATAAGTGGTTCATTTTGGCTCTTGTTTAAGGGGCCAATGTTGCGCTGTACATTGGTGGCGATTACGGTGCTTATCGCAATGAATATTTCGCTCTATACCATTACGGTATGGATCCCGACGATATTTGTTAATTCGGGAATCGATGTAACGAAATCCATATTTATGACCGCGATAATTATGATTGGCGCGCCGATTGGGATATTTATTGCCGCGTTAATTATCGATCGCTTTCCACGGCGATTGTTTGGCTCATTCTTGTTGATTATTATCGCATTGCTCGGATATTTCTATTCGCTTCAAACTGAAGAGTGGGCCATTCTGAGTTACGGGTTAGTGATGATTTTTTTTCTGTATATGTATGTCTGCTTTGCCTCTGCAGTTTATGTCCCGGAACTATGGCCCACGCACCTTAGATTGAGAGGATCAGGTTTTGTGAATGCGGTGGGAAGGATTGTCGCTGTGTTTACGCCCTATGGCGTCGCTATTTTGTTGACCCGTTATAGTTCGGTTACGGTCTTTATCGTTCTAGGAGTAATGTTGGTGCTATGCGCGCTGATTCTTTTTTGTTTTGGCATCGAGACACGCAAAGTATCGCTGGAAGAGATTTCAGCGCTGGCCTGAGATAACGCGCCGACAGGAGTGATCCTGTCGGCATCGCTTACGGCTGGGTTTCCAGCCAGTCGTCCAACGTATACAGCGTTGCACCCGCTGCCGCCATTTCCATAAAGGCGTTTGCACTGTCCTGGGGTTGAATATTAACGCCACGGCACCCGTCGGTAATAACGCTGACGGTGTAACCAAGATCGAGTGCATCCAGTACGGTGAATTTAACGCAATAGTCGGTTGCCAGACCCATGATGATGAGCTCGGCAATGCGGTGTTCGAGTAGCCATGCATTCAGCGCGGTAGCCTGACGACGACCGTTATCAAAAAACGCACTGTAGCTATCGACCAGCGGGTTCTCACCTTTAGTGAAAGTTTGAGTTATCGCACGCTGGTTCAGCAGCGGATGCAAAGCCGCGCCTTCGCTGTTTTGTACGCAATGATTGGGCCAGAACGTCTGCGCCAGGCCATCGAGTTGTCCCTGGCTGTAGGGCTCGACCTGATGCTGGCTGGCAAAACTACCGTGATTAGCCGGGTGCCAGTCCAGACTGGCAACGACCGTGTCGCCGCGTATGGCACACCATTCAATCAGGCGGTTGGCGATATCGATTGTGCTGTCACCTTGTGGGACCGCGAGGGCACCACCGGCACAAAAGTCATTTTGTAAATCGACCAACAGTAAGGCTCGGGCCATGGGCATAGACTCCTTTAATCGTCAGGCGTGAGCTCACCACGCAGATTTTGCGTCATTGCTTCACGAATTGTCTGCGTATCCAGTCCCTGACTCAGCAAATAGTGCAGTTTGGTAAGTGTGGCTTCGACGGTCATATCCGCGCCGCCAATCACGCCAGCATGTGCCAGGGCATTACCTGTTGCATAGCCCCCCATGTTCACCTTGCCGGACATACACTGCGTAAGGTTCACCACCACAATGCCACGCGAGCTCGCATCTTCAAGTTCTTTCAGGAACTCTTTATTCTGCGGCGCATTGCCCACGCCGTAGGAGCGCAAAATTAATGCTTTTACAGGCTGGCGCAGGAAGTTGCGTACTACATCAGCGGAGATCCCTGGATAAATGGTGACCACGCCAATCGGTTGTGGAGTAATGAGGTGAACAATCAACTCACCTGTGCCGTGGGGGGCGGGCGGTGTTCCCAGCCGACGGATATGGATCCCGGCTTCCAGCAGTGGTGCAAGGTTGGGTGAGGCAAACGCGTCAAAACCATCAGCATGCGCTTTAGTGGTCCGGTTGCCACGAAACAGTCGATTGTTGAAAAACAGGGTAACTTCATTAATCGGATAATTTGCTGCAACGTACAACGCATTCAGCAAATTGATTTGTCCGTCAGAACGTAGCTCTGCTAATGGGATTTGTGACCCTGTCACAATAACCGGTTTACCCAGATTCTCCAGCATGAAAGAGAGCGCTGAAGCCGTAAACGCCATGGTGTCAGTACCGTGCAGGATGACAAAACCATCGTAATCGTCGTAGTGCGCTTTAATGTCTTCCGCAATATGCTGCCAGTCTTCTGGCGTCATGTCGGAGGAATCCATCAGCGGGACGTATTCGTGGATGGTGAAGTCTGGCATCTCTGGGCGGTGGAATTCAGGCATCAGTGCCAGCTGACGCTGGAGATGGCCGGACACAGGAATATAACCCTGTTCTGAGCGCTGCATACCAATGGTACCGCCGGTATAGGCAACGTAAATCGATTTCTTTTGCATGGGCGTCACAGGTTAAGTTGTGCATAAACAGGCGCAGTATAAAGTCCCCCCTGAAAAAATACAGTGCAAATGACGCATACCTGCCATCCGATCAATATGTCATTTATGTTCAGTGCCTTGTCCCGTTTGTACAGTGTTGTTTTACTTCCTCAGGATTACAGTAGCAGCCTTCCTTTTTGGATATAGCGATTGCCGTTATCATATTTCGTCCTAATGACAATACGCATGGAGCCTGAAGTGAAGAAAGACCTGAGAATTTTTCAACCAGGCGAGTGGGCGGATGGAGACATCATTACAGCTATCGATGCGAGTCAGACAGAGACACCGCGCAGACCACAGTTGAATGTCGGCATTCTCCTGTGGCCGGAATTTCCTCTGCTGGCGCTGGCGGGGTTGACCGATGCGTTACGTCATGCGGCGGACATGGGGGATGATAGCCAGAAAATTCGCTGCTCCTGGCGTTTGATGAGCGCTACACCTGACCGACCTGTTCTAAGCAGTTCAGGAATGGCGATGATGCCGGATAGCGCATTCGTTGCACCGGAACAATTTGATTATGTGGTGGTGATTGGCGGCTTGCTGCGCAGTATGGCGAAAGCCGATCTGGCCTCGCGACGTTATCTGCATCTTGCGCATCAGCTCAACATTCCGCTGGTAGGCATTTGTACGGGCAGCTTTGTTCTGGCGCAAGAAGGTTTCCTCAATGGGCTGACGGCGGCGATCCACCCCTGGCATCAGAATGATTTTAAAACGCAATTTCCTCAGCTTACTGCCCGTAGCGGGGTCGATTTTTATGAGGAAAAAGGGATTCTGACATGTCCTGGCGGCATTTCGACGATAGGGCTGGCAACAGAGCTTATTCGCCGCCACTGTGGCCCAGACAGAGCGACAAAAGCCATCTTCCAGATGTCCGTACCCAACCGCATAGACAGCACATCAGTGGCGGTCTCCAGAGCGATAGGTTTTACCCACGTGAGCGATAGTCGGTTACGCAAAGCGGTCTTTTTAATTGAGCAAGGGCTGGTAAAGCCCATATCGACCCGTTGGCTGGCCGCTGAAGTCAACCTGAGTCCGCGACAGCTTACCCGGTTGTTTAACGCCGAGTTCGCCCAATCGCCGGGAGAGTTTATCCGACGTGCGCGTTTGCGTTATGCCCACTGGTTGCTGATGAATTCTGGAGAGAGCGTCACGGAGATTGCGCTGCGTCTGGGATTTAGCGACTGTGCGCACTTTATTCGTTTGTTTAGTCGGGAGTTTGGCAGTACGCCTGGAGATTGTCGCAGTACGCGACATCAGAATGCGTAAAAAATGCTGCCCCGACAGGGGCAGCATTGGCAGGTTAGCGAACGTTGGCGCAAGTCAGGCAAAACGCATAACGGTTTTGCGGATCGTTAAACGCGGCCAGCTTATCGCTTTCCGCTTTAACTGTACTCGCCGCAGAAGCGAGCGGCGCCGGGAGCATCGCCTGGATAGCTTCAGGCAGCATGGCACGAACGGAACCGGACATGCTGTCCATCACCATATCAACGAATGTCGGTTCGTCCTGATAATACTCAATGTGCCATTGTTTCAGTTTGGCCAGCTCAGCCGCTTTTGCCACGGCGTCATCAAAATCACCCAGACTGTCTACCAGACCGTTGGCTTTCGCATCCTGGCCGGTCCAGACGTGGCCCTGCGCGATTTTGTCAATCTGCTCAGGCGTTGTCTTACGCGCATCTGCGACCAGCGTGATAAAGCGCTTATAGCCGTTCTCGATGCTCAGTTGCATCATTTGCTGCACTTCAGGCGGTAACGCTTTGGTGATGGAGATATCCGCCAGTGGGGATGTCGCCACGCCGTCGGTGTGTACACCAATGGAATCCAGACTGTTTTCCACGGTGTTGATCACGCCAAAGATCCCGATTGAACCGGTCAGCGTGCTGGGGTTCGCCACAATGTAGCTTGCTGGGGTGGAGATCCAGTACCCGCCGGATGCCGCCATGCCGCCCATGGACACGACAACCGGTTTGCCTGCCGCTTTTGCCGCAGCCAACTCAGCGCGAATGACTTCGGAGGCGCTTACGCTGCCGCCAGGGCTGTTCACGCGCAGCACAATTGCTTTCACTTTCGGATCAAGACGTGCTTCGCGGATCTGCGCGGCAGTCGTGTCACCGCCCACATTCCCAGGGGTTTCTTCACCGTCCATAATGGCGCCATTCGCGAAGACGACGCCAATACTGTCCCCGGTATCCGCTGGCGTTTTCAGCGAGTAATCGTAATAGCTGACAGCGCGATAATTTTTATCCGCTTTGCTCCAGCCAAACTGTTTGGTCAGCATTTTTTCGACTTCGGCGCTGGAGGCCAGTGCATCCACCAGTTTGTTGTCGAGCGCATATTTCGCGGTATCACCATCGACTTTTGTCAAACCGTCCAGCATGGCCTGTGCGCCCGGGAACACCTGCTGAGCAGGGATCTGTCGGTTGGCAGCAACCGTGTCGAGATAGTTCTGCCACAGCTCGCCGATCCAGCGGCTGTCGGCTTCACGCGCGGCAGGAGACATATCATCACGGATAAACGGCTCTACGGCAGACTTATAAGTCCCGACACGGAATACGTGCGTGGAAACTTTCAGCTTGTCGAGCAGGGACTTGTAGTACAAACCGTTGGTGGCAAAGCCATGCAGATCAACGGAACCCTGCGGAGAGAGATAAATTTTATTGGCGAAACTGGCGAGGTAGTACTGCCCCTGGCTGAAGTTATCGCCTACGGCAAAGACCGGTTTGCCGCTGTCGCGGAATTCCCGCAGCGCTTTACCGATATACTGCATGGAAGGCTGGTCGGCCCCGGCAAAATTTTTCAGATCCATCACAATGCCGGTGATGTTGCGATCATCTTTTGCCTGGCGAATGGTATTCACGATATCGAACAGGGAGTTTTCCTGCAGACGATCGGAACTGGCGCCAAACAGCTGACGACCAATGACGCTTAAGCGGCTGGTGCTCGAAGGTTTGTCGACGATCACCCCCGAGATATCCAGCAGCAGTGCGCCTCGCTCAGCGTGTTCGCTGGTATTGCTGCTGCTGACTTGCATCCAGATCCCCACGCCCACCAGCACCAAAAAGATGAAGAACAGGTTAAGCACAAATTCACGGACGAAATTAAGTAATCGCCATGTCCATTTAAAAAATCCGGCAATAAATCGCCACAGGGTTCGCATGTATTCTCCCTACCGATTAACAACACGCCATCCCGAAATCCCGGAGAAAGGCGATAAGATGAGGCTATCGTAATGACCCGACAGGCACTTGTCAGCAGGAATCACCGCCTGTGCTGTAACAAAATCCGCTCACGTGTTAATTTTGTGAACAAATCTCATTGTTGGAGTTAAGCAAATGGATGCACTCGAATTACTGATTACCCGTCGTAGCGCCTCTCGTCTCGTCGAGCCGGCCCCGGCAGGAGAGCAACTGCAAAACATTCTGCGGGCGGGAATGCGCGCGCCAGACCACAAAACGCTGCAACCGTGGCAATTTTTTGTCATTGAGGGTGAAGGGCGTGAGCGTTTTAGCGCAGTGCTTGAAAAAGGCGCGATTGCCGCAGGCAGTGATGAGAAAGCCCAGGAAAAAGCGCGCAGCGCACCGTTTCGCGCGCCGCTGATTATTACCGTGGTGGCGAAATGTGAAGAAAACGACAAGGTTCCTCTGTGGGAACAAGAAATGTCTGCCGGTTGTGCGGTGATGGCGATGCAGATGGCCGCAATTGCCCAGGGCTTTGGCGGTATCTGGCGCAGTGGTGCATTAACCGAAAGTGCGGTCGTTCGCGAAGCATTCGACTGTCGCCCGCAAGATAAAATTGTCGGTTTCCTCTATCTGGGCACACCGCAGTTAAAAGCGTCCACGACGATTAACCTTGCCGATCCGGGCGCATTCGTCCGTTATTTCTGATATCAACGGCAAAACTGTCTGGATTCTGAGCAAAGACACCCGAATTCAGACAGTCACTCTTACCACATCATGGAATGAGCGCTACCATATCCGGATTGCAATGACAGGAGATGTCCATGAGCGAGCAAGCTATTCGTTTAACGCAATACAGCCACGGAGCCGGTTGCGGTTGTAAAATTTCCCCAAAAGTGCTGGAAACCATCCTGCACAGCGAGCAGGCGAAGTTTGTTGATCCGAACTTACTGGTGGGTAATGAAACCCGCGACGACGCGGCCGTATACGATCTGGGAAACGGCACCAGCGTTATCAGCACCACCGATTTCTTTATGCCGATTGTCGATAATCCGTTTGATTTTGGCCGCATCGCCGCGACTAACGCCATCAGCGATATTTTCGCTATGGGCGGCAAACCGATTATGGCAATTGCTATTTTGGGCTGGCCGCTTGATAAGCTGGCGCCGGAAATCGCCCGCGAAGTAACTGAAGGCGGGCGCTTTGCCTGCCGTCAGGCGGGTATTGCGCTGGCGGGCGGCCACTCTATTGATGCCCCAGAGCCTATCTTTGGCCTTGCGGTAACCGGCGTTGTGCCGACCGAACGTGTGAAGAAAAACAGCACTGCAGAGGCAGGGTGTAAGTTATTCCTGACCAAGCCTCTGGGGATTGGCGTGCTGACGACAGCAGAGAAAAAATCACTGCTGAAGGAAGAACACAAAGGACTGGCGACGGAAGTGATGTGCCGAATGAACATTGCCGGTGCGGCATTCGCCGATATCGACGGTGTAAAAGCCATGACCGACGTGACCGGTTTTGGTCTGTTAGGGCATCTGAGTGAGATGTGTCAGGGCGCAGGCGTTCAGGCGCAAATCGTCTACCAGGATATTCCTAAGCTGCCTGGCGTTGAAGAATACATCGCCCACGGCGCAGTGCCGGGGGGTACCCAACGTAACTTTGCCAGCTACGGACACCTGATGGGTGAAATGCCGCAATCGGTACGCGATCTGCTGTGCGATCCGCAAACGTCCGGTGGCCTGTTGTTGGCGGTAACGCCGGAAGCTGAAGCCGAAGTGAAAGCGGCAGCGGCGCAGTTCGGTATCGATCTCACCGCCATTGGTGAGTTAGTGGAAGCTCGTGGCGGTCGCGCCATGGTTGAGATTCGTTAACTCGATGCGGTTGTTTATTGCCGAAAAACCAAGTCTGGCGCGTGCTATCGCCGATGTGCTGCCGAAGCCGCATCGCAAAGGCGATGGTTTTATCGAATGCGGAAATGGACAAGTGGTGACCTGGTGTATTGGTCACCTGCTTGAACAGGCGCAGCCGGATGCCTACGACAGTCGTTATGCTCGCTGGAGTCTGGTCGATCTGCCGATTGTCCCTGAAAAGTGGCAACTGCAACCGCGCCCCTCGGTAACCAAACAGCTCAACGTCATTAAGCGCTTTTTGCATGAGGCCAGCGAAGTTATTCACGCCGGTGACCCCGATCGTGAAGGGCAACTGCTGGTGGATGAAGTGCTGGATTACCTGCAACTGGCGCCTGAAAAGCGCCAGAAGGTGCAGCGTTGCCTGATTAACGACCTCAATCCGCAGGCCGTTGAGCGGGCTATTGAGCGTCTGCGTGCCAACAGTGAGTTTATCCCGCTGTGCGTGTCGGCACTGGCGCGAGCGCGTGCGGACTGGCTGTACGGTATCAATATGACGCGCGCTTACACCATTCTTGGACGTAACGCAGGCTATCAGGGCGTACTTTCGGTCGGGCGCGTACAAACGCCGGTGCTCGGGCTGGTTGTGCGTCGCGATGAAGAGATTGAGAATTTCGTTGCCAAAGACTTCTTCGAAGTGAAAGCGCATATCGTAACGCCCGCCGATGAGCGGTTTACCGCTATCTGGCAGCCGAGCGAAGCGTGTGAGCCGTATCAGGATGAAGAAGGGCGCTTGCTGAATCGCACGCTGGCTGAACACGTGGTGAACCGTATTAACGGTCAACCGGCGATAGTCACCAGCTATAACGATAAACGGGAATCAGAATCCGCGCCGTTGCCGTTCTCGCTGTCGGCGTTGCAGATTGAAGCGGCGAAGCGCTTCGGTTTAAGTGCGCAAAACGTTCTGGATATCTGCCAGAAGCTGTATGAAACCCATAAGTTGATTACCTATCCGCGTTCGGATAGCCGTTATCTGCCGGAAGAGCATTTTGCCGGACGTCACGCGGTACTGAACGCGATTAGCGTCCATGCGCCGGATCTGCTCCCGCAACCGGCGGTCAATCCCGATACGCGAAATCGCTGTTGGGACGATAAAAAAGTGGATGCGCACCACGCCATCATTCCTACCGCACGCAGTTCGTCCATTAACCTGAACGACAACGAAGCGAAAATTTACAACCTGATTGCCCGTCAGTATCTGATGCAATTTTGCGCAGATGCGGTATTCAGGAAGTGCGTTATTGAGCTGGATATCGCCAAAGGTAAGTTTGTCGCCAAAGCGCGTTTTCTGGCGGAAGCCGGATGGCGCACGCTGCTCGGTAACAAAGAGCGCGACGAAGATAACGACGGAACGCCGCTGCCGGTGGTGGCAAAAGATGACGAACTGCTGTGCGAAAAAGGCGAAGTGGTTGAACGTCAGACCCAGCCCCCGCGGCACTTTACCGATGCCACGCTGCTGTCAGCGATGACCGGGATTGCGCGATTCGTGCAGGATAAAGATCTGAAGAAGATCCTGCGCGCAACGGATGGTTTAGGTACGGAAGCGACACGTGCCGGAATTATCGAGCTGCTGTTTAAGCGTGGGTTCCTGGTGAAAAAAGGGCGGTATATCCATTCGACCGATGCGGGAAAAGCGCTGTTCCACTCGTTGCCAGAAATGGCGACGCGCCCGGACATGACAGCGCACTGGGAATCTATCCTGACCCAAATCAGCGAAAAGCAGTGTCGCTATCAGGATTTCATGCAACCGCTGGTGGGGACGCTGTATCAGCTTATCGATCAGGCGCGCAGCACACCGGTACGACGCTTCCGTGGGATTGCCGCGCCGGGCGGTAGTGGTGGCGATAAGAAAAAGGGTGCGCCGCGTAAACGTCCGGCGAAAAAAATCCCGCCATCTGAAGAGGCGGGACTGTAACTTTGTAGGCCTGGTAAGCATAGCGCATCAGGCTTAGCCGGATACGGCACCCGTGCTTTATCCGGCCTACTGGCCTGCAGAGATAATATTAAATCACGCCCTGACCCAGCATCGCGTCGGCAACCTTCACGAAACCTGCGATGTTGGCGCCACGTACGTAGTTGGTCTGCTTGCTTTCGCCGCCGTATTCAACGCAGGCATGGTGAATATCCAGCATGATGTGGTGCAGGCGTGCATCCACTTTCTCCGCTTTCCAGCCCAGACGAGCGGCGTTTTGCGCCATTTCCAGACCGGATGTCGCTACGCCACCGGCGTTTGCGGCTTTACCCGGCGCGAATAGTACGCCCGCTTCGAGGAACAGATCGGTAGCTTCGATAGTGGTCGGCATGTTTGCCCCTTCGGCGACAGCTTTCACGCCGTTGGCGATCAGTACGCGTGCTGCATCGACATCCAGTTCGTTCTGAGTGGCGCACGGCAGGGCGATATCGACCGGAACCGACCACGGCTGCTTGCCTTCCAGATAGGTCAGGCCAAATTCACGGGCGTAATCCGCCACGCGACCGTCTCGGCTGTCTTTGATCGCGCACAGACGCGCCAGTTTTTCTTTAGTAAATCCGCTTTCGTCGACCACGGTACCGCTGGAATCGGAGGCGGTAACTACCCGCGCGCCAAACTCCATGGCTTTTTCAATGGCGAATTGCGCTACGTTGCCGGAGCCAGAAACAGCCACGCGCATGCCTTCAAAGCCCAGACCATGACGTTTGAGCATTGCTTCGGTGAAGTACACCAGACCGTAGCCGGTGGCTTCCGGGCGGATCAGGCTGCCGCCGAAAGAGAGACCTTTACCGGTAAAGACACAGGCGCTGTTGTTAGACAGTTTTTTCATCATCCCGGCCATAAAGCCGACTTCACGACCACCCACGCCGATGTCGCCCGCCGGGACGTCGGTATCAGGGCCTAAATGGCGGAACAGTTCGGTCATCAGTGCCTGGCAGAAACGCATGATTTCGCCTTCGCTTTTACCTTTCGGATCGAAATCGCTCCCGCCTTTACCACCGCCCATTGGCAGTGTGGTGAGGGCGTTCTTAAACGTCTGCTCAAAGCCAAGGAATTTCAGGATCGACAGGTTTACTGAAGGGTGGAAACGCATACCGCCTTTGTACGGGCCGATGGCGGAGCTAAACTGTACGCGCCACGCACGGTTAACCTGCACCTGATTGCGATCGTCCAGCCAGACTACGCGGAACTGAATCACGCGCTCCGGTTCAACCAGACGTTCAAGCAACGACATCTGACGATAACGCGGGTTCTGCTCAAGGAAGGGCCACAGCGTCGTCATTACCTCACGAACGGCTTGCGCGAACTCGGTCTGATTCGGGTCGCGCTTTTGCACATGGTTAAGGAATGACTCCAGAGAACATGTCTGATCCATAGATATAAAAACCTCTTATGTATTGATATGGTTATATTTTTGATATTTATGTTATGTGTTGTGCAGTTTTTGACTATACCATCAGCAGTGTGACGTGACGCAAGAAAAAATTAACCCCGCTAAGTAAATTAATATTGCGCCGTGGGTCATAACCAAAAACGATGATGGAAGGGACTAAAGTTTCTGCCGATTTATACCGTTATACTGAGCATAAATGTCAGTTAAAAAGGAAAGACAATGCGCCGTTTAATCATGGCAGGAGCGTTGGTACTGGTTTCCAGCGCGACGCTGGCAAATCAGCTTTATCGCCCGGATGTGCAGGTGAATGTTCCGCCGGAAGTGTTCAGTTCCAGCGGTCAGCGGGCGCAGCCCTGTAGCCAGTGTTGTATTTATCAGGATCAAAACTACTCTGAAGGGGCGGTGATTAAAGCTGATGGCGTTCTGTTGCAGTGCCAGCGCGATGATAAAACGATCAGCACGAATCCGCTGGTCTGGCGGCGCGTAAAAGGATAAACGCCTCTAACAGCGGGATATCGGCGGGCGCCAGCGGATAACGCAGCGCCTCTTCGGGTGAGCACCAGACGATATCCTGATGTTCATGCGCTCTCAGCTCCCCTTGATACGACGGCACATGCCAGGCATGTAGGTGAATAAGTCGGCCTGAAACCTCGCGCTGATGACTGGCAATGTAGCGCCCCACGACTGCCTCAATGCCCAACTCTTCACGCAGTTCACGGATCAGCGCCTCGGGTTGATTTTCACCCGGCTCAACCTTACCGCCGGCCAACTCCCACATGCCTGACTGATCCGCATGTAGCGGACGCTGAGCCAGTAAAATTTTGCCATCACGTTCAATGATAGCGGCGACCACGTCGAGGGTTTTCATCATATTCATCAAGATCTAACAGCAGAAAATGACATACTATCGTTATCTTTGTTTTATCTAAAGTATTCAGGAGCCACCGTTGAACGAACCTCACTCGTGGGTAAAGCCGTTAACGCGTATCCCTTCCAGCTTAAAACCGCTCGTTGCTACGCAGAAAAAACATTATGGCGATGTGCTACATCCCACGCGCTGGTGGGGGCGGATGCCGTTTCTGTTCTGGCTGGTGGCGCTGTTTGTCGGGTTTCTGGAGCGTAAAAAGGCGCGCTTAACGCCGGTGATGCGCGCGCTGTTGATGACCCGAGTTTCTCAGGTGTGCCAATGCGCTTTCTGTGTTGATGCAAATAGTCTACGGCTGGCAGAACGCTGTGGCGCGCTGGATAAAGTCATGCAGGTTGCCAACTGGCAAGATTCGACGCTGTTTAGCGCTGAAGAACGCGTAGCGCTGGCCTATGCCGATGCGGTGACCGCAACGCCTCCACAGGTTGACGATGCGCTGAAAGCGCAGATGAAGCAGCATTTTACCGATGATGTCATTACGGAAATGACCGCGCTGATCGCGTTTCAAAATCTCTCGGCGCGTTTTAATGCTGCTCTCGATATTCCCTCGCAGGGACTGTGCGACAGTTTTAAAGGACGCCCGCATGCTTGACCGTCATCTTCATCCACGATTAAAACCGCTGTTGCATCGGTGCGTAGGCATTATTGATAAACCGGCGATTACCCCGGACGGACTTACGCTGGTCGGTTTTGCTATAGGCGTGCTGGCGTTGCCATTTCTGGCGTTAGGCTGGTATCTGGCGGCGCTGGTGGCCATTGTGCTCAATCGGTTGTTTGACGGGCTGGATGGGGCGCTGGCGCGGCGCAGAGGGCTAACCGACGCTGGCGGATTTCTCGATATCTCGCTCGATTTTCTGTTTTACGCCATAGTGCCGTTTGGTTTTATTATTGCCGCTCCGGCGCAAAATGCGCTGGCTGGCAGTTGGCTGTTGTTCGCATTTATTGGCACTGGTAGCAGCTTTCTGGCCTTCGCCGCACTGGCAGCAAAACATCAGATTGATAACCCCGGTTACGCGCATAAATCGTTTTATTATCTTGGCGGGCTGACAGAAGGAACTGAGACGATTTTGCTGTTTGTGTTGGGGTGTCTGTTCCCGGAGTATTTTGCCGTGCTGGCGTGGGGCTTTGGCGCGTTGTGCTGGATGACAACTTTCACCCGGATCTGGAGCGGATATCTGACGCTGAAAACCGTTCAGCGTCAGGTATAAGGTATTGCGTTGCCGGATGCGCTTCGCTTATCCGGCCTACAACGATGATATATCCAGGCTGGGTAAAGCGCTCTCGCCGCATCCGGCAATAATGCCAGTCTTACTTGCTGGCGTCCGGACCCCGTTCACCGCTGGCGACCGGGTTTTTCGGATTGCTGCTCCACTCGTACCAGCCACCATCGTAAACAGAGACGTTTTTCCAGCCCATCGCGCGGGCATACATAAACGTTTCTGAAGCGCGCCAGCCGGTACCGCAATAGAAAGAGACCTGTTGATTCGGCAGGATATTCCATTGCTTCCACATGGCGGCGATGTCATCCGCGCTGCGCATGGTGCCATCCGGGTTATGGAAATCTTCCATGTGGGTGGAGTCGCTGCCCGCGTGGCCCCAACGCGCGCCTGCGATCTCGCCTTTTGGCTTAATGTAGCTGTAACCGCTGGTGGTACCGACAAATTCCGGCCATGAACGAATGCTCACCAAAGATGCATCCTGGCGATGCAGCAGACCGCGCGCCTGTTCCATATCCAGCATAAGCTGCGGCTGGGCAGGGATTTTCACGCCGAAATCAGGTTCTGGTTTTACCGTTGGCGGAGTGCCGCGTTCGACCGGTAAACCTGAGTCGGACCAGGTTTGCCAACCGCCGTCGAGCAGACGAACGTCTTTCACGCCTGCGTACAGCATTATTTGCGCCACGCGAGCGGCGGCATAGACATCGCGGCCGTATAAAATCACCGTGGTGTCGTGGCGGATACCATGTTTCGCCAGCATCGCTTTAAGCTGCTCGTCGGAAACTTTATTCCACAGCGGTTCGCTTTCAACTTCATTGGTATCAATGTAGCCCGCGCCGGGGATGTGGCTGAGCAGATACAATTTCGGCGCGCCCCAGGCGGCTTCAATCACCTTCCAGTCACCCGCCGGTTTGGCAGTTACGTCTTTACCCTGCTGAAGATCGTCCAGCCACTGTGGGTAAACCAACTGTTCGAAGTGCGGCAGACGTTGCAGACGGGCAGGGTCTGTAAGCGCATCGCTGAGGGTTGAAATCTGGTTAAAGCCAACTTTTTGCAGACGGGATTTAACGGCCTGCATGTCGTTATCGCTACCATACAGCGCCACCGGAGCGTCGGTCTTAAGCTGATGTGACTTAACCCAGGCGCTGAGTTGTTCATCATTCATCTTGTCGAGCCAGGCGGCAGACAGGTTCAGTGCGGAAGGTTCGTGTCCTGAAGGACCATTGAGCGATTGTGGCCAGCCGTTGTAAAAAGCGCTCTGACGGGTATCGATCGCCGCGCCTTGCTTTTGCTGTAACTGGTTGAGGGTGAGCGTCTGTGCTGTTTCAGCAGCCCAGGAAGAAGCGCAAGCGAGCCCTAAAGCCAGTGCCAGCGCGGTCATTAGAGAAACACGTTTCATCGAATAGCCCGACGTTGAAAAAAAGAAGACGACATTCTGTGCCGCCAGTTACGTAAAAACTTTGCGTTAACGCAGCATATCGCCACATTCACGCCCAGTTTTCCATCTGAAATACGCGGCCTGCTGGCGGGACGTCCTGCGTGTCATGGGTTACCTGTACCACCGGTATCCCCAGCTTACGCACCTCGGTGAAGACCCACTGGCGGAAGGTATCGCGCAGCGACGCATCCAGCCTGCTAAAGGGTTCATCGAGTAATAGCGCCTGGGGCTGCGCCAATAGCGCGCGAAGCAGGGCGATACGCGAGCGTTGCCCACCGGAGAGCGATGCCGGATCGCGCGAGTAAAATCCAGCCAGGTCCGCGCGCGTGAGTGCGCTTTCTACAGCATGGCGTCTGGCGGGACCTTGCAGGCTGGCGGGTAAGGCCAGCAGTAAATTCTGCCCAACGCTGAAATGGTCAAACAGCAGCGCATCCTGGAACAAAATGCCAATCTGGCGCTGCGCGGTAGGTAACGTGTCGATGCGTCGTTCATTGAGCCACAGTTCGCCTGAGGCACGAAACTGAGGAGACAACGCCCCAATCATCCATGAAAATAGCGAAGATTTCCCGCTGCCGGAAGGCCCCATAATAGTGACAATGTCACATCTATTTACCTGAAAATTAACGTCCTTCACCAGCGCTTTCGCGCCCTGATACAACGAAACGCCTCGTACGGTAAGCATTAGCGGAGTCCTTGTCGAAAACGGCCGATCCACGCGGCGAGAAAGGCTGCGAGTGCGAAAACGAGCAGTGGTAGAAGAAGCTGCCACAACGCTTGTGTTGCCAGAATCGCACTGCTACCGCCGCTGCTTAATGCCACCGCTTCGGTGGTCAACGTGGGATAGCGTCCGGCACCTAGCCACAGCGTTGGCATATACTGGGCGATACTAACCGAGAAGCCCACCGCGAAGGCAATCAATGCCGGGCGCGCCAGCTGCGGGCATTTCACCAGCCAGAATATCCGCCCCCGCGTCCAGCCCAGCGTTTGCGCAATCAAAATTATTCGTGGGTCAATGCGCTGCCACGCCGGTTTAAGCACAAACAGCATCCAGGGTATCACCCACAGCAGGTGGCCCCAGATAATGGTTGTCATTAGTCCATCTTGTCCGGCATATAACGCCAGCAGATATTGTCCGGTTACCAGCGGTAGCGCAGGCAAAATGAGCGGTAGCCAGATCCAGCGGTGTCCGGTTTGTGGACCCCATTCCAGCCAGGCAAAAAGTATCATTAGCGCCAGCACGCTGGAAAGGAGTCCCAGTTGCAGGCTATTGCTGAGCGCCTCGTGGTTTAGCGAGGAATAGCTGGCGATAAGCGTCAGTACCAGCACGCATACCACACCGCTGACGGGCAAAATCTGTACCAGCGGGCGTGCGATTGTCGCGGATGAAAAATGCAGGCGTTCACCGTTTACAGCCGGGATAGTACGTCGCCAGGCGCGCCAGAGCAGATAACCCACCAGCGCGATAATGAGGAGCAACAGCACCAGCAACAGGCTGGCGAGTGCGCCTTTCGCCTGCTGTTCGATATCGCCCTGACTGAGCCACTGCCAACTCAATACGGCAAGCGTTGGCGGATTGCCGGGGCCAAGAACGATTGCCACATCCACAACGGAGAGCGACCAGGCGACAATCGCCAGCATAGCTTTGCCTAATGCCGGGCCAATAGCGGGCAGTACCAGCCAGTTCAGGCATTGCAGTCGGCTGTAACCCAGCGAATCCAATACGATAACCTGCTGCGAAAGTTGTTTTTCACTCAGTAGAGCCGAGAGTATCCATAACAAAAAAGCGCTCTCTTTCACCGCCAGCGTTACGCCAAGTCCAATACCGTAGCGGTCCGGCTGGGGACTGAGGAACGGGAGCCATTGCCAAAGCATACCGCCTTCGGCAAAAACCAACAGCACGCTGGTGGCGAAGGCAACATGCGGGATCGCCAGCAGCCACGGAAGACGGGTGCACAGCCGCGCCCAGCCTGCGCCGGGCCATAAAGTGAGGATCGCCAGTAGCGCGATGATCAGCGCACCGCCAGCCGCGAGGCCTACGGAAACCAGCGTTGCCAGTAACGCCTGCGGGAGCTGAGGATCGGCAAAGAGCGCCAGCCAGTGCGCGGTACTAAGCGCTGGTGTTACCAGAGACCCTGCCGCAGGCACCAACGGCAGATAAACTGCCGCCATGATGGCCCAGAGTAGCAGAATTAATGTGTACCGTAGCGGCGTAGCCATTCTTGTTCCAGAGCGTTTACCCAGGCTGCATGCGGTTCTGGCAGCACGGCAGGGAGCCCCTGTGGGATCCGCGTCAGCAGCGCATCACGCTGTTCGTCAGGTAATTTTTGTGGATCAAGCACCGAAGGATCTCCCCAGACAGCCGGGTCAGCTTTGCGCAGTTGTGCTTCAGGAGAAAGCAGGAAGTTTGCCACGACTTTTGCTCCGGCACTGGCGTGGGCATTCGCCGGAATGGCAACAAAGTGCACGTTGCCGAGCATGCCCTGTGAGAAACCAAAACTGTAGCTGCTTTTAGGCAATTCGCCGCTGGCTACTTTTTGCTGCGCGTGGGCCGGGTTAAAGGTCAATGATAAACGCAGGGTGCCGCTATTGAGCAGCGCATCCATTCGTGCTGGCGTGGGCGGAAAATCTTTGCCTTCACGCCAAAGTACAGGGTGCAAGGTATCAAGATACTGCCACAATGGCGCGGTAACCTCGGCGAATGTCGCTGCATCAGGCGCAACTTTCAATGCCTGTGGTTTGGTGGTGAGCGATATTAACAGCTGTTCAAGGAAAGCCGTTCCGGTAAAGTCTGGCGGGCGCGGATAAGTCACCGTGCCAGGGTGCGCCTGCGCAAATTCAAGCAGTGCCTGCGGAGATTGCGGCGGCTGCGCGGTGAGATCTCGCCGGGCAATAAAGGTGAGTTGGGCACCGCCCCATGGTGATTCCGCCCCCTCTGTTGGAACGGAGAAATCTTCGGTCACCGGTTTTTGTGTATCAACATAGCGCCAGTTAGGCAGCGATTGCGCCCACTGGGTTTGCAGCAGCCCGGCTTCTTTCAAGGTACGGAAGTTTTCGCCGTTAACCCACAGTAAATCGACAGAGCCGCCGCTTTTTCGCCCGGATGCCGATTCCGTCTGGATGCGTTTTACGGCATCGGCGGCGTCCGCCAGGCGCACGATCTTCAGGTTAATGGCGTAATGCGTTTTCATCTCGCCGCTAACCCAGTCGAGATACTGGTTAACTGCATTATCGCCACCCCAGGCGTTGAACCACACCGTTTGGCCGTGGGCGTCATTTTTGATTTGTTGCCAGCTGGCGTCCTGGGCAAACGTCGCCAGCGGGCAGAGCAACAAACTCAGACTCAATAAGCAGTAACGCATAATATCTCCATGGCTAAAAATGAGGGAAGGTTTCAGCTTTTTTCCCGTTGACGCTCAAGATAAAGGCTTCTCGCCACCGATATCACCACGCTCAGGGCAAACAGGACAAACAGACCCGTCACAAACCAAAATGTGCCACCGGTTAACAGGCTTCCCGCCCATGAGTAGACGATAGTGGCGGGTAACTGTCCGATGCCTGTGGCGATGAAAAAATGGCGAAAACGAATTGAGGTCAGGCCTGCCGCGTAGCTTACCGGGTCGAACGGCACAAAAGGTAACAGGCGGCAGACCAGAATAGTGTGCTTACCATAGCGCTCGAAAAAAGCGTCCATATTGTTCAGCACCATTTTTCCGGTTAGCTTTTCCACCGCCCCCCGGCCTAAAATGCGGGCAATAAAAAAGCACAGCGCCGCGCCTGCCATTGCGCTGCTCCAGGATAGTACGCCGCCCCAAAATGCGCCAAACAGCGAGGCATTGGCAAACGTGATCACAAACGCAGGAAGCGGTGCAACGACGGCCTGTAAGATCATCAGGAAGAACGACACCACCGCCGCCTGGGTTCCGTAAGAACGAATGAAGTTCTCAAGAGCATGCTGATCGAGCGTGGTAAATGCCGCAAGGCTGCCGTGGAGAAAATCGCTCACGCCAGGTATCCATGCCCACGCCATTAGCGCGAGCAGCAGCAGGACAAGCAAGCTTATCTGGTAATAGCGTGTCAGCCGCGATTTTTTCATTTTGATCGCTTCCCCGCGCACTCATGACTGGCCGACGGATCAATATGCTTATGCCGGGCCCAGGCTTTGGCTGCCTGAACGAGGGCGAATAACGCCAGCCCCGCCACGCTGAGCTTACCGATAAATGCCAGGGTAATGCCTTCGCTGGCGAGCTCATGCGACATCAGCGTATAGATAAAGATACCGGGTAAGGTGGTAAATGCCGATATTACGGTAAATGACCAGAACGGAATGGCCGTCAGCCCATAGGCGTAATTTTGAATATTATAGGGGAACAGCGGCACGAGCCGGGTCAGGATCAGAAAGTCTACTCCGCTATGGGCAATGCCTTTTTCTATAGACTGAAACGTCGCCGTGTGCCCAACGTATTTCAGTAGTAGATCCCGTCCAAGCCAGCGAGCCAGCAAAAACGACAGCGCCGAGGCCACGGTTGCTGCCACTAACGAGATAAGCGTCCCAGCCAGGGGGCCAAACAGCACACCGCTGACGATCACCAGGATGCTACCAGGGATCAGACACAGCGCAGCAACAATAAACAGCAGGATATAAAGCGTATAGCCGAACATACCGCTTTGGCGGATGACGTCTTGTAAATGATGGAAATTGGTTATCAGGTCGGTCAGACCATAATGATGGAAAACTCCCGCCAGAACGCAGAACAGGACCGCGACAATCAGCAGCCGGTATTCGGCTTTATGCGAACTTCTTTTTCATGGGGGTTCTCCTGTAAAACCGAGTGCAATGGAGCATTTTCGTCAGCGAAAAGAGCGCGCGAAGATATAATAAATTTCCGGCCGCAACAATGTATTACCGTCGCTTTATTGATTTTGCACAGAATAAACTGACTCTCCAGGCCGGGCCCGGAGAGTAAAAAGACACAAACGGTCAGACGCGGAATTTAGCCCATACAGGCGCATGGTCGGACGGTTTTTCCATGCTGCGAATTTCATAGTCGATGCCGGTTTCTTCACAGCGTTCCGCCAGCGGGTTGCTCGCCAGCAGCAGATCGATACGCAGGCCACGGTTATCGTCAAAGCCTTTTGAGCGATAATCAAACCATGAGAACTGGTCATTCTTTTCAGGATTTGCGTGACGGTAGGTATCCACCAGACCCCAGCCCAGCAGGCGTTCCATCCATTCACGCTCCTCCGGCAGGAAGGAGCATTTTCCGGTACGCAGCCAGCGTTTACGGTTCTCTTCGCCGATGCCGATATCGAGGTCGGTTGGGCTAATATTCATATCGCCCATGATCAATACCGGATTGTCGCGCTTCAGCTCTGTCTCCAGATAGTTTTGCAGGTTCTGATAAAACGCGGCTTTGGCCGGGAATTTGGTTTCATGGTCACGGCTTTCGCCCTGCGGGAAATAGCCGTTGATCACCGTTATATTGCCCAGAGGGGACGGAATTTCTGCCATGATGATACGACGCTGCGCTTCTTCGTCATCGCCCGGGAAGCCACGACGTACCGCAATTGGCGTTTCTTTCGTTAACAGCGCCACACCGTAATGACCTTTCTGGCCGTGATAAAAGACGTTGTAACCGAGCTTTGCTACCTCTTCGAGAGGGAACATATCGTCGTGGACTTTTGTCTCCTGTAAGCCAATAACATCCGGTTGGTGTTTTTCAACAATGGCTGCCAGTTGATGGGGACGGGCACGCAGGCCGTTGATATTAAAAGAGACAAATTTCATAGTCGCTGCCACTTTGCAAGATGAATAGTGCAAGGATGGTAGCAGAATTTCAGCAAGCTGACTGCTTCTTGTCACCTGATTCCAACAATGATTGCTAATGGCGTTAACGATGGAGCAAAAACTGCACCGTTTTGGCGCGAAGCGCGTCGGAATGGAGCAATAATTTCCGAAAAATTTCGTATACGATCACAATTCCAGAATTATATTTGGCGACTGAATAAAACTGCGTTTTTTCCTCTGTTTAGTCGCCTGATGCGCAAACATATTCACTTTATATGCACATGCAGTGAATATCGCCACGTTGTAACCTGTTGATATTCCGTCATCGACCTCCGTTTATGCACTTTTTTCGCTGGCTGGCACGAACCCTGCAATCTACATTTACACCGCAAACACTATATTTATTAACATATAAATAACCTTTTATTTACCGTTGAGGTCGCTATGTCTCTGTCAATTACGCGTGAAAATTTTGATGAATGGATGATGCCCGTATACGCTCCGGCCCCTTTTATTCCGGTGCGGGGTGAAGGTTCACGTCTGTGGGATCAGCAGGGTAAAGAGTATATCGATTTCGCGGGAGGCATTGCGGTTAACGCGCTGGGTCACGCCCACCCGGCATTGCGCGAGGCATTAAACGACCAGGCGAGCAAATTCTGGCATACGGGAAATGGCTACACCAACGAGCCGGTATTGCGTCTGGCGAAAAAGCTGATTGACGCCACCTTCGCCGAGCGCATTTTCTTCTGTAACTCCGGTGCAGAAGCCAACGAAGCGGCACTAAAACTGGCGCGTAAATATGCCCACGATCGTTTTGGCAGCCAGAAGAGCGGGATTGTGGCGTTTAAAAATGCATTCCATGGCCGCACGCTGTTTACCGTCAGCGCCGGAGGACAGCCCGCTTATTCACAGGATTTCGCGCCGCTGCCGCCGGATATCCGTCATGCCGTATACAACGATCTCGATTCTGCCAGCCAACTGATTGATGACACCACCTGTGCGGTTCTCGTGGAGCCAGTGCAGGGCGAAGGCGGTGTGGTACCGGCAACAGAAGCCTTTTTGCAGGGGCTACGTGAGTTATGCGATCGCCATAATGCACTGCTGATTTTTGATGAAGTTCAGACCGGCGTTGGCCGTACCGGGGAGCTGTATGCCTATATGCACTACGGCGTGACGCCGGATCTGCTGACGACAGCAAAAGCGCTGGGCGGTGGTTTCCCCATCGGCGCACTGCTGGCGACAGAGCGTTGCGCCAGCGTGATGACGGTTGGCACGCACGGTACAACGTACGGCGGAAACCCGCTGGCGACGGCGGTGGCGGGTAGACTGCTGGAAATTGTTAACACACCGGAAGTGCTCAACGGAGTAAAGCAGCGCCACGACTGGTTTGTGGAGCGTATTAACGCTATTAACGAACGTTTTGGACTGTTTAGTGAAATTCGTGGACTCGGGCTGCTGATCGGCTGCGTGCTGAACGCGGAATTTGCCGGGAAAGCGAAACTCATCTCGCAAGAAGCGGCTGTTGCCGGGGTGATGGTACTGATTGCTGGCGCTAACGTGGTGCGTTTTGCGCCAGCGCTCAACGTCAGCGAAGAAGAAGTCGCCACCGGACTGGATCGCTTTGCGCTGGCCTGCGAACGTATTAAAGCAGGAGGTTCATCATGATGGTGATTCGTCCCATTGAACGCGCGGATATCACCGCGTTGATGCAGCTTGCCAGTAAAACCGGCGGCGGGTTGACCTCGCTACCGGCGAATGAAGCTACGCTGCTGGCGCGTATCGAACGTTCACTCCAAACCTGGCGCGGTGAGTTGCCAAAAAGTGAGCAGGGATATGTGTTTGTGCTTGAAGACAGTACCAGCGGAACCGTGGCCGGGATTTGCGCCATTGAGGTGGCGGTAGGGCTTAACGATCCCTGGTACAACTATCGGGTCGGTACGCTGGTCCACGCCTCGAAAGAGCTGAATGTCTATAACGCGCTGCCGACACTGTTTCTGAGTAACGATCACACAGGCAGCAGCGAGCTTTGCACTCTGTTTCTCGATCCGGACTGGCGAAAAGAAGGCAACGGCTATTTGCTGTCAAAATCGCGCTTTATGTTTATGGCGGCCTTTCGCGACCGATTTAATGAGAAGGTCGTGGCCGAGATGCGTGGCGTGATTGATGAGCACGGTTACTCGCCGTTCTGGCAAAGCCTCGGTAAACGCTTTTTCTCAATGGAGTTCAGCCGGGCGGATTTTCTCTGCGGAACAGGACAGAAAGCCTTTATTGCTGAACTGATGCCCAAACATCCTATTTATACTCATTTTCTGTCTGATGAAGCGCAAGACGTGATTGGTCAGGTGCATCCGCAAACTGCCCCGGCGCGGGCGGTGCTGGAGAAAGAAGGATTTCGCTACCGCAACTATGTCGATATTTTCGACGGCGGGCCGACGCTGGAATGCGATATCGACCGGGTTCGGGCTATTCGTAAAAGCAGGCTGGTGGAAGTGGCGGAAGGTCAGCCAGCAACCGGCGATTATCCGGCCTGTCTGGTTGCCAATGAAAACTATCAAAACTTCCGCGTCATGCTGGTTCGCGCAGATCCGGATACCCAACGTCTGGTACTGACGGCGGCACAACTGGATGCCCTGAAATGCCACGCGGGCGACCAGGTACGTTTTGTACGTCTTTGTGCAGAGGAGAAAGCAGCATGACTCTATGGATAAACGGTGACTGGGTGACGGGCCTGGGCGAGCGTCGGGTGAAAACCAACCCTGTAAGCGGTGATGTGCTGTGGCACGGTAATGATGCCGATGCAACGCAGGTGGCGCAAGCGTGCCAGGCCGCGCGTGCAGCCTTTGCCGGTTGGGCTAGACAGCCCTTCAGCGCACGCCAGGCTATTGTTGAAAAATTTGCCTCATTGCTGGAAAGCAACAAGACCGAGCTAACCCAGATTATTGCCCAGGAAACCGGCAAACCACGCTGGGAAGCCGCGACTGAACTGACGGCGATGATCAATAAAATCGCCATCTCCGTCAAAGCTTACCATGCCCGTACCGGTGAGCAGCACAGCGAACTACCGGATGGCGCGGCAACGTTGCGCCATCGCCCACACGGCGTGCTGGCGGTTTTTGGTCCGTATAACTTCCCCGGTCATTTACCCAATGGTCATATCGTTCCGGCATTGCTGGCAGGCAATACGTTGATTTTCAAACCCAGCGAGTTGACGCCGTGGACCGGTGAAGCAGTAACAAAGCTGTGGGAACAGGCGGGGTTGCCGCCGGGCGTGCTGAATCTGGTGCAGGGCGGACGCGAAACGGGGCAGGCGTTAAGCGCACTGGAAGACCTCGATGGTTTGCTGTTTACCGGCAGTGCGAATACCGGTTATCAGTTGCATCGGCAGTTATCCGGCCAGCCGGAAAAAATCCTCGCCCTGGAGATGGGGGGTAATAACCCGCTGATTATTGAGAATCCGGAGGATATTGATGCTGCAGTACATCTGACCATTCAGTCCGCATTTGTCACCGCCGGACAGCGCTGTACCTGTGCCCGCCGCCTGCTCGTAAAAAAAGGCGCGCAGGGTGATGCGTTCCTGACGCGTCTGGTGGAGGTTAGTCAGCGTTTAATGCCCGGCAACTGGGATGCACAACCCCAGCCGTTTATGGGTGGGCTGATTTCCGAACAGGCTGCGCAGCACGTCTATGATGCCTGGCAGCGTCTGGCGTCGTTGGGTGGCCGTACGCTGTTAGCACCACGTCTGGTGAACGCCGGAACGTCACTGCTGACCCCTGGAATCATCGAACTGACCGGGGCGGGGAACGTACCTGATGAAGAGGTTTTTGGCCCGCTGCTCGGCGTCTGGCGTTATGACAGCTTTGATGATGCGATTCGTATGGCGAACAACACCCGCTTTGGACTGTCGTGTGGGTTAGTTTCGCCCGATCGCGGCCAGTTTGAACAGCTATTGCTGGAGGCGCGGGCAGGGATCGTCAACTGGAATAAGCCGTTAACCGGCGCGGCGAGTACAGCACCGTTTGGCGGCGTTGGCGCTTCCGGGAACCATCGCGCCAGCGCGTGGTATGCCGCAGATTATTGCGCCTGGCCGATGGCAAGTCTGGAATCTCCGGCCTTAACGCTGCCAACGGCGCTTAGCCCCGGACTGGATTTTTCCCGCGAGGATAAGCTATGAAAGCCCGTGAGGTAAATTTTGATGGTCTGGTGGGACTGACTCACCACTATGCTGGATTGTCATTTGGTAATGAGGCTTCAACCAAACATCGATTTCAGGTGTCGAACCCGCGTCTGGCGGCGAAGCAGGGTCTGCTAAAGATGAAAGCGCTGGCGGATGCGGGATTCCCTCAGGCGGTGATCCCGCCCCACGAGCGTCCTTTTATTCCGGTTCTGCGTCGGTTGGGTTTTAGCGGCAGTGACGAACAGGTGCTGGAGAAAGTGGCGCGTCAGTCGCCTCACTGGCTCTCCAGTGCCAGCTCCGCATCGTCTATGTGGGTAGCGAATGCGGCAACGGTTTGCCCTTCGGCAGATTCGCTGGATGGGAAAGTGCATCTGACGGTGGCGAATCTGAATAATAAGTTCCACCGTTCGCTGGAAGCGCCTACTACCGAAGCATTGTTACGGGCGATTTTCCGTGATGAGAATAGCTTTGCGGTCCACGGTGCGTTACCCCAGGTTGCGCTTTTCGGTGATGAAGGGGCGGCAAACCATAACCGCCTCGGTGGAGATTACGGCGATCCGGGTGTACAGCTATTTGTTTACGGTCGTGAAGAAGGTAATGCATCCCAGCCGAAGCGCTATCCGGCAAGGCAATCCCGTGAGGCTAGTGAGGCGGTCGCCCGCCTGAATCAGGTTAACCCGCATCAGCGCATTTTTGCTCAGCAAAACCCGGACGTCATCGATCTTGGCGTGTTTCATAACGATGTGATAGCGGTGTCAAATCGCCAGGTGCTGTTTTGTCATCAGCAGGCGTTTGTCAGACAGCAGGCGTTGTTAGAGCAGTTGCGCAGTCAGGTGGCAGGTTTTACCCCGCTGGAAGTCCCGACTGCGGAGGTGTCGGTGCAGGATGCTGTGACCACCTATCTGTTTAACAGTCAGCTGCTGAGTCGTGATGACGGCTCGATGATGCTGGTCCTGCCGCAGGAGTGTCGGGAGCATGCTGGCGTGTGGCGGTATTTGAACCGTCTTCTCGAGGAAGACAATCCGATCGATGACCTGCGGGTATTCGATCTGCGTGAAAGTATGTCCAACGGCGGCGGTCCGGCCTGCTTGCGCCTGAGAGTGGTGCTCACCCCACAGGAACAGCAGGCGGTGAATCCGGCGGTTATCATGAACGATACGCTGTTTAACACGTTGAATAACTGGGTTGACCGTTACTATCGCGATCGTCTTACCGCCGCCGACCTTGCCGACCCACAGCTGTTGCGCGAGGGGCGTGAAGCGCTGGATTCGCTGACACAATTGCTCAACCTCGGCTCTGTGTATCCTTTCCAGCAGGAGGGGATGCGCCATGGATAACTTTCTGGCTATTACGCTCGCAGGCGCCACTCCAGAGAAAACGCAAGGAACCACTCATGGTTTTGACTGGCAGTGGATCGGTCACGGAATTCTGGAACTGACGCCGCTTGTACCCGTTGAACATTCTCTGGTGCTGTCTGCGGGGAGCCATGGCAATGAAACCGCGCCGGTAGAGATACTCGATTCATTGCTTTCCAGGCTGTTTAGCGGCGAGCTGATACTGACATGGCGGCTGCTGGTGATTCTGGGAAACCCGCAGGCGCTGGCGGCGGGAAAACGGTATTGTCATAGCGATCTGAATCGTATGTTTGGCGGCCGGTGGCAGATTTTTACCGCGAGTGAAGAAACGCACCGAGCTCATGAGCTTGAGCTGTGTCTGGAAGATTTTTATTCGCGGGCGAAAGAGCCAGCACGCTGGCACCTGGATCTGCACACCGCGATCCGTGGTTCACAGCATCTGCGCTTTGGCGTATTGCCACAACGCAACGTTGCCTGGGACGAGGGTTTTCTTGAATGGCTGGGAGATGCGGGACTAGAGGCGCTGGTTTTTCATCAGACGCCTGGCGGCACGTTCACCCATTTTAGCGCTGAACACTTTGGTGCACTGGCCTGCACGCTGGAACTGGGTAAAGCGTTGCCGTTCGGACAAAACGATCTGTCCCGGTTTGCCCAGACGGCAGATGCGCTGGCGAAGCTGCTGGAGGGCGAGCGAGTACTGACGGGAGCACCATCCCCGCTGCGCTACCGCGTAGTGTCGCAAATCACACGTCGTAGCGATGATTTTATTCTCCATATGGATAACCAGACGCTCAACTTTACCCCCTTTAAAGAGGGGACCTTGCTGGCGCAGGACGGAGATGAACGTTTTATTGTCACCCATGATGTTGAATACGTTCTCTTTCCGAACCCTAACGTGGCCTGCGGTTTACGTGCCGGATTGATGCTCGAAAAGTTGTGATAAATATATTTGCCCTGCAGGTTTATCCTTTAGGGCTTATTTTTGCGTGCTGTTTTTATTTATTACGGATTATTCCTGGTGAATTGCTTTCTTAATAATCAGAGTTCGGGTATAGTTCTTCATAATCCTTTCAAAATCATCCTGTTGTAATTTTTTATTGCAACTCTCCGCAATTTATTCTTTTTTTCTTCATAATTGATGAAAGTTTGTTTTTTACACTTTCACTGTTTTACCGTTGCTCTGATTAATTGACGCTTAAGCCGGTAAAGTTAATCTCGTCAACACGACATCACATTGCATAAGAGTCGCATGAGTGTCGTAAAATAACTGAAAGAAAGGATAGAAATTATGCGTAAACTGACTGCTCTGTTTGTTGCCTCTACTCTGGCGCTGGGTGCTGCGAATCTGGCTCATGCTGCTGACACTACAACATCTGCACCAGCGGATGCTAAACCGATGATGCATCACAACGGCAAGTTCGCCCCGCATCACGACATGATGTTCAAAGACCTGAACCTGACCGACGCGCAGAAACAGCAGATTCGAGAAATCATGAAAGGCCAGCGCGATCAGATGAAACGTCCGCCGCTGGAAGAACGCCGCGCAATGCACGACATCATCGCCAGCGATAGCTTCGATAAAGCGAAAGCCGAAGCACAGATTGCGAAGATGGAAGAACAGCGCAAAGCCAACATGCTGGCGCATATGGAAACCCAGAACAAGATTTACAACATTCTGACCCCGGAACAGAAAAAGCAGTTTAATGCCAATTTTGAGAAGCGTCTGACAGAACGTGCAGCGCAGAAAGGTAAAATACCGCAAGCTGCCGAGTAATCGATCAGCGTTTACACTAAATCATTCATGCTGTGTCGCACTGATAGCCGCGCAGCGTGAAACCAAACTCAAGACCGCCGCTCTTGTCCACAACACGTTTAACGATGTGGGCAGGATCGGCGGTTTTTTCTTTCCTGCCTATTGCACCGGACACACGACACGCTATTCTCCTGAAGCCCGCGAAAATTCTACCTGGATCAGCGCGTTATTCTTTTTTGCAAAATGCCGGGTTCATCGCTAAGGCAAATCAACTCTGCTGCCGATAACAATAATCTGCAGGGTGAACATAACAATGATGATTTATGGCTGTCTGTTTACGGTAGGCTGCCGTGCTGCGCCTTTCTGGAGGGATGATGGAATACTTTGATATCCGCAAAATGCCGGTCAATCTCTGGCGAAATGGTGCGGGAGAAACGCGAGAGATTTGCTGTTTTCCGCCAGCAACACGAGATTTTCACTGGCGTGCGAGTATCGCCTCCATTGCAGCAAACGGTGAGTTTTCTCTTTTTCCCGGCGTAGAACGCGTGATTACTCTGCTGGAAGGTGGAGAAGTGACCCTGGAAGAAACGAACATCTTTACGCATACCCTGAAACAGCATCAGCCTTTTACCTTTGCCGGTGACAAGGTGGTAAAAGCAAAGCTGACGGAAGGGCAGATGTCGATGGATTTTAATATCATGACCCGACGAGATGTTTGCCAGGCGAAAGTCAGAGTTGCCGACCGCACGTTTACGACCTTTGGTTCACGCGGCGGCGTGGTGTTTGTTATCAGTGGTGCATGGCAACTGGGCGATAAACTACTGACAGCCGACCAGGGGGCAAGCTGGCATGATGGTAAACACACATTACGACTGCTGGAGCGCGAGGGGAAGCTGCTGTTCAGCGAGATTAACTGGATGCCGGGGCATTCTCCGGGCGCAGTTCAATAATGTCATATTGACCAGACAGAACAGGCCGGCAGAGGATTTTGTAGCCGTCATGGTCAAAGCCGGCCGGCATACGCGCCAGGGTAGCCGCGTCATCCAGCGTTGAAACGGCTCCCAGCCACAGCCAGTTGTTGATGATATGGTACTGTGTCATTTCAGCGCCGGTTTCCTGCAGCGCAATGGCATTGCTCCATGGCCAGCAAATTACTCTCACTCTTTCCAGCGCCTCTAAAAGACGTAAATGATGCGCTTCATGACTCTCTTTCCCGCAGCACGCTCCGGCGCAGCGTTTAAGCGCGGAGCGAAAACAGGCGCGCCCGCGACTCAGAGGTTCCAGGCCCAACAGGCCGTAGCACAGCTGTTGTTCATCCGCGAGGCTTTGCAACGCTTGTAGCGCTGCGCGACGATTGGCAAACAGGCCAAACAGATTGGGGGCATGGGAGAAATCAATATCTCGTGCGTAGACAACCTGAACAGTTCGGTCGGTAAGCTGCAAGGCGCAAAGCTGACGATTGCGCCGCAGTCGTTTATTAAACAACGGCTGCTGTTCTTTGATCAACCGCGCTTCCAGCAGCAGGGCACCAATTTCTCCCGCGGTACAAATCCAGCTAATGCGTTTGGCCTGACGCAGCATTGTCGCTTCGTTTGCGGTACGCAGGTGTGCCATCACGCGGCTGCGAATATTGACGCTTTTACCAATATAGAGCGGCATAGTGTCGCTTTCACTGTGAAACAGATAGACGCCTGGCGCGGCGGGAAGCGCACTCAAAAATGGACGCAGGTGCTCAGGATATTCATAGATTGCCGCTGCCTCAAATGTCAGGCGTGGGGCTGATTGACGCCGTACCACTTCTCACTCCAGATGCTGGTTATTCATCCAGTGTAGCAGTTTGAAACCGATTAAAAAAGCGGCATCAGACCAGGAGGAGGGGCCGGACAGCGGTGATCCCAGTGCTATCCGGCAATATGTGACTAAAAGAATTACGCTTTTTTCCAGAAGTCATCAAACACCGTAATCGGTGTGCGACGTTTGTGCTCGGTCTTCAGATACCAGCCTTCAATTTTTTTCGCGACGTCGGCAGCCAGCGTTTTTCCTTCCAGGTAATCGTCGATGTTGTCATAGGTGACGCCTAATGCGGCTTCATCCGGCAGAGAAGGGCGATCGTCTTCGAGGTCGGCGGTTGGCGCTTTCTTATATAAATGCTCCGGGCAACCCAGAGCGGCAAGCAACTGCTTACCCTGACGCTTGTTCAGACGGAAAATAGGGTTAATGTCAGTACCGCCATCGCCGTATTTGGTGAAAAATCCGGTGATGGCTTCTGCTGCATGATCGGTACCCACGACAACACCGCTGGTCATTCCGGCGATACTGTACTGGGCCTTCATGCGTTCACGGGCTTTTTCATTGCCACGGACAAAATCGCTCAGTTCAATTCCCGCTTCACGCAGGGCCTGTTCACTGGCCAGTACCGCACCCTTAATATTGACGGTGAGTACGCGGTCCGGTTGGATAAAGGCGATGGCATCCTGACAGTCCTGTTCATCAGCCTGAACGCCATACGGCAGACGTACGGCAATAAACTGTAGCGCGTCATTCCCCGTTTCTTCGCGAAGCTCGGAAATAGCCATTTGGCAGAGTTTTCCCGCGAGCGTTGAGTCCTGTCCGCCGCTAATCCCTAATACCAGTGATTTCAGAAAGGGGTAAGTCTGTAGATAAGATTTAAGGAAATCCACGCTGCGGCGAATTTCTTCTTCTGCATTGATGTGCGGTTTTGCGCCAAGCGCCTGAATTATCTCTTGCTGCAGAGTCATTTAAACCCCTCCTGAAAATAAAAATGATCAAAAAAATGATGTGTTAAAGCTAACGCGTTGAGGCCCAAACGACAAGGGATGCAGGCCTTGTATAGCATCATTTTGTTTTAATAGAATTTTCCGAAACGACCTAAGTATCATCTGATTGCTTGAAAAATATGTTGTTGTGCTCCAGGCTTATATAACACGCTGAAATACAAGAGGACGGAATATGAACAAGAACCTAACAGGAATTCTAAGCGCAGCGGCTGTTTTGACTATGCTGGCAGGGTGTACGGCCTACGATCGTACCAAAGATCAATTTGTTCAGCCAGTGGTGAAAGATGTGAAGAAAGGGATGAGCCGGGCGCAGGTGGCGCAGATTGCCGGTAAACCTTCTTCTGAAGTCAGCATGATTCATGCGCGAGGGACATGCCAGACCTACATCCTCGGTCAACGAGATGGTAAAGCTGAAACCTATTTTGTTGCTTTAGACGACACCGGACATGTGATTAACTCCGGTTACCAGACCTGCGCAGAGTACGACACCGACCCGCAGGCGGCGAAGAAGTAACAACTGCTTATTGCCTGAGCATTCAGAAGAACCGGCCATCGTGCCGGTTTTTTTGTGCCGAACGATCTTATTTATTGCCGCGAATTATTTGCCCAAAATGTGAGGGGTGTCATAACGACAGGTCAAGGAGAGACAATTTAGTTGGTCAAGGAAATACCATCCACTGGTGCAATCCCGTATACTCATTTCAGCCACCTAAAAAAGTAATTTAGCTGACGCAAGTTACCCAGAGTATGGATGCAGGTTATGGCTTGCGGAGTGTCTGGTTGACAGATAATCGCATATGAGGATCGTTTTAATGGAAAAGAAACACATTTATCTGTTTTGTTCTGCGGGCATGTCGACTTCATTGTTGGTTTCGAAGATGCGTGCTCAGGCCGAAAAATACGAAGTGCCGGTTATTATTGAAGCGTTTCCTGAAACGCTGGCCGGAGAAAAAGGTCCAACGGCCGATGTCGTGTTATTAGGTCCACAAATTGCTTATATGTTGCCCGAAATTCAGCGTTTGTTACCCAACAAGCCTGTGGAAGTGATTGACTCGCTGCTGTATGGCAAAGTCGATGGTTTAGGCGTGCTTAAGGCTGCTGTTGCAGCAATTAAAAAAGCCGCAGCAAATTAATTATTTTATTTTAATTTTCCCGTCAAAGAGTTATTTCATTAACATTCACCGCAATTTTTAATTGCGGTATTTAAGGGTATTTTTCTATGAGTAACGCTATTGCTTCACTTGAAAAGGTACTCCTTCCTTTTGCTGTAAAAATTGGAAAGCAGCCACACGTTAATGCAATCAAAAACGGTTTTATTCGTTTAATGCCGTTAACCCTCGCAGGGGCCATGTTTGTATTAATCAATAACGTTTTCCTGAGCTTTGGGGAGGGGTCGTTTTTTTATTCAATGGGCATTCGACTTGATGCTTCAACTATTGAAACGCTTAATAGTTTGAAAGGCATTGGTGGAAACGTCTATAACGGCACGCTGGGTATCATGTCCTTGATGGCACCGTTCTTCATCGGCATGGCGCTGGCAGAAGAACGTAAAGTCGACTCACTGGCTGCCGGGCTGTTATCTGTCGCCGCGTTTATGACCGTAACGCCTTATAGCGTGGGTGAAGCCTATGCCGTTGGCGCGAACTGGCTCGGCGGTGCCAATATTATTTCCGGTATCATTATCGGCCTCGCGGTCGCGGAAATGTTCACCTTTGTGGTTCGTCGCAATTGGGTCATTAAATTACCTGATAGCGTACCGACATCCGTATCGCGCTCTTTCTCTGCGCTGATTCCTGGCTTCCTTATCCTCTCTATTATGGGGATCATCGCCTGGGCATTGAACACCTGGGGTACGAACTTCCACCAGATCATTATGGATTCCATTTCAACTCCGCTGGCGTCGTTGGGCAGCGTGGTGGGCTGGGCCTACGTGATTTTTGTTCCGCTGCTGTGGTTCTTCGGTATTCACGGTTCACTGGCGCTGACTGCGCTGGACAGCGGTATCATGACGCCATGGGCGCTGGAAAACATCTCTATCTACCAACAGTTTGGTTCTGTAGATGCCGCGCTTGAAGCCGGTAAGACGTTCCACGTCTGGGCGAAACCGATGCTCGACTCCTATATTTTCCTTGGGGGTAGCGGGGCAACGCTGGGTCTGATTATCGCTATCTTCCTGGCATCGCGCCGTCCTGACTATCGTCAGGTTGCTAAACTGGCACTGCCGTCAGGTCTGTTCCAGATTAACGAACCTATCCTGTTCGGTCTGCCGATCATCATGAACCCGGTGATGTTTATCCCGTTCATTCTGGTGCAACCGATTCTGGCGGCGATTACGCTGGCAGCTTACTACTCAGGCATTATTCCACCGATTACCAACATTGCACCGTGGACCATGCCAACCGGTTTGGGCGCGTTCTTTAACACCAACGGTAGCGTCGCTGCTCTGCTGGTCGCGCTGTTCAACCTCGGTATCGCAACGCTGGTTTACCTGCCGTTCGTGGTGGTAGCCAACAAAGCGCAGAACGTTATTGACCAAGAAGAAAGCGAAGAAGATATCGCTAACGCGTTGAAATTCTAAATTTAATCCGGCATGGCTTCACGGTCATGCCGGACTGAACCAGAGGAAAAAAGTATGTTGGATATCGAGAACATCGTCGACACGCAGTCTGAAGCAGAAGAACTTGAAGAAGTGGTGATGGGCCTCATCATCAACTCCGGTCAGGCGCGTAGCCTGGCGTACGGCGCGCTCAAAATGGCCAAGCAAGGCGATTTTGAGTCGGCCAGGGCCATGATGGACCAGTCTCGTCTGGCGCTGAACGAAGCGCACCTCGTACAAACGAAACTGATTGAAGGCGATCAGGGCGAAGGTAAAATGAAAGTTAGCCTGGTGCTGGTCCACGCCCAGGACCACCTGATGACATCAATGCTGGCGCGTGAGCTGGTGACTGAACTGATTGAGCTTCACGAAAAGCTGAAATAGCGAGGAGTGCATAATGCAGCTACAGATTAACGCACCGGAAATCAAAACCGTTTATGAACAGCAGCTGTTTAATGGCAAAAATTTCCATGTGTTCATCTATAACAAAACTGAGAGTATCAGCGGGCTGCATCAGCATGACTACTATGAATTTACCCTGGTTTTAACCGGACGCTATTATCAGGAAATCAACGGTAAACGCGTACTGCTCGAACGTGGAGACTTTGTCTTTATCCCGTTGGGATCGCACCACCAGAGTTTCTATGATTTTGGTGCGACAAGGATCCTTAACGTCGGCATCAGTAAACGATTTTTTGAACAGCATTATCACCCGCTGCTACCATTTTGTTTCGTTGCATCGCAGGTCTATCGGGCGAATAACTCGTTTCTTACCTATATTGAAACGGTTATTGCATCACTGAACTTTCGCGAGAGCGGACTGGATGAATTTGTAGAAGTGGTCACCTTCTATATTATTAATCGGTTACGCCATCATCGCGAAGAGCAGGTGTTGGATGATATTCCGCAGTGGCTTAAAACCACCGTCGAGACCATGCACGACAAACGGCAGTTTAGCGAGAATGCGCTGGAAAATATGGTACACCTGTCCGCGAAATCCCAGGAGTATCTGACCCGCGCTACCCAGCGTTATTACAGCAAAACGCCGATGCAGATTATTAATGAAATCCGCATTAACTTTGCTAAAAAACAGCTGGAAATGACGAACTATTCTGTAACGGATATTGCTTACGAGTCTGGCTACAGTAGTCCAAGCCTGTTTATTAAAACGTTTAAAAAGCTGACGTCGTTTACACCGAATAGCTACCGTAAGAAATTAACTGAATTTAATCAGTAGATATTATTTGCCAATAACCCATTTTTTATAGCTTGCCCAAAATAGCGTCGGGACAGCCACGCTATACCTGACATACGGGTTGAGCATAATACACGTCAGTGTTTTGACACTGAAGGGAGAAAGTATGAGCCAGAAATTAAAAGTCGTCACTATTGGTGGCGGGAGCAGCTACACCCCTGAATTACTTGAAGGCTTTATTAAGCGCTATCATGAATTACCGGTTTCTGAGTTGTGGCTGGTTGATGTCGACGGTGGAAAAGAGAAGCTGGACATTATTTTTGACCTATGCCAGCGCATGATCGATAAAGCCGGCGTGCCGATGAAGTTGTTTAAAACGCTGGATCGCCGTGAAGCACTGAAAGATGCTGATTTCGTTACCACCCAGCTGCGCGTAGGGCAACTGAAAGCCCGTGAAAAGGATGAACGCATTCCGCTGAGCCATGGTTATCTGGGACAGGAAACCAACGGTGCGGGTGGGCTGTTTAAAGGTCTGCGTACCATTCCGGTTATCTTTGACATTATTAAAGATGTGGAAGAACTGTGCCCGAATGCGTGGGTGATTAACTTCACTAACCCGGCAGGGATGGTGACTGAAGCGGTCTATCGCCACACGAATTTCAAGAAATTTATCGGTGTGTGTAATATTCCTGTCGGCATGAAAATGTTCATTAGCGATGTGTTGGCGCTGAAAGAGAGCGATGACTTATCCATCGATCTGTTCGGTCTGAACCACATGGTCTTTATTAAAGATGTGCTGGTGAACGGCAAATCACGGTTTGATGAACTGCTGGACGGTGTAGCTTCTGGTCAACTGAAAGCTTCCACCGTGAAGAACATTTTCGACCTGCCGTTCAGCGAAGGGTTGATTCGTTCGCTGAAGCTGCTGCCGTGCTCGTATTTGCTGTACTACTTCAAGCCAAAAGAGATGCTGGCGATCGAAATGGGCGAGTACTATAAGGGCGGCGCACGTGCTCAGGTAGTACAAAAAGTAGAAAAACAACTGTTTGACCTCTACAAAAATCCTGAGCTAAACGTTAAGCCGAAAGAGCTGGAGCAGCGCGGTGGTGCGTACTACTCCGATGCGGCCTGTGAAGTGATCAACGCCATCTACAACGACAAACAGACCGAGCACTATGTCAACATTCCACATCATGGGCATGTTGATAACATTCCTGCAGACTGGGCGGTTGAGATGACCTGTACGCTGGGACGTAACGGTGCTACGCCGCATCCACGGATTACCCATTTTGATGAGAAAGTGCTCGGCCTTATCTATACCATTAAAGGTTTCGAGGTCGCGGCGAGCAATGCGGCATTGAGCGGTGAGCTGAATGATGTGCTGTTGGCGTTGAACCTGAGTCCGCTGGTGCATTCTGACAGTGATGCCGAAATTCTGGCGCGTGAGCTGATTCTGGCACATGAAAAATGGCTGCCAAACTTCGCCGGATGTATTGAGAAACTCAAAAGCGAACAACACTAACTGAGGTCGGTTATGGAACGCGTACTGATTGTAAATGCGGATGATTTTGGCCTGAGTAAAGGACAAAACTACGGCATTGTTGAAGCCTGTCGCAATGGCGTTGTCACCTCGACAACGGCACTGGTTAACGGTGCGGCGATTGACCATGCGGTACAGCTGAGTCGCGACATACCGGAACTTGCCGTCGGAATGCATTTTGTTCTGACGCTGGGCAGGCCGTTGACGGCAATGCCGGGTCTTACTCGTGACGGATTACTGGGGAAATGGATCTGGCAGATGGCAGAGGAAGACAACTTGCCGCTGGATGAAATTTCTCAGGAACTGGCCGCGCAGTATCAGCGTTTTATTGACCTGTTCGGGCGGGAGCCGACGCATCTGGATAGCCATCACCATGTGCATATGTTCCCGCAAATTTTCCCTATCGTGGCCGGGTTTGCTGCCCAGAAGGGGATTGCATTGCGTATCGATCGTCAGACCGTGTTCCAGGCGTCTGATTTACCGGAAACGTTACGTACCTCCCAGGGGTTTAGCAGCGAATTTTACGGTGAGGCGATTTCTGAAGCTCTGTTTTTGCAGACGCTGGATGCGTCAGCCGATCGGGGTGAATCCTCGCTGGAAGTGATGTGTCATCCGGCCTTTATCGATGACATTATTCGTCAAAGTGCCTACTGTTACCCCCGCTTAACTGAGCTTGACGTGCTGACGTCTTCGTCACTGAAATATGCAATTGCGGAGCGCGGTTATCGTCTTGGCAGTTTTCTGAACGTGTAATTCCTGAGTTTGCGGCGCTTAATGCGCCGCATTTTTTTAGGCGGGAATCGTTTCTATTTTTCCGGCGCGTGACCAGACGCGGTGCGCGGTCATCAGCGTCAGCAGGGTATCCATAAACTGTGCGCCTGCACTGTCCGCTTCCACTACGCCTTCTTCTCCTTCATTTTTGATATTCAACGTTGCTTTAAACTGACGAGCATCGCCGGCCAGGGCGATAGGTTTTAAGTGCTTATACGCTTCGAGTAAATAATATCGGGCATCACCATTCGTAACGATATCCGCGAGATTGCCGCACGGAACGATAACCGCATCGACCGTCAGGGATGGCGAACCCGCAAAAGTACCGGCGATCGTCAGGGCAGAACCATCATCGGCAACTACCTTACCCATTCGGGAATAGAGCAATTTGGCATGAACGCCTTTGGCCTGTAGGGCTTGCATGATGGCGAGCAGGTCGGTCGATTTAACCTGGTCATTAAGTAGGATGGCGACCACGCGGCCCTTAATCTCACCTTGCGCACCTGCATATAAGCTGAGTGACGGTGCATTTTTCAAACCGTTGACGTTGGGCGGCGGCACAATTTCAGCCTGTTCCTTGGTTAGCTCAAAACCGAGATTATCGGCAACCGCCTCGGCGAGGGCAGTATCAATATGGGCCAGCTGTTCGACCACTCTTTCGCGAATATAGGGGCGCGTAACCTTACTGAGTTCGAAACTGAATCCGCCGATAATATGCTGCTGTTCAATTGGTGTCTGACTTAGCCAGAACAGGCGAGGGTGCGCATAGTATTCGCCAAAAGAGGGGCTACGTTCGCGAATTTTGTTTCCTTCAATTCGCTCCTGATATGACTCAAATCCACCGCGTTTTGGCCCCGGTGGCGTTTCGCGCGGCCAGTTATCATTGATGGAATTCGGTTCATAGTTGGCAGGATTGGTATCGATGTCTAAACGATGCATGCCGTCACGCTGGAAATTATGGTACGGACAGGTCGGGCGATTAATCGGGATTTCATGGAAGTTGGGCCCGCCCAGGCGACTGATTTGAGTATCGGTATAGGAGAACAAGCGGCCCTGCAGCAGGGGATCGTTAGTAAAATCGATGCCAGGGACGATATGTCCGGGATGAAATGCGACTTGTTCATTTTCAGCGAAGAAATTATCTGGATTGCGGTTCAGCACCATTTTACCGACGCGCTGCACCGGAACCAGCTCTTCCGGGATCAGTTTGGTCGGGTCGAGCAGGTCAAAATCGAACTTGAATTCGTCTTCTTCGGGAATCAGCTGTAGCCCCAGTTCATATTCAGGATAATCGCCCGCTTCGATAGCTTCCCACAGATCGCGACGATGAAAGTCGGGATCCCGACCGGTAAGTTTTTGCGCTTCATCCCATACCAGCGAGGCTTTACCTGCCAGCGGTTTCCAGTGGAAACGGACAAAGGTGGCTTTCCCTTGCGCATTAATCAACCGAAATGTGTGAATGCCGAAGCCTTCCATCGTGCGATAGCTGCGCGGAATACCTCGATCGGACATTGCCCATATGACGTTGTGCAACGTTTCAGGCTGTAATGAGACATAATCCCAGAAGGTGTCATGGGCGCTTTGGCCCTGCGGGATAGCCCAATGCGGCTCCGGTTTAACTGCATGGACGAAATCCGGGAATTTATGGGCATCCTGAATAAAGAAGATGGGAGTATTGTTTCCCACCAGGTCGAAAATGCCCTCTTCAGTGTAAAACTTGGTCGCAAATCCCCGTATATCTCTGACCGTGTCCGCAGAGCCTGCGCCGCCCTGAACCGTAGAGAATCGGACAAAAACTGGGGTGATTTTATTTTCATCACTCAGAAAGTCCGCTTTCGTCGTCGCACTCAAGTTGGTATAGGGCTGAAAGTAACCATGAGCGGCAGAACCTCGGGCATGTACGATCCTCTCCGGGATGCGTTCATGATCAAAATGGGTAATCTTTTCCCGCAGGATAAAGTCTTCCAGCAGGGTTGGCCCACGATTACCTGCACGCAGAGAGTTTTGGTCGTCTGCGATTCGCACTCCCTGATTAGTTGTCAGAGCAAAATCTTCGCTTCCTTTACGAAAACTATCCAGCGCGTTGAGTTTATCACTTTTGATATCCGGCGCTTTTAAGCTGCCGGACGTAGTGGGCTGCATACCTGGCGGCGTGGGTTCAGGTGTTGGCCGATGTGAACCGTCTGTAGGCGCCAGTGAGTCAAGTCCTGGCTGGGATTCGCTGGCATCATGAACCGGCGCTGAGTGATGGAGTGGATGCTTATCATTCTGTGACATTAAACTCGTCTCCTGGTTTCATTGCTGAAAGGGTCGTTGTTGCTGTCAAAAGCTTTAACTATAGACCACTCACTCAACGGCGCAGGTACAGGCCGATGACGTAAAGCGCGATGAACCAGGCAAACAGCGCACGCAAGGCAGGACGCAAGGCGGCAAAATCGGCTAAGATAGCGGTTTTCTGATTTTTAGAATTTGTCTTTAGTGAAGCAACTGATTATGAAACCTCTTCGCCAACAAAATCGTCCGGTTATCAGCTATGTTCCTCGCGTGGAGCCCGCTCCACCAGAGCATGCGGTTAAAATGGATGCGTTTCGTGACGTATGGATACTGCGCGGAAAATATGTCGCATTTGTCTTAATGGGGGAGGCGTTTCAACGTTCGCCTGCATTTACGGTCCCGGAATCAGCACAGCGCTGGGCTAATCAGGTTCGCCAGGAAAATGAACTAAGCGATTAATGAATATAAAAAACCGCCGGAGCATGACGCTTCGGCGGTTTTGTTTTTTTAGCTGACAGACTTAGCGATGCGCCAGTTCGGCGTTATCGTCGCTGTCCATAATCGTTTTATCAGTCTGCTTGAGCCATTGGCTGGTCAGCGTACCGGCAGTCATAGAACCGCTTACGTTCAGTGCAGTACGACCCATATCGATCAGCGGTTCAACGGAGATCAACAGCGCAACCAGCGTGACCGGCAGACCCATAGCAGGCAGGACGATCAGCGCGGCAAACGTTGCACCGCCACCGACACCCGCAACCCCTGCGGAACTCACGGTCACGATACCAACCAGCGTGGCAATCCACATTGGGTCCAGTGGGTTGATACCGACGGTCGGTGCAACCATTACTGCCAGCATTGCCGGGTACAGGCCCGCACAACCGTTCTGACCAATCGTGGCACCAAAAGAGGCGGCAAATGAGGCGATGGATTCAGGCACGCCCAGACGACGGGTCTGAGCTTCAACGTTCAGCGGAATTGAGGCTGCGCTGGAACGGCTGGTGAAGGCGAAAGTCAGCACCGGCCACACTTTGCGGAAGTATTTCAGCGGGCTAACGCCGTTAATACCCAGCAGGATCCCGTGAACCACGAACATAATGCCCAGACCGAGATAAGAGGCCACGACGAAGCTACCCAGCTTGATGATGTCCTGCAGGTTGGAACCTGCAACCACTTTGGTCATCAGCGCCAGAACACCGTACGGCGTCAACTGCATCACCAGACGAACCAGTTTCATCACCCAGCTTTGCAGGGTATCGATAGCGACCAGAACACGCTCGCCTTTTGGTGCATCATCTTTCAGCAGTTTCAGCGCGGCTACACCCAGGAATGCTGCGAAGATAACGACGCTGATAATCGACGTCGGGTTGGCGCCAGTCAGATCGGCAAACGGGTTTTTCGGAATAAACGACAGCACCAGTTGCGGAACGCTGAGGTCAGCTACTTTGCCAACATAGTTGGTTTCAATCGCGTTCAGACGTGCGGTTTCGGCACCACCTTGCACCAGACCTTCGGCGGTCAGGCCGAACAGGTTGGTCACCAGAACCCCTACCAGCGCGGCAATCAGCGTGGTAAACAGCAGCGTTCCGATGGTCAGGAAGCTGATTTTACCTAACTGAGAGGCATTATGCAGACGTGCAACGGCGCTGAGAATAGACGCAAATACCAGCGGCATAACAATCATCTGCAGCAGTTGGACATAACCGTTGCCGACAATGTTGAACCACTGTACTGAATCTTTAAGAACCTGGCTGTCAGAGCCATAAATGGTGTGCAGGGCAAGGCCGAACACAACACCCATGACCAGACCGACCAGTACTTTTTTGGCCAAACTCCACTGTTTGTGACGGGCTTGCGCCAGCACGAACAGCAGCACTACGAACACGATAATGTTCGCGATTAATGGAAAGTTCATCCCCGTTCTCCTGATCTTATTATGCGTATCACCGTTTAAAGGTGATTCTGTTGGCGCAAGATTAGCAGAACTGTGACTTGCCTCTTATATTCAAATGGAATTGTTTATACCGAAAATGACTTTTTGGCTGATTTATTAGTCAATCTGATGCGTTATGAAACGATTGAACTGCATTTGTAGCGTATTAATCATCTGCGAAGACCAGCGTACCGCGCTGTTCTCTTGTACGGTCTGCGGCATCCAGATTGCCCACGCGAACAGTGCCATGCACAGAAATCGCTCCAGTTGATTGCCTTTTTGCGGCACGAGGATGGGCAGACGAAAACGCCAGCGGCAGGGCCAAAGCAGGGGAACGCCTGCTGGGGTCAGCATGTCGGCCAGAATGTGGCTGAGATAGCCGAGTACCATACCTTGTAAGGCATCAGCCGGTATTATCCAGGTATCCGGGACTTTCAGGTAGAACGTGGCCAGCAGGGCAAAAACCGCCAGCAGGCTATGTGTAAACCCGCGATGACCAAATGCCCGGGCAATGGGTTTTGATATCCACTTCAGACGCTGCCCCAGCAGAGATTTGGGATGATCGATATCTGGCAGCAGGCACGTTAAAATGGCTGAAGGGACAATATGCCACCAGTCACCCTGCGCAAGAACGGGCGTTAGCTCGGCATTCTTGGCAAATACCGCACAGGCAATAGAAAAAAGAAGGTGGCCTTCCGCCGTCATGATAAAACCCAATAAACTGTCGATTCATACAGTATAGGGGTTTTATACAGTAGGCGGAAGAGGTGACGTTGTAACCCTTTGTCACAAGTGCGCCTTTACCGCGCCAGCCAACCGCCATCCACGGCCAGCGTATAGCCATGAATATAGTCAGAGGCGGGACTTGCGAGGAACACGACCGGGCCTTTCAGGTCATTTGGCGTGCCCCAGCGCCCTGCGGGAATACGATCGATAATCTCCTGATTGCGCTCGCTGTCTGCGCGCAGTTGCTGGGTGTTATTGGTCGCCATATAGCCGGGCGCGATAGCATTGACATTAATTCCCTTGGCCGCCCATTCATTGGCGAGCAGGCGAGTGATACCCAGCACGCCACTTTTTGATGCGGTATAGGAAGGAACGCGGATACCGCCCTGAAAAGAGAGCATTGAGGCAATATTAATAATTTTTCCGCCATTTCCCTGAGCCAGAAACTGGCGCGCCACGGCCTGCGACAGAAAGAAAACAGATTTGAGATTTAGATTCATCACGTCATCCCAATCTTTTTCACTGAAGTCCAGCGCATCCTGACGGCGTATAGTTCCTGCATTGTTGACCAGAATATCGACCTGGCCAAACGCCGACACCGTTTGTGTCACGATGCTGGTGAGAGCATCTTGTTGGCTGAGGTCGGCCTGAATGGCCATAAAGCGTCGACCGAGGGCGTTAATTTTCTCTGCGGTTTCATGCGGTATTTTACGATTCACGCCGACTATATCGCAGCCCGCTTCAGCCAGCGCCACTGCCATACCCTGCCCAAGGCCGGTGTCACATCCAGTGACGATGGCTACTTTACCTTCGAGACGAAAAGCTTCCTGAATCATGTTTACCTCAACTATTTATGTCATTAACGCTTGCTCTATAGGGCAAGGATAGGAGAGGTTAAACAGAAATACAATTAAAAATGAAACGGTGTTTTAAAAACAAAAGGCAGAGAAGGCGGGCAATACAATCATTGCCCGTTACAGGATTAGCCGCACAGATGAGCGGCAGTGAGTTCGGTGAGTGAGGTTAATTTGACGTTGGCAAGAACGAAGCGAGGATCGTCCTGATTCTCATGCGCTGGTACGACGATGGAACGCATGCGGGCAGCTTTCGAGGCAATCATGCCGTTCACTGAGTCTTCCAGTGCTACGCAGTTTAACGGGTCAATGCCCAGTTTTGCCGCGCAATCGAGGTAAACCTGCGGGTGCGGTTTGCTGTAAGGCAGTTTTTCTGCAGAAGCCAGCGCGTCGAAGTCATCGCGCAGATCAAACATGGTCAGCACTTTTTCCAGCATATGAAGCGGCGAGGCGGATGCCAGTCCTACTTTGATTCCCTGAGATTTGCACAACGTCACAGCTTCACGAACGCCTGGCAGCAGCGGTTTTGTTTCTTCAACCAACGCAATGGCCCGGGTAATGATGCGATCGGTGACTTCCTGACGTGAGGGGCCGTTCCAGGGTTGCTGCGCAAACCACAAATCAACCACCATGTCAATGCGTAAGCCAAGGGTATCGGGAAGTTCATGGCGGCGGGAGATATCAACGCCTAAACTTGCTATCACATCCAGTTCAGCCTGATCCCAAAGCGGTTCAGAATCGACCAGTAACCCATCCATATCGAAAATTGCAGCAAGAATTTGACGCGGGGTTGACATTACAACCTCTCCTTTACGGTGATAACAGGGATGTAGAGCCAGCCTGGACGGACTCTGAGCGTTTATTATGGCTAGTTCAGCAGTATACCGCCTTTAAAGATCAGGCGAAAACGGTAATCAACGGGTAAACTTAGGCCAAAATGACACGTCTTAATCAAGGGGAACTCATGACGTATCAACAAGCTGGACGCATTGCCATCTTGAAAAGGCTGGTGGGATGGGTGGTTTTCATTCCCGCGCTGATTTCAACGCTGGTTTCAGTACTGAAGTTTATGTATGCGCACAGCGAAAAGCAGGAAGGGATTAACGCGGTTATGCTCGATTTTGCCCATGTGATGATCGACATGATGCGGGTGAACACACCTTTTCTTAACGTGTTTTGGTATAACTCGCCGACGCCCGATTTTCAAAGTGGACTGAATCTCGTTTTTTGGCTGATATTCATCCTGATTTTTATCGGTCTGGCGTTGCAGGATTCAGGCGCCAGAATGAGCCGCCAGGCGCGTTTCTTACGCGAAGGCGTTGAGGATCAGCTGATTCTGGAACAGGCAAAAGGCAGTGAAGGATTATCCCGTGAGCAACTTGAGTCGCGAATTGTGGTACCGCACCATACGATCTTCTTACAAATTTTCCCGCTTTATATTCTGCCGGTGATCGTTATCGTGATCGGCTACTTCTTCTTCTCATTGCTGGGCTTTTTGTAAGTGCCGCTCTATCGGGCCTGCCACGTTGCGAAACGGCAGGCCTGATAAGCAACGCGGTACGTAGTTAAGCCGCCAGTAATCTATCCAGCGCTTTCTGCGCCACAACCAGATGCTGTCCTCCGAACAGAATTGCTCGATTCAGCAGCGTATAGAGCTGGTAGATTGGCTGCCTGTCAAGAAAGTCCAACGGTAGTGGTGAGACAGACTGGTAACCGTCATAAATTTGCGGCGGCTGATCGGTATGTAACGGCAGCATTGCCAGGTCACACTCTCTGTCCCCCCAGTAGCAGGCGGGGTCAAAGATGTACGGACCGTTAGGACCGAGAGCGCAGTTCCCGGACCACAAATCACCGTGCAGGAGAGACGGCTGTGGTTGATGGGAAGAAAGACGCTGCTGAACATGCTCGACAATGGCGTCGATGTTGCCAAACGCTATGCCTTTTTCAGCGGCGAGTTCCAACTGCCAGCCTATACGTTGCTCGGCGAAAAAGGTTGACCAGCGACGTTGCCAGGTATTGGGCTGCGGCGTGGTAGAGAGCGCGTTATCGAAGTCGAGACCAAACTGAGGCTGGTCGCTCCATTCATGCAAATGCGCAAGCTGCTGGCCGAGGATAAACGCGTTATGCGCATCAAGCGGACGGGGAGGGAGGAAATCCATCACCAGAAAGCTGTAATCTCTGTCTGCGCCTACTGCCCAGACTTTCGGTACAGATACAGTTTGACTGCGGGAAAGTAGCTCCAGCTGATCGGCTTCTGCCGTAAAGCCGGTTAACAGCTCTCTTTCATCGCATTTGACGAAAAAATCTCGCCCCGCATAGCGTAAATGCCATGCGGCGTGGATCTCTCCGCCGGGCAGTTCATTACGCAGTTCGATTTCGCCTTCACCTAATTGCTCGCTTAAAAGACGACTGATAGCCTGCCACATGATGTCTCTCCCCATGTTGTCTGCCAGATCATAAGGTTAGCGCAAGAATGCGGTTAAAAAACACGAACTGACGCACACCACGGACGCGTCATCGCTGGAAAGGCACTTAATGTTTGTCGTTCTTCCTCACCCCGTACCGTTGTGGAGACGTCTGACTGCACATGATTCACTTCTTTGTAATCACGTGACTTTTTATCATAGTCGCATAACACCCATGCTGACAGTTTTCGCGAGAATCCCCCTTTCTCTTCAAAAGGGGGTTGTGTCATCACTGAGTGAGATACGAATAAATTTTTTGCGTGTCGTCCAAAGAGCACAGGCGCGTACCCTGATTTAGCGTTGCTGCGCTACCTGCGGCCACACCGTAACGGACAATATCCTCAAAAGGCACGTTCTCAGCCAGTTTAAGCGTCATGGCCCCGACCATACTGTCGCCCGCACCTACAGTACTTTGACTTTTCACCGGTGGTGGAACCACCTGAACGCAGGTATCTCGATCTACGCCCAGCGCCCCTTGCGGCCCAAGCGAGACCACAACGCGGTGCGCTTTCCCACTATGTACGATTTCCTGTGCGGCCTTGCGCACATCATCGGGCTGTGTCAGTTCGCGATTTACCAGAGCACTCAGTTCTTTGAGGTTGGGTTTGACTAGTTCGATATTGCCGATGGCTAACGCCGCCGTCAGTGCTTCGCCTGAGCTGTCGACAATACAGCGGATCCCCTGTTTTTGTGCGGTGGTAATGAGTCGGGTCAACTTCTCAAGCTGTACGCCGGGCGGCAAACTACCGCTGATGACCAGCAGCGCACCAGATTCGATTTCCAGCACCTGATCCTGAAGATGGTAGAACTCGTCATCGGTTAGCGCAGCGCCAGGCATGACAAAACGATACTGTTCACCGCTGGACTCAACGTGGACATGAAGATTTTGTCGGGTCCAGTCTTTGGCTTCGACGGTTGATACGGGAACATTTTCGTCGGCGAGCAATGCAACAAGATGCTCTCCGGTTGCTCCCCCTGCGGGGAAAATCGCCGTTGCGGTTCCGCCAAGATGGGCAATTGCGCGAGCGACGTTGATACCGCCGCCGCCGGGTTCAAAAACCGGCGAGGTGCAACGAAGCTTACCTTCCGGGTAAATTTGCGGGGTGATTGTTGCGCTATCGAGAGAGGGCGCAAGTGTTAACGTATAGATACGTACCATCTTTACCTCCTGTTAGGCTGAACTTAGTCTGGCACTTAACCTCCCGAAAGTGAAGTAATTAACAACATGATTTTCCATATCTTTATTTAAAATTATCGTCATAAAGATATATAAATAAAATAGAGGTTTAGGAACGCTCTTATTCAAAAAATGAAATAAGAATTTATTGCTATGTTATTCGAGTCTTTTTATAATTTGTTACCTTTCAAGGGTCTTTTGTCATTGATCCATATGAAAGTTTCCGAGACCGTAATGGTCTCTTTTTTTGTTGTACGGACTCTTAATAAATGAAGCTTTTGAAGACAGTGCCCGCAGCATTACTGCTGACGGGAGGCCTGCTTGCGTCAATGCATGCTGCCGCCGATGATTCCGTTTTTACTGTCATAGATGACCCTTCCAGCGCGAAAAAACCCTTTGAAGGTAACCTGAACGCGGGATATCTCGCCCAGTCAGGCAACACAAAAAGTTCTTCTTTAACCGCGGATACCACCATGACCTGGTACGGCCAAACGACCGCATGGTCTCTGTGGGGAAATGCCAGCAATACCTCCTCTAATGATGAGCGTTCATCGGAGAAATATGCCGTAGGTGGCCGTAGTCGTTACAACATGACCGACTATGACTATCTCTTTGGACAGGCAAGCTGGCTGACCGACCGCTACAACGGCTACCGCGAGCGTGACGTGCTGACCGCGGGTTATGGTCGTCAGTTCCTCAACGGACCTGTGCACAGCTTCCGTTTCGAATTCGGTCCTGGCGTGCGCTATGACGAGCACACGGATGGCACCACCGAAACGCAGCCGTTGGGCTATGCGTCTGGGGCTTATGCATGGCAGATGACGGACAACACCAAATTTACTCAGGGTGTGTCGGTATTCGGCGCTGACGATACCACGCTCAACTCTGAAACTGCCCTGAACGTTGCCATCAACGAACACTTTGGGTTAAAGGTGGCTTACAACGTGACCTGGAACTCTGAACCGCCGGCAACAGCGCCGGAGCATACCGATCGCCGCACGACAGTTTCCCTCGGCTATCGGATGTAGTGACAAGCCGGGTCAAATAAATGACCTGGCTTTCCTAAATTAAAGTTAAGTTTATTTAATATTTAATTTGCGTTTTATTTTTTACCTGGCCATAACGCGTTATTTTCAGACGAATTCGATTAATCGATAAATAAACGAAAGCGGAACAGCGGGTGAGCGTCATTTAGCCCCAGATCATTGCAGCCCAGCGCAGCATCAACATTGCCGCACAAATAACGAGCAGAATCACAACCATCTTCCAGTGTTTCTTCGCAAAGCGATTTGTGGGCATTGTTTTTTTCCTGCTCAGGTTAGATGACTTTGTGCAAGTGTAACAAAGACGGTTGGGTGTCAGTGAATTGATTTACATCATAGAGCGCACGTCGATTGTTGCTTTGATCGACCCGTAATGCCGTGTACACTGTCAAACGGTGTTATCAAAAAGCGGGTGTAGGTCCAGTGTGGTCTTTAAGGCGACCAGTGACATATTTCGCAGAGTGAAGCGGGAATCAGCCCATTCCTTTTTGATAATTTTAAATATTGAATCTTTGTATGTGATCTTACGTGTGGGTCACCACTGCAAATAAGGATATAACATGCCTGTTATTACTCTTCCTGATGGCAGCCAACGCCATTACGACCACGCTGTAAGCCCCATGGATGTTGCGCTGGACATCGGTCCAGGTCTGGCGAAAGCTACTATTGCTGGCCGTGTTGACGGTGAGCTGGTAGATGCTTCCGATCTGATTGAGCATGATGCGAAGCTCTCCATCATCACCGCGAAGGATGAAGAAGGTCTGGAGATCATTCGTCACTCCTGTGCGCACCTGTTAGGGCACGCGATCAAACAACTCTGGCCGCACACCAAAATGGCGATCGGACCGGTTGTTGATAACGGTTTTTACTACGATATCGATCTTGACCGTACGTTAACCCAGGAAGACGTCGACGCGCTCGAGAAGCGGATGCACGAGCTCGCTGAGAAAAACTACGATGTCATTAAGAAGAAAGTCAGCTGGTACGAAGCGCGTGAAACCTTCGTGAAGCGTGGCGAGACCTATAAAGTCTCCATTCTTGATGAAAACATTGCCCATGATGACAAGCCTGGCTTGTACCATCATGAAGAATATGTCGATATGTGCCGTGGCCCGCACGTGCCGAACATGCGTTTCTGCCATCACTTCAAACTGATGAAGACCGCAGGGGCATACTGGCGTGGCGACAGCAATAACAAGATGCTGCAGCGTATTTATGGTACTGCATGGGCAGATAAAAAAGCCCTGAATGCCTACCTGCAACGTCTGGAAGAAGCGGCCAAACGCGATCACCGTAAAATCGGTAAACAGCTTGACCTGTATCATATGCAGGAAGAAGCACCGGGTATGGTGTTCTGGCACAACGATGGCTGGACTATCTTCCGTGAACTGGAAGTATTCGTTCGCTCAAAACTGAAAGAATACCAGTATCAGGAAGTGAAAGGTCCGTTCATGATGGACCGCGTGCTGTGGGAAAAAACAGGTCACTGGGATAACTACAAAGATGCGATGTTCACCACCTCTTCTGAGAACCGTGAATACTGCATTAAGCCAATGAACTGCCCAGGCCACGTACAGATCTTTAATCAGGGTCTGAAATCCTATCGCGATCTGCCGCTGCGTATGGCTGAGTTTGGTAGCTGCCACCGTAATGAACCGTCAGGTGCGCTGCATGGCCTGATGCGTGTTCGTGGCTTCACTCAAGATGATGCTCATATCTTCTGTACTGAAGAGCAGATTCGTGATGAAGTTAACGCGTGCATTCGTATGGTCTACGATATGTACAGCACCTTTGGCTTCGAGAAAATCGTCGTCAAACTGTCCACTCGCCCCGAAAAACGTATCGGTAGCGATGAAATGTGGGACCGTGCTGAAGCTGACCTGGCCGTTGCGCTGGAAGAAAACAACATCCCGTTTGAGTTCCAACTGGGTGAGGGCGCGTTCTACGGTCCGAAAATTGAATTTACCCTGTATGACTGCCTCGATCGTGCATGGCAGTGCGGTACTGTACAGCTGGACTTCTCCCTGCCGTCCCGTTTAAGCGCCTCTTACGTTGGCGAAAACAACGAGCGTCAGGTGCCGGTTATGATTCACCGTGCAATTCTTGGGTCGATGGAACGTTTCATCGGTATCCTGACCGAAGAGTTCGCTGGCTTCTTCCCGACCTGGCTCGCGCCGGTTCAGGTTGTGGTCATGAACATCACCGATTCTCAGTCTGAATACGTTAACGAATTAACGCAGAAACTACAAAATGCGGGTATTCGTGTAAAAGCAGACTTGAGAAATGAGAAGATTGGCTTTAAAATCCGCGAGCACACTTTACGTCGTGTCCCTTACATGTTGGTCTGTGGCGACAAAGAGGTAGAAGCAGGCAAAGTTGCCGTGCGCACCCGTCGTGGCAAAGACTTGGGCAGCCTGGACGTAAATGAAGTGATTGAGAAGCTGCAACAAGAGATTCGCAGCCGCAGTCTTCAACAACTGGAGGAATAAGGTATTAAAGGCGGAAAACGAGTTCAAACGGCACGTCCGAATCGTATCAATGGCGAGATTCGCGCCCTGGAAGTTCGCTTAACAGGTCTGGAAGGCGAAGCTTTGGGTATTGTGAGTCTGAGAGAAGCGATCGAAAAAGCTGAAGAAGCTGGAGTAGATTTAGTTGAAATCAGCCCTAACGCCGAACCGCCAGTTTGTCGTATTATGGACTACGGCAAGTTCCTTTATGAAAAGAGTAAATCTTCTAAGGAACAGAAGAAAAAGCAAAAAGTTATCCAGGTTAAGGAAATTAAATTCCGTCCTGGCACCGACGATGGCGATTACCAGGTAAAACTCCGCAGCCTGGTACGCTTTCTGGAAGATGGCGATAAGGCTAAGATCACGCTGCGTTTTCGCGGTCGTGAGATGGCCCACCAACAGATCGGTATGGAAGTGCTCAACCGCGTCCGTGACGATCTGAGTGAACTGGCAGTAGTCGAATCCTTCCCTACGAAGATCGAAGGCCGTCAGATGATCATGGTGCTCGCTCCTAAGAAGAAACAGTAAGGCCTTCAAGTAGCAATGTCTGTGGAGCCTACGGGTTCCACAGCCGTTGTTCGCCTACGTTTCGTTTATTAACAATGCGAAGTGGAAGTTATTAAAATGCCAAAAATTAAGACCGTACGCGGTGCTGCTAAGCGTTTCAAAAAAACCGGTGGTGGTGGATTTAAGCGTAAGCACGCAAACCTGCGTCATATTCTGACCAAAAAATCTACTAAGCGTAAACGTCACCTGCGTCCAAAAGGCCTCGTGTCTAAAGGCGATCTGGGTCTGGTTATCGCGTGCCTGCCGTACGCATAAGCCGTTAACGTTTAATTCATTTTTTTACTAAGAATATAGATACAGGAGAGCACATATGGCTCGCGTAAAACGTGGTGTAGTTGCCCGTGCACGTCACAAGAAAATTTTGAAACAAGCTAAAGGCTACTACGGTGCGCGTTCTCGCGTATACCGCGTTGCCTTCCAGGCTGTTATCAAAGCTGGTCAGTACGCTTATCGTGACCGTCGTCAGAAAAAGCGTCAGTTCCGTCAACTGTGGATTGCGCGTATCAACGCAGCAGCACGTCAGAACGGTATTTCTTACAGCAAATTCATCAACGGCCTGAAAAAAGCCTCTGTTGAAATCGACCGTAAGATCTTGGCTGACATCGCAGTATTCGACAAAGTAGCGTTCACCGCTCTGGTCGAAAAAGCGAAAGCAGCTCTGGCATAAGCCGGTGAAAAGAGGGAGCCTGGCTCCCTCTCTTTTATTTGTAGTGCAATCAATTAGTTGACAATTTATCCGTAAGCCTTTTCAATAAAGGTTGTCCGGTTTTTACCACACAAGGTAACGCAAGCATGAATGCTGCTATTTTCCGCTTCTTCTTTTACTTTAGCACCTGAACTCAGGAGGCTTGCGCGTGAAAGAAGAAACGGAAAACAGCGCCTAAAAGCCTCCCTGGTGGAGGCTTTTTTTATACGCGTCATCCTTCGAGTTGTCTCTGTATTGGCTGCATTCGCTCTTTTGCTGCGTTGATACAATTTGAATGATTTTGCGTATATACGAGCGACTAGTGAATATCGCAACATAACGAGGAAAACCATGTCACATCTCGCAGAGCTGGTTGCCAGTGCAACGGCCGCCATTAACCAGGCTTCAGATGTTGCCGCGTTAGACAATGTCCGCGTCGAATATTTGGGCAAGAAAGGGCATCTGACCCTTCAGATGACAACCCTGCGCGAGCTGCCGCCAGAAGAGCGCCCGGCAGCAGGTGCGGTGATAAACGAAGCCAAAGAGCAGGTACAGCAAGCGCTGAACGCGCGTAAGGCCGAATTAGAAAGTGCTGCGCTCAATGCTCGTCTGGCTGAAGAAACGATCGATATCTCCCTCCCTGGGCGTCGTATCGAAAACGGCGGTCTGCATCCTGTAACGCGTACAATCGACAGGATTGAAAGTTTCTTCGGTGAGCTGGGCTTTACCGTGGCGACCGGTCCGGAAATCGAAGATGACTATCATAACTTCGATGCGCTGAACATTCCTGGCCATCATCCGGCGCGCGCTGACCACGACACTTTCTGGTTTGACGCGACGCGTCTGCTGCGCACGCAGACTTCCGGCGTACAGATCCGCACCATGAAAGAAAAACAGCCGCCGATCCGTATTATCGCCCCGGGCCGTGTATATCGTAACGATTACGATCAGACTCACACCCCAATGTTCCACCAGATGGAAGGGCTGATTGTTGATACCAACATCAACTTCACCAACCTGAAAGGCACGCTGCACGATTTCCTGCGCAACTTCTTTGAAGAAGATCTGCAGGTTCGTTTCCGTCCTTCCTACTTCCCGTTCACTGAACCATCTGCGGAAGTTGACGTGATGGGCAAAAACGGTAAATGGCTGGAAGTGCTGGGCTGCGGGATGGTTCACCCGAACGTGTTGCGTAACGTTGGCATCGATCCAGAAATCTATTCCGGCTTTGCTTTCGGTATGGGTATGGAGCGTCTGACCATGCTGCGTTACGGCGTTACCGATCTGCGTTCTTTCTTCGAAAACGATCTGCGTTTCCTCAAACAGTTTAAATAAAGGCAGGATAAAACAATGAAATTCAGTGAACTGTGGTTACGCGAATGGGTAAATCCGGCGATTGATAGCGATGCGCTGTCAAACCAAATCACGATGGCGGGTCTGGAAGTTGACGGTGTGGAACCTGTTTCTGGCGCGTTCAACGGCGTTGTGGTGGGTGAAGTGGTTGAATGCGGCCAGCACCCGAACGCTGACAAACTGCGTGTCACCAAAGTGAATGTAGGCGGCGACCGCCTGCTGGATATCGTCTGCGGTGCGCCAAACTGCCGTCAGGGGCTGAAAGTGGCTGTGGCAACCGTTGGTGCCGTTCTGCCGGGCGATTTCAAAATCAAAGCGGCAAAACTGCGCGGTGAACCGTCTGAAGGCATGCTGTGCTCGTTCTCTGAGCTGGGTATTTCCGACGATCATAACGGGATTATCGAACTGCCAGCCGATGCGCCAATTGGCACCGATATCCGTGAATACCTGAAGCTTGACGACAACACTATCGAAATTAGCGTCACGCCGAACCGCGCCGACTGCTTAGGCATCATCGGTGTGGCGCGTGATGTTGCTGTACTGAACAAAGCCCCGCTGGTTGAGCCGGAAATCGCGCCTGTAGCCGCGACTATTAGCGACGTCCTGCCGATTCAGGTCGAAGCCGTGGAAGCCTGCCCACGCTATCTGGGCCGCGTGGTGAAAGGCATCAATGTTAAAGCGCCAACCCCGCTGTGGATGAAAGAAAAACTGCGCCGTTGCGGGATCCGTTCTATCGATGCCGTGGTTGACGTGACTAACTATGTGCTGCTCGAACTGGGCCAGCCGATGCACGCATTCGACAAAGACCGCATTGAAGGCGGAATTGTTGTCCGTATGGCAAAAGAGGGTGAGACCCTGGTATTGCTGGATGGCAGCGAAGCGAAGCTGAATGCAGATACTCTGGTGATTGCGGACCACAACAAAGCGCTGGCGATGGGCGGCATCTTTGGTGGCGAACATTCCGGTGTGAATGATGAAACACAAAACGTCCTGCTGGAATGTGCATTCTTCAGCCCGCTGTCTATTACCGGTCGCGCACGTCGTCACGGCCTGCACACCGATGCATCTCACCGCTATGAGCGTGGTGTCGATCCGGCTCTGCAACATAAGGCCATGGAACGTGCAACGCGCCTGCTGATCGATATCTGCGGCGGCGAAGCGGGTCCAGTCATTGACGTGACGAACGAAGCCACGCTGCCAAAACGCGCAACCATTACGCTTCGTCGTAGCAAACTGGATCGTCTGATCGGACACCATATTGCGGATGAGCAGGTGAGCGACATTCTGCGTCGTCTGGGTTGTGACGTGACGGAAGGGCAGGATGAGTGGAAAGCGGTCGCACCGAGCTGGCGTTTCGATATGGAAATCGAAGAAGACCTGGTCGAAGAAGTCGCCCGCGTATACGGTTATGACAATATCCCGAACACGCCGATTCAGGCGGGTCTTATCATGGGTACGCATCGTGAAGCGGATTTGTCGCTGAAACGTGTAAAAACCATGCTGAATGACAAAGGCTACCAGGAAGTAATTACCTATAGCTTCGTCGACCCGAAAGTCCAGTCATTGCTGCACCCGGGTGAAGAAGCGCTGCTGCTGCCAAGCCCAATCTCTATTGATATGTCGGCAATGCGTTTGTCCCTGTGGACTGGCTTGCTGTCTACGGTAGTGTATAACCAGAACCGTCAGCAGAACCGCGTACGTATTTTCGAAACGGGTTTACGTTTCGTGCCAGATACGCAGGCCAACCTCGGGATCCGCCAGGATCTGATGCTGGCTGGCGTGATCTGCGGTAACCGTCATGATGAACACTGGAATCTGGCAAAAGAGACCGTTGATTTCTATGATCTGAAAGGCGATCTGGAAGCGGTTCTCGACTTGACCGGTAAACTGGCGGACATTCAGTTCAAAGCTGAAGCGAATCCAGCACTGCATCCGGGTCAGTCTGCGGCGATTTATCTGAAAGGTGAACGTATTGGTTTCATTGGGGTTGTTCATCCTGAACTGGAACGTAAACTGGATCTGAACGGTCGCACTCTGGTGTTTGAACTGGAGTGGAATAAGCTCGCAGACCGCGTGGTGCCTCAGGCGCGTGAAGTTTCTCGCTTCCCAGCGAACCGTCGCGATATCGCAGTCGTTGTGGCAGAAAACGTTCCCGCTGCGGATATTTTATCCGAGTGTAAGAAAGTTGGCGTAAATCAGGTAGTTGGCGTAAACTTATTTGACGTGTACCGCGGTAAGGGTGTTGCGGAGGGCTATAAGAGCCTCGCTATCAGCCTGATCCTTCAGGATACCAGCCGTACACTTGAAGAAGAGGAGATTGCCGCTACCGTCGCCAAATGTGTAGAGGCATTAAAAGAGCGATTCCAGGCATCATTGAGGGATTGAACCTATGGCGCTTACAAAAGCTGAAATGTCAGAATATCTGTTTGATAAGCTTGGGCTTAGCAAGCGGGATGCCAAAGAACTGGTCGAGCTGTTTTTCGAAGAGATCCGTCGTGCTCTGGAAAATGGTGAGCAGGTAAAACTCTCTGGTTTTGGTAACTTCGATCTGCGTGATAAGAATCAACGTCCGGGCCGTAACCCGAAAACGGGCGAAGATATTCCCATTACAGCACGGCGCGTGGTGACCTTCAGACCCGGACAGAAGTTAAAAAGCCGGGTTGAAAACGCAACGCCGAAAGAAGAGTGATTTAACAACATGTTAAATCTTTTGTGCCGCCAGCAAACCGGTGGCATAAAAGATGACGCGTATAACTAAAAAGGCCGCTCTGCGGCCTTTTTCCTTTTCACTACCGAATCAGCACCGTAGAATCACCTCCATCTCTTTTCAGCAGAATGGAAAACATGCTGACTTTTGCCCATCAACAACAGCGTCGAAACGTGCGCTGGATACTGTCACTGTCAGTACTTATGCTACTGGCAACGATTCTAAGCTTGTGCGCAGGAGAACAATGGATCGCTCCCGGCGACTGGTTCAGCGCCCGCGGAGATCTGTTCGTCTGGCAAATCCGACTTCCCCGTACCCTTGCCGTTTTGCTGGTAGGCGCTGCGTTGGCCTTATCAGGCGCAGTGATGCAAGCTCTGTTTGAAAACCCGCTCGCAGAGCCGGGATTATTAGGCGTGTCTAACGGCGCGGGAGTCGGGCTCATCGCAGCGGTACTGCTGGGGCAGGGGCAACTCCCCGGCTGGGCATTGGGCCTTTGCGCCATTGCCGGGGCGCTGATTATCACGCTTATTCTGCTACGCTTCGCCCGTCGACATCTGTCTACCAGCCGTCTGCTGCTGGCGGGAGTGGCGCTGGGGATTATCTGTAGCGCGCTGATGACATGGGCTATCTACTTCTCCACCTCGTTTGACTTACGACAGCTGATGTACTGGATGATGGGGGGCTTCGGTGGCGTAGACTGGCATCAGGCCTGGCTCATGGTGGCGTTGATTCCGGTGCTGGTGTGGATCTGCTGTCAGTCGCAGCCGATGAACATGTTGGCGTTAGGAGAGACTTCTGCACGTCAGTTGGGACTGCCATTATGGTTCTGGCGCAACCTACTGGTGGTCGCTACAGGCTGGATGGTCGGCGTGAGCGTGGCTCTGGCAGGGGCGATTGGTTTTATTGGGCTTGTGATCCCGCATATTTTGCGACTGTGCGGCCTCACCGATCACCGTGTTTTACTGCCAGGTTGTGCGTTGGCTGGCGCAATCGTATTACTGTTTGCTGATGTTGTCGCGCGTTTGGTGCTGGCCTCGGCTGAGTTACCTATCGGCGTGGTAACGGCCACCATGGGCGCACCGGTATTTATCTGGCTATTGTTAAAAGCCGCGCGCTAGAACGTGTTGGTTCGGTCTATGATTAAAAACTGAAAATCCACCTGTTGTTCTGGAGATACTATGCAAAACACTATCCTCGATACAGAAGTGACGACCATCGACGGCGAGGTTACCTCACTGCAGCCGTATTCCGGGAATGTGCTGTTAATCGTCAACGTTGCTTCAAAATGTGGACTGACACCGCAGTACGAGCAACTGGAGAAGCTGCAGAAAGCCTGGCACCAACAGGGCTTCAGCGTTCTTGGTTTCCCTTGCAATCAGTTTCTGGGCCAGGAGCCGGGCAGCGAAGAGGAAATAAAAACGTATTGCAGTACCACATGGGGCGTAACTTTCCCGATGTTCAGCAAAATTGACGTCAATGGCGAGGGACGCCATCCGCTGTATCAGAAGCTGATTGATGCCGCGCCAACGGCCGTTGCGCCTGCGGACAGTGGGTTCTATGAGCGTATGGCGAGCAAAGGTCGTGCGCCGCTCTACCCGGACGATATTCTGTGGAATTTCGAGAAGTTTTTAGTGGGTCGCGATGGAAAAGTGCTGCAACGTTTCTCACCGGATATGACGCCTGAGGATCCCATCCTGGTGCAAACCATCAAGCAGGCGCTGGCAAACTAATGTCTCGATTGATGCAGCTACAGGATGTCGCGGAATCGACCCGTCTCGGCCCGCTTTCTGGTGAGATAAAAGCAGGAGAGATCCTACATTTAGTAGGACCAAACGGTGCCGGAAAGAGTACGCTGTTGGCGCGCATGGCGGGTCTGACGAACGGCGAGGGCAGCATCATTTTTGGTGATATGCCGTTGGAGGATTGGCCGGCCGCCAGGCTGGCACAATATCGCGCCTATCTTGCGCAACAGCAAAATCCGCCGTTTGCGATGCCGGTCTGGCATTTTCTGACGCTGCATCAACCTGACAAAGCACGTACCGATCTGTTACAGGAGGTCGCTGATGTACTCGGCCTGGGAGATAAACTGGGGCGCGGCGTGAACCAACTCTCCGGCGGTGAGTGGCAGCGTGTGCGCCTGGCTGCGGTTATTCTGCAGATTTGCCCACAAGCGAATCCATTAGCTCAGCTTTTACTGCTGGATGAGCCGATGAACAGTCTGGACGTCGCGCAACAAAACGCACTGGATCGATTGTTGAGTCAGCTGTGTTTGCAGGGCATAGCGATTGTGATGAGTAGCCACGACCTTAATCACACCTTACGCCATGCGCATAAAGCCTGGCTACTCAAACGCGGGAAACTACTTGCCAGTGGTTCACGAGATGCGGTACTGACGCCGGCCAATCTGTCTGCGGCCTATGGCGTCAACTTCCGACGTTTGGATATTGAAGGGCACAGAATGCTCATATCAACCACTTAAGTTAAATGGGTTCTTGAAAATCATATAATTTCCACGCTAAATTAGCATAAAAATAAAATTCAGAGGATTCGTACTGAATGCGCTTTTGGCTCCTTTTAATCACAGCATTGTTTTTGGCGGGCTGCAGCAGCCATCGTGCGCCTGCGCCAAATGCCCGCTTGTCGGATTCTATCGCCGTTATCGCCGGTCTTAATGATCAGCTACAAACCTGGCATGGCACACCCTATCGTTATGGCGGTATGAGCCGTAGCGGGGTGGATTGTTCTGGATTTGTTTTGATGACGATGCGCGATAAATTCGATCTGCAACTCCCGCGCGATACGCGCACACAATCAAAGATTGGTACCGAAATTGATAAAGACGATTTGCTGCCCGGCGATCTGGTTTTCTTTAAAACCGGGTCTGGGGAAAGCGGTCTGCATGTCGGTATTTACGATACCAATAATCAATTTATTCATGCCTCAACCAGCCGTGGCGTGATGCGTTCGTCTCTGGATAACGTTTACTGGCGTAAAAACTTTTGGCAGGCGCGACGTATTTAATCCCCCCACAACTCCGAGGCTGCCATCGAGTGCGCAGCCTCAACATCACCGTTTGAAAGTTAACTTTTATTTCTGCCTTTAGTTAGACAATACCCCTGAACATTAAGAGCGTATCTTGCTAAAAATATGATTTATTCCGAGATATTAAAAAGTGCAAAGCTGGATATTCGCTTATAATCAGGATAAGCTAAAAAAAAGGATTCGATTTACCGGCTAAAAAGGGAAAAATGAAAGGGCCTCTACTTGCATCAGCAGTAACGTATTTCTCCATCCTTTGCTACAGGATGCCGGATAACACCCATGCAGCGGGGCTGGCTCGATGATTGTTTCACTGGATAATCTTTACTATTCTGAGTTCTCTTTTCTTCCTGCGAGAAGCGAAAAAGGCGATCTTGAGTTCGTCGATATCATCACCAATTTCGTCAGTGCGCATGGGGATGTGCGTATACCCACCGACTTGGTCCTACCTCGGATGTCGGACGATGAGCAATGTCGCTTATTTACCGAAAAGCTTGAATTAATCGAAACGTGCCAACTCTTTTTTATTCAACGGAAAGTTTCCGCCTGGATTAATTTAACGCCGGCAATTGCTAATACTTTATTATCAGATGCTAAATTTGCTTCACAAGTTGAACGATTTTCATTTCTGGAGCTGACTATTAATGAAAGCTATCCGGAGTTAAACAAAGGTAAAGATAATCCAACATTGGCCGAACTTGCTGCGCGATTTCCATTAGTCCTGACAAACTATGGTTCTGGCGGTATATCAACAAGGGCAATTTTTGACGGCCTGTTCAAACGCGTCGTGCTGGATAAAAACTTTGTTCAACAAAGAATTGCACATATTTCGTTTGAACCGTTTATGCGGGCTATTCTGGCGCAACTATCGCCCAGCTGTGAGTCAATAATCATTAGCGGAATTGATACACAAGAGATGCTGGAGCGCGTCTTGCCTGTGGGATTCAGTGCCATGCAGGGAGGATTGTGGCCTGCGGTGCCTCCTGCGCAGATAATTTCGCTCGCTAAAATATAACCCTTTTATTTGCTGGTGTTTAACAGGCTTTTAACAGTCTACACTAGAGGCAGGAGGCCCTATGACCCTGTCTTTTACCACTCGCTGGCGTGATGAACTACCAGCAACCTATACCGCGCTTTCACCCACCCCTCTGAAAAACGCGCGCCTTATCTGGCATAACGATGCGCTGGCGGAGCAATTAGCTATTCCTGCGGCGCTATTTGATATTCCGATTGGTGCAGGTGTTTGGGGAGGTGAATCGTTGCTTCCCGGGATGTCGCCTTTAGCCCAGGTTTATAGCGGGCATCAGTTCGGCGTCTGGGCTGGTCAGCTTGGCGACGGACGTGGGATCCTGCTGGGCGAACAACAGCTCGCGGATGGTGCAACGTTTGACTGGCATCTGAAAGGTGCCGGACTCACGCCGTATTCCCGCATGGGTGATGGGCGCGCCGTGCTGCGCTCGACCATTCGCGAAAGCCTGGCCAGTGAAGCGATGCACTTCCTGGGAATACCGACCACGCGGGCATTGTCGATTGTCACCAGCGACACACCGGTTTATCGCGAAACGGTCGAAGCGGGGGCGATGCTCATTCGCGTGGCGCAAAGCCATATGCGGTTTGGTCATTTTGAGCATTTTTACTATCGCCGGGAGCCGGAAAAAGTGCGCCAGTTGGCTGACTTTGCGATTCGCCATTACTGGCCGCAATGGGAGGAAGAAGCCGATAAGTATCAGCTGTGGTTTAACGATGTTGTCACGCGTACAGCGACGTTAATCGCTGACTGGCAGGCGGTAGGATTTGCGCATGGTGTTATGAACACGGACAACATGTCGATTCTGGGTCTGACGATGGATTACGGTCCATTCGGTTTTCTTGATGATTACGTGCCCGATTATATCTGCAACCACTCTGACAACCAGGGGCGATACAGTTTCGATAATCAACCGGCCGCCGCGTTGTGGAACCTGCAACGTCTGGCGCAAACCCTGTCGCCATTTATCCCGGTCGAGGCGCTCAATGATGCGCTGGACAGTTACCAGCTGGCGCTGTTAACTCGCTACGGTCAGCGGATGCGGCAAAAGCTCGGCTTCTTTAGCGAGCAGAAAGACGACAACGAACTGCTTAGCGAACTGTTTAGTCTGATGGCGCGGGAAAGAAGCGACTATACGCGAACGTTTCGCATGCTCAGCGAGACGGAGCAGCGCAGTGCGCAATCTCCGTTGCGCGATGAGTTTATTGACCGCGCAGCGTTTGACGACTGGTTCACGCGGTATCGCTCGCGCCTTCAGCAAGACAATATTGCCGATGCTGTCAGACAAACACAGATGAAGGCGGCAAATCCGGCGATGGTATTACGTAACTGGCTGGCGCAACGGGCGATTAGCCAGGCAGAGCAGGGGGATTACGCCGAGCTGCATCGGTTGCACCAGGCGTTGCGTACCCCATTTGCCGATCGTGATGATGACTATGTTAGCCGTCCACCTGACTGGGGCAAACGGCTGGAAGTGAGTTGTTCAAGCTAAGGGGCCAGAAATACCTGCGGGGAGGCGTTGGCCGGATGTCGGCCAACGTGTACCTGAGCACCGTACCAGCGCTGCAGATCATCGGCCTGTAACACAGTTTCAGGTGTTCCCTGCGATACCAGCCTGCCGTTGTGCAGCAGCACTATTCTGTCTGCCCACAGTGCGGCGAGGTTCAGATCGTGAAGCACAATGCACACATGCAGCTCTCCTGAAGCGGTTAGCGTTTTTAGCATGCGCAACAGATGCTGCTGGTGGTAAAGATCCAATGCGGAGGTTGGTTCATCAAGGAATAACCAACCGCGAGGTGCGCCGTCGCACCAGAGTTGCGCCAGCGCACGGGCTAACTGCACTCTCTGTTGCTCGCCGCCGGAAAGCGCGGCGTATTGCCGGCCTGTCAGTGGCGTACATCCGGTCATCGCCATTACCTGCGCAATAAGCTCAGGTTCCGGTCGTTGGGTCCAGGGCGCGCGACCCATCGCGATCACGGCCTCTACTGGCCAGTCAAATCCCAGTTGCGTTTGCTGACGCATGACCGCCCGATGCCGCGACAGCGTTTGGGTAGGCCACTCCTCGAGCGGTTTGCCTGCCAGCACGCAGCGCCCGGTTGCTGGTTTGAGAAAACCGGTCAGCAGGCGCAGCAGGGTGGATTTTCCCGCACCGTTTGGGCCGATAAGTGCCACCAGTTCACCTTTTGCGAGGGCGAGTGATACATTGTCAATTACCGCTCTGTCAGCTACGCGATAGTGAAGCTCTTCAGCGATGAAATGTTCAGCCATGCGGTCCTCGCTGACGAAAAATAAGCCATAAAAACCACGGCGCACCGAGAAGACTGGTCAACAGACCGACCGGCATCTCCGCAGGTGCAACTGCCGTACGGGCCAGTGTGTCGGCAATCAGCAATAAAAACGCGCCCGCCAGCACGGAACCCGGAATAACGGCCCGATGGTCTGAGCCGAGCCACATACGTATTAAATGTGGGATGACCAACCCGATAAAGCCAATCACGCCGCTTACCGCCACGGCTGAGGCAACCAGTAATGCGCTACAAAGCAGCAAAATACGCTGGATTGTACGTACATCAACGCCGAGATAATGCGCCTCTTCCTCACCCAGTTGCAGAAGATTCAGCGCCGGAGCAAGTCGCCAGATGATCAGCACTGTCGGGATTGTCAGTGAAGTGACAGCCAACAGTGTGGACCACTGCGCGGCCCCCAGACTTCCCATTCCCCATAGCGACAGCTGGCGCAGTTGCGCATCATTACTGACCCACGACAAAACGCCAACCGCCGCCCCGCAGAGCGCGTTGATGGCAATGCCGACCAGCAGCAGGCGTGAGAGTGAACCGTCGCGCTGTTGGCTGAGGATAAAAATCACTACGGTTGCCGCCAGCGCGCCGAAAAAAGCGGCCAGCATTGGAGCATACAACATCAACAGCGCGGGCAAAGAGACAGGCAGCACCACCCACAGGGCCACAGCGCAGGCGGCGCCGCTGCTTATTCCCAATAATCCAGGGTCGGCAAGCGGATTGCGAAACAGCCCCTGCATCACGCAGCCAGCGAGCGCCAAAGAGCCGCCGATCACCAGCGCCAGCAGGACGCGGGGAAGACGAATCGTGAGCCAGATTTGACGCAGTGCCTCATCGCCATCACGCCAGAGCAGACTTACCGGCAGGCGCAACGCGCCAAAACCGGTAGCCAGAACCGTCATTACAACCAGCATCAATGCCAACATCCACAACGAACAGGTGATTCGCCGGGACATCAGGGCAATTGCTCCGCTTTAGCACGAAGCTGCAAAATCGCCTGTGGCGTGCGAACGCTAAACCCCAACAGCGCCATATCGTCAACCTGCAATACCTGTTTATTCCTTCCGGCAGGTGTTTGCGCAAGTCCTGGTAGCGCCCACAGGTTTGCTTCGCCACCCATTGCCTTAACGCCTTCTTGTGAAATCACTACCAGATCGGGCTGGCTGGCAATGACGCCTTCTTGTGACAGCGGTTGATAGCGATTAACGCCCTGCATCGCGTTGCGTAATCCTGCGGCACGAATCGCTGCATCGGCTCCGGTTTGCTGGCCCGCCGCCATCGCGGTCATCCCGCCATGATTGAGAATAAACAGCACACGTTTATTAAGTTCAGACGACGGGAGCGTCGCCAGTTCCTGACGTAACGTTGCGCGCAGCGTTTCGCCGTCGGCCTCCCGATGAGTAGCCTCAGCGATAACCCGAACTTTTTCATCAATCGCGTTAAGATCGTTGCTTGCTGGGATCGTGACAACCCTGATGTTGCTCTGCTCAAGCTGTTTTAGCGCCAAAGAGGGCTGTGCCTGCGCGCTGGCAAGGACCAGCGTAGGGCGGGTAGCCAGGATCCCTTCGGCGTTGAGCTGGCGCAAATAACCAACATCAGGTAACTCGGTTGCCGCAGCAGGCCACTGGCTGGTGCTGTCTCTCGCCACAAGGGAGGGTTGTGCTCCCAGTGCGTATACGATCTCGGTGACATCGCCACCGAGGGCAACAACCCGTTCCTCGGACGCAGCCAGCGCCGCGAGGGGCAGCAGCGCGATCAGGGTCAGCAGTTTTTTCATGCAGCCAGTCCTTTCGGCGTCAGAGCGTCAATCTGTGCGCGCCATTGCGTCTGCTCCGGCTCGCCTTCCGTACGTTGACCATACAGTTGTGCGATTTGCGTACCGTCGGCAGCAAACAGTTCCAGACTGGTGACGTGACCATCGGCGGTCGGTTTGCGCGTCACCCACGTTTCGGCCACGCTTTCTTCCAGCAGATGCAGGGTAAAGGTTGGGTTGAAGATGTTCAGCCAGCCTTTCATCGGTACCAGTTTTTCAATCACGCCGGTAAAAATCTGTACGCAGCCGCGATTACCCACAAAAACCATAATTTCGTTGCCATCCTGACGCGCGGTGTCGAGTAACTGCGCCAGTGCGCTATTAGAAACCTTACAGGCCAGATCGTCGCCAACCAGATTAAACGCCTGTTGGCGAGTGAGATCGTGGCGTTTCAGCAAACCGAAGAACTGGTGGACATCGGTCATTGCTCGCCACTCTTGATCAACGGTCTGTGCGTCGACCGTGACGACGGCAGGCGCAGAATTGTTGGCAGGTTGCAGCACCAGCGGCGGGTTTTCTGCAAAGATGAAACGGGTCAGCAACGCTGCCCATTCCTCAACGAGGGTATTTGGCGTGGTATAGACCTTCAGCAGCGCATCTCCCTGATGGTCAAAGAACTGAATGCTCTGGCGCTCACCATGGGCGGTTGTTTCGCTGATATGAAAGGTGCTGGCCCACTGATTCAGGAACAGACGCAGGTCGAGGGTGCGCGGATTGAGTACCAGGCCGGCATGACCGTTCAGGTGCTGATTGGTAAACGTACCAACCTGCTCATGTACCGCATATTCGTTGCGGCAAATACATTTGGTTTCGCCAACCGCTTCCAGTGCGCCGAGGATTTCGCGCACTTCGCCACGTAAGCGCCAGGCGTCATGACCGACGCGAGCAAAGGTCAGTTCGGCTTCACTAATATTCATCAACCCCGCAATATCACGTGCGTATTTGCCAGGATTTTCTTTCTTCAGTTCCAGCCAGCGTGTGTAATGATTCATTGTCTCTTCCTTCCAGATTGCTGCCCCGGCGAACCGGGGAAAAGTGATTACCACTGATAACTCACGAAAATTTTGCCATTACGACCATCCTGCGGAATGCCTTGCGGCGACCAGTACTCTTTGTCGAATGCGTTGCCCAGTACCAGCGTGGTGGTCATGCCTTTCAGCGCTTGTTGACCCTGATAGCTCACGTAGAAATCATTTACCGCATAGCCGGGCTGTTTAGTGTAGCTGTTGCTGATATGTGTTGAACGGTCAGCAAATGTCCCAATCCAGCCTACGGAGAAACCGCTGTGCGCAACCGGCACATTCAGTTTGCTGGTGACGGTATCCGGGTTAATGCTGGAAATGTATTCACCGGTGTCAGTATCTTTTCCGCGAGTGCGGTTATAGGCCATGTCGAGGCTGAACAGGTCGGTGGAATATTTCGCCATCACGTCCCAGCCCCAGATTTTGGCGTTGGGTACGTTATAGGACATGGTTGTCGCAGCGGCGAAGTCGACGCTGGTGGAGATGTAATCTTTCGCTTTGGTGTCGAAATAGCTGGCTTTAAATTCGAGCGCATCGCTCGCCATCAGCAGATCGTCAAAGCGCAGGCCAAATCCGTATTCCTGCGTTTCGTTGGTTTCCGGGCGCAGGTTAGGGTTAGGTACCCAGTAGTTGGTGTAAAAACGACCAATCGAGAAGTGTTTCGCATCGTTATACATTTCGCCCATAGTCGGGGCACGGAAAGCCTGAGCGTAGGAACCGAACAGCATCAGCCAGTCGGCTGGCGCAACGGTGAGCCCGGCGCGGGACGACCATTTATCGGCATCGACATCTTCATAGCCGTCACTGCTGCCGCGATAAGAGTCATAACGGGTACCGCCCAGCAGCGTAACCGGCAGGTCGCGCAGGGTGATTTCATCCTGTAGCCAGCCGGAGCTGAAATCGATCTTTGCCTCCGGGAAACCGGTGGTTGAACCACCCGGTTGTTGCTCCTGGCGATAGTATTCACCGCCGTAGGTCAGCAGGTGAGACGCAAAAGAGTCGGTAAACAGGCGGCTGCGGTTGTCGATCTTCCCACCTTTGGTGGTTTGCTTACGAAATTCGCTGGTGTTATCTGCGTTCTGAGCATTAATGCGCGCTTCGGACCAGTAGATACGGGCGTCAGCGTTCAGCCAGTCATTGTCTTCTGGAGCGAGCGAGTAGGTCAGCTGTGCATCGCGCTGGATGGTTGAACGGTTGGTCATCGGGTTGCTGGCATCCGCCGTGCTGGTTTGCGGGTTTTTAGGTTCCCGGGCGTCATTGTTGTAGTAACGCAGCGAACCGGCCAGCGTCTGGGCGCTGTCAATTTTCCAGCTACCTTTCGCCAGCATATTGTTAATTGCTTCGTCATTCGGCGCAGTAGTACCGTCACTCTGGCGTAAATCACCGCGATCGCGGCTGGACCAGGCAAGTAGTCCGTCCAGCGTATCGGTACGGCCATACGTGCTGGCGCCCATGCCAAGGCTGTGATCGCCAGTTGCCGCGGTACCGAACACGCGATAACCGCTGTTTTGCCCGACTTCCAGTAGATCTTTGGCATCTGCAGTGTCATAGGCGATCACGCCGCCTAGCGCGCCGCTACCGTACAGCAGTGCGGAAGGGCCACGCACGACTTCAATGCGTTTGATGAGCGCCGGGTCTAGGAAAGTACTGTTCAGGTGTCCGGTGTCGGTTCCCTGGCGAACGCCGTCAACCAGTACCAGAACACCGCGTCGATCGTAGCCGCGCAGATTCACGTCCTGGCCGTTGGTGCGGCCCGTACCGTCAAGGGTTAGGCCCGGAACCTTACGCAACAGGTCGGCAGCTGAGCTGGCGGTTTGGTTTTCTGGGGCGGTGGCGTCAATGACGCTGACCATCATCGGCGCTTCAAAGGCGCTACGAGCATTGCCGGTGGCGGTGACGGTCATATCTTCTACCGCCGCATAGGCGACGGCGGGCAGGTTACTGACAATCGCCAGCGCCAACAGCGATGGGCGCAGGGATGCAGTGTGCAGGTAAGGCATAGCAACTCTCCATTAGGAAATCGAAAAGCGCTGGCTGCCTGGGTATGACCTGGGTGGCTGGCGAAATGTGTTGTTTATTTAGTCAGAATGAGTTTTCCGGCTTGTGTCTGGCGCAGCAGGTAGTGCTGACCATCATGTTCTATGATCACGCGTCCTTCTTTCCCCAACAGGGTTTTACTGTCAATTCGTCGCTCGTTTGGCGCGACGGAAGGCGGTGTTGTGTCTTTTGCAGGCGTTGCCGTTGTGTTATCCATACGTGACATAGTGTTTAAAAATAACAATCAATGTAACAATGATAATCATTATCATCAAACTACAAATTTGCGGCAAGCGTTTTTGTGAAATAATTGTGACGAGAACGTTTTTTGCACAACAATCGGGGAAAAACAAAGGATTAGCACCGGGCAAAGTGATATTGCCCGGCGAACAGCATTAAAAACGGCTATCAACCGCAGAGGCGAGTTTTTCAACCAACAGTTCAGTATCTTCCCAGTTCAGGCACGGGTCGGTAATGGACTGACCGTAAACCAGCGGCTGGCCGCTAACGATTTTTTGCGTACCTTCACGCAAGAAACTCTCCGCCATGATCCCGGCAATTGCCGTCGAGCCGTTACGAATTTGCTGGCACACGTCATCACAAACGTCTAACTGACGGCGATGCTGCTTCTGGCAATTGCCGTGGCTAAAATCGACCACCAAATGCTCAGGCAGGGAAAACTCGTGTAGGGTATCGCAGGCGGCAGCAATATCTTCAGCATAATAATTCGGCTTTTTACCGCCACGCATGATGATATGCCCGTAAGGGTTACCGCTGGTCTGATAAATGGTCATCTGACCGGTTTTATCCGGCGAGAGGAACATGTGACTGGCGCGAGAGGCGCGAATTGCATCGACGGCGATGCGCGTGTTGCCATCCGTTCCGTTTTTAAAGCCGACCGGGCAGGAGAGCGCGGAGGCCATTTCACGATGGATCTGACTTTCGGTGGTGCGCGCGCCAATAGCTCCCCAACTGATTAAATCGGCAATAAACTGGCCGGTCACCATGTCGAGGAATTCAGTCGCCGTGGGGACGCCCAGTTCGTTGACCTGCAACAGCAGTTTTCGCGCCAGTTCAATACCGTGGTTTACACGATAACTGCCGTTCAAATCTGGGTCGGAAATCAGGCCTTTCCAGCCCACGACAGTGCGTGGTTTTTCAAAATAGGTACGCATTACGATTTCCAGACGCGCCTGGTGCTTAGTGCGCAGCGCCTGTAAACGTGTCGCGTATTCCATCGCGGCATCAAGATCGTGAATCGAGCAGGGACCTACGATCACCAGTAAACGGGGGTCTTCACCATTTAAAATTTTTTCTATCCGACGTCGGGAGTCCGTAACATGACGGGCGACGGAGGACGAAACAGGATGCCGTTGCGCAAGCTCTGCTGGAGTGACCAGGTTGTCAATACGCGCAGTACGGAGTTCATCGGTTCTGTTCATTACTTGTCTCAGAAATTTGTTGCTTCAACGGCAGGACTACCGGGAAGTGATGTACATCACAATATCACACTCATCCTGCCTGGTGGCGAGCATAATAACAAAAAATCGAACCAATGCACTAGCATTCTAGTACATACGGCGATTCAGTCCCATGATATCGAGGATCTTGGTAGCAATCTCTTCTACCGAATAATTGGTACTGTTCAACCAGGGGATCTGGTTTTTCCGGTATAGCGCTTCTACCTCAGCAACCTCCATTCGGCACTGGCGCATTGAGGCGTAACGGCTGTTCTCCCGACGCTCTTCGCGGATGGCTGCCAGGCGTTCAGGGTCGATGGTCAGGCCGAATAATTTATGCTGCAACGGTTTAAGGGATGCCGGCAGCACCAGATTATCCATATCATCGGCAATAAAGGGGTAGTTGGCGGCGCGAATACCAAACTGCATGGCCAGATAAAGACTGGTCGGGGTTTTACCGCAACGGGAAACGCCGAGCAGGATCACCTGTGCCTGATCGAGGTTGCGCAACGAAATACCGTCGTCGTGGGCGAGGGTGTAATCAATGGCGGCAATACGCGCGTCGTACTTGTTGAGATTACCGGGATTCAGACCGTGTGTGCGATGGGCGATTGGCGTAGGGTCGAGCTTCATCTCGTGTTGTAGTGGGGCAACCAGCGCCTGCACAATATCCTGACAAAATCCCTCGCTTTGCAGAATGATCGAGCGAATTTCCGGCAGGACGATGGAGTAAAACACCAAAGGGCGCACGCCAGTTTGTTGATAGATCGCGTCAATCTGGTCTTTAACCGCACGCGCACGGCTCTCATTTTCCACAAACGGCAGCGTAATGCTGCTGATCGTGACCGGAAATTGCGACATCACCGCGTGACCCAATACCTCGGCGGTGATGGCCGTACCATCAGAAATATAAAATACGTGACGATCAACAGCATTATCCATTTTGCTCATCCTGGGGCAGATATAATTCTCTGAAAGCATAAATTAAAATTCGCCAGAAGCGAATATTGCCGCATCTATTTTATAAAATGAAACGCTATTTTTATATTTAATGAAAAGTACATTTCATTTTTCGGAACAAATGTTTATACCGATCGTTTTTGTGGTGATCCCGTGTGGCTCGCGGGTTTGCGCAAATGCGGAAACAATCTGAAAAAATAAAAAATAAAGTTGCTTGAACGATTCACCGTTTTTTTCGCCGGAGTAAATATGCCAAGATAATTACGCAAAATTGAGTTTCCTAACCTCGTTCATATATAAGGATTGTTCGATGTCCAACAATGGCTCGTCACCGCTGGTGCTTTGGTATAACCAACTCGGCATGAATGATGTAGACAGAGTTGGAGGCAAAAATGCCTCCCTGGGTGAAATGATTACTAACCTTTCAGGTATGGGTGTTTCCGTACCGAATGGTTTTGCAACGACCGCCGATGCGTTTAACCAGTTTCTGGACCAGAGCGGTGTAAACCAGCGCATTTATGAGCTGCTGGATAAAACGGATATCGACGATGTCACTGAGCTTGCGAAAGCCGGGGCACAGATCCGCCAGTGGATTATCGACACTCCTTTCCAGCCCGAACTGGAAAATGCCGTCCGCGATGCCTACGCGCAGCTGTCAGCGGACGATGCCAATGCCTCTTTTGCCGTGCGTTCTTCCGCTACCGCAGAAGATATGCCAGATGCGTCATTTGCCGGTCAGCAGGAAACTTTCCTCAACGTCCAGGGATTTGATGCCGTACTGGTTGCCATCAAACACGTATTTGCCTCGCTGTTTAACGACCGCGCGATCTCTTATCGTGTTCATCAGGGCTATGACCACCGTGGCGTCGCGCTTTCTGCTGGTGTTCAGCGGATGGTGCGTTCTGACCTCGCATCCTCAGGCGTAATGTTCTCCATCGATACCGAATCCGGTTTCGACCAGGTCGTCTTTATCACGTCCGCATGGGGCCTGGGCGAAATGGTCGTGCAAGGTGCCGTTAACCCGGATGAATTCTACGTGCACAAACCGACCCTGGCGGCTAACCGTCCGGCGATCGTCCGTCGCACAATGGGTTCGAAAAAAATCCGCATGATCTACGCACCGACCCAGGAACACGGTAAGCAGGTGACCATTGAAGATGTTCCGCAGGAACAACGCGACATTTTCTCCCTGACTAACGAAGAAGTGCAGGAACTGGCCAAGCAGGCGGTACAAATCGAGAAGCACTACGGTCGTCCGATGGACATCGAATGGGCGAAAGACGGTCATACCGGCAAGCTGTTCATCGTTCAGGCGCGTCCGGAAACCGTGCGTTCCCGCGGTCAGGTGATGGAGCGTTATACGCTGCATGCGCAGGGTAAAATTATTGCTGAAGGTCGCGCCATCGGTCACCGCATTGGCGCGGGCCCGGTCAAAGTCATTCATGACATCAGCGAAATGAACCGTATCGAACCTGGCGACGTACTGGTTACCGACATGACCGACCCGGACTGGGAACCGATCATGAAGAAAGCGGCAGCAATTGTCACTAACCGTGGCGGTCGTACCTGTCACGCGGCAATCATTGCCCGTGAACTGGGGATCCCAGCCGTGGTGGGCTGTGGCGATGCGACTGAGCGCATGAAAGATGGTGAGAAGGTAACTGTCTCCTGTGCCGAAGGCGACACCGGTTATGTTTACGCTGACATGCTCGACTTTAGCGTGAAGAGTTCCAGCGTGGAGACCATGCCAGATCTGCCGTTGAAGGTGATGATGAACGTCGGTAACCCGGATCGGGCTTTCGATTTCGCTTGTCTGCCAAACGAAGGCGTCGGTCTGGCGCGTCTGGAATTTATCATCAACCGCATGATTGGCGTACACCCGCGTGCGCTGCTGGAGTTTGATGACCAGACGCCTGAGCTGCAAAATGAAATTCGCGCCATGATGAAAGGTTTCGATTCCCCGCGTGAATTCTACGTTGGTCGTCTGACGGAAGGGATCGCGACGCTGGGTGCGGCGTTTTATCCGAAACGCGTCATCGTGCGTATGTCTGACTTTAAGTCCAACGAATATGCCAACCTGGTCGGCGGGGAGCGTTATGAACCGCATGAAGAGAACCCGATGCTGGGCTTCCGTGGGGCGGGCCGTTATGTTGCCGATAGCTTCCGCGACTGCTTCGCGCTGGAATGCGACGCAGTAAAACGTGTCCGTAACGACATGGGCCTGACTAACGTTGAAGTGATGGTACCGTTTGTACGTACCGTTGCCCAGGCGAAAGCGGTGGTGGAAGAGCTGGCACGCCAGGGGCTGAAACGCGGTGAGAATGGACTGAAGATCATCATGATGTGTGAGATCCCGTCTAACGCCTTGCTGGCCGAGCAGTTCCTTGAGTACTTCGACGGCTTCTCCATCGGATCAAACGACATGACGCAGCTGGCGCTGGGTCTGGATCGTGACTCTGGTGTGGTTTCTGAACTGTTTGATGAGCGTAACGACGCGGTGAAAGCGCTGCTGTCGATGGCGATTCGTGCAGCCAAGAAACAGGGCAAATACGTGGGTATTTGCGGCCAGGGCCCATCTGACCATGAAGACTTCGCGGCCTGGCTGATGGAAGAGGGGATCGACAGCCTGTCGCTGAACCCGGACACTGTCGTACAGACCTGGCTGAGTCTGGCTGAACTGAACAAGTAACATCATGCCTTATCCGGCCTATCAACGTAGGCCGGATAAGATGCGTGAGCATCGCCATCCGGCGCTTTATCCTGTAATACTCTCCATACTCAAACGCTGAATAATATCCTTACGCAACTGGTATTTTTGTACTTTACCGGACGCCGTACGCGGTAATTTCTCCACGATCACAATGTGCTCAGGGTATTTGTACTTTGCCACTCGCTTGCGACTAAAAAAGGCTACCACTGATTCCAGCGACAACGAATGATGCGGCGGTTTTAGCACCACGTAAGCACACGACCTTTCACCTAAGCGTTCGTCCGGCATCGCGACAACACAGGCATCGTGAATGCGGGGATGCTGCAATAAGATATCCTCAACTTCGCGGCTGCTGATGTTTTCTCCACCGCGGACAATGATATCTTTTTTCCGTCCGGTGATTTTGATGTACCCCGCATCGTCCATTCGGCATAAGTCGCCGCTGTAATACCAGCCGTCTTGATCCAGCGCACGGGCGGTGAGTTCGGGTTCATCGAGATAGCCCATAAACACATTGGGACCGCGTGACGCTTCTTCGCCTTCTACACCCACAGGCAACGTATTGCGTGCTTCATCGACCACTTTAATTTCGACGCCTGCAGCAGCATATCCGTCGGTATTCATCATGCGAGAAAGTGAATCGTCAAGATTGACCAGCGCATGCGGTGAACTCTCTGTCGAGCCATAAATGCTTAATAATTTTATGTCGAGCTGCTGGCAGTCACGGGCAATCTTCTGTGGAATGGTTGTGCCCCCACATAAGAAAAAGCGTAGCGATGAGAGATCGCTTGGGCGTTTTTCCATGCTACATAACATGTCGTAGACGAAGGGTGTTGCGCCGAGCACACAGGTACAGCGCTGTTGCTCCAGCAGTTCAAGACAGGCGGTTGGGGTGAAAATATCTAACAATACGCTGCGTGCGCCGATTAAAAACGGTGCGGTAACGCCATGCAGAAAACCGGTAGCGTGTCCCAGTGGTGCGGGCATCAAAAACACATCCTGCCAGGTGAGATTGAGGCGGGCACAGTAGGCGCGCTCGCTGGCAAGGATGTTGTTGTGGGTCAGCATTACGCCTTTTGGCATTCCCTCGGTTCCGGAGGTAAACAACACCGCCGCCAGTTCATCGGCGTGAACATTAATCGTTTGGGTTAATGGCGGAGCTAAAAGCAGTTGGCTGAGCGCCAGCGAGGTAGTTGCCGGAGCCAGTTTATCCACGGCAACGATCTGTTGCAGATGCGGCAACTGGTTTTGTAAGGGCAGGATCAGATCGACCGGTCGGGTCTGTTTAAACAGCGTCGGTGCGAAAAAAATCTTCGCTTTGCACTTATTCAGCACCCATACCAGCTCTGCTTCACGCCAGGCAGGCAGCAGCGGTACGGAAACGGCCCCGGTTTTCAGACAGGCCAGGTAGATTATCGTAAACTCGCACCAGCCCGGTAACTGGAAGGCAACGCGGTCGCCAGGTTGAATACCGCAGGCTAAAAACCAGGTTGCCAGACTGCTGGCTGCACTGTCGAGTGCAGCATAGGTGAATGAAGCGCCATGGTTATCAACCACGGCGATTTTATCTGGCATGGCTTTGGCAGTTTGGTGCCAGTAATCGCCAAGCGAAGCATCTCCCCATAAACCCTGTTGTCGCCAGGCCTCGCGACGTTCGGCGTTAAACGTTAGTGTGATACTCATGAAGTTATTCCCAGGATGATTTCGGCATACATCTGACCGGATGGCCGGTGTGGCCGATCCGGTGTACTACAGGCAAAATCCGTTAGCCGTAGCGAAAATCAACGCCAAATGTTCCGACCGGATATTCCCATTGGTCGAGGATCGTGTCGCCGCACAGTACTCGACACGTTCCGCACTCCAGGCAACCAGCAGAATCAAAATGAATGTTTCCACTCTCGTCCTGCTTATACAGCCCGGCGGGGCAGGCTTTCAGCAGCTTGCGAAATTCATTAAGATCGGGATGTTCGGCCAGGATGATATGCGGGTGGCCTTCATCGACATTGAATTTATTAACGCCCAGTTTGACGTCAACGTTAACGGTATTGTCCTGATTCATAGTGCAGTTGCCCCCTTGATACCGTCTTTCAGTAAGTTCATCAGCCCGATTTGTTTTGCGTGGGACATAATCATCTTGCGAACCGGTTGATTTGGACGTCCGTCAACGGTGAACATATCGCTCATGATGTCGGCCACCATACGTGGGTACTGGGTGAACAGACGTGGGTTTTCCATCAGCACCGGGATCTTGCGAAAATGCTGTAAATCGCGCATCACACAGCCCTGTTCGAGCGCACGTTTGTAGTCCATCAGACTGCTGGCAGAGAAATCCTGTCGTTCTTTTGCTGCAATGGCTGTTTGGGCAGCGGCTTCTGCGGAAGCGATGGCCAAATCCATACCTCGCACCGTGAAACCCAGGTTCAGACAGAAACCGGCGGCATCGCCCACGATCATCACACCGTCATCGACCAGCTTTGGAACCATTGCCAGACCGCCTTCCGGCACCATATGCGCGGAATATTCCAGTAGTTCACCACCGGCAATCAATGGCCGAATAGTTGGATGTTGCTTAAAGTCTTCCAGCATTTGTGGAATGCTTTTTGTGGCATGGGCAATATCCCCCAGACCGCACACCAGACCCAGAGAGATGGAGTCCTGGTTGGTATACAAAAATCCTCCTCCCATCAATCCATCAGACGGTGAGCCCGCAAACAGCCAGGCCGCGCCTTCATTACCTGAAAGGTTGAAGCGATCTGCAATGACCGCTGGAGGTAAGCCGATCAGCTCTTTTACGCCGACGGCATAGTGATGTGCAGAAGAGGGCGGAACCATCCCCAGGGAGCGCCCCAGCATAGAGTTGACGCCATCGGCAAGGATGACAATATTGGCTTCGAGGATATCGTCACCGGCCTGGACTCCGGTGACCTTATTACCTTCGCGGATCAGGGCATCGACGCGCACGCCGGGGATGAACTGCACGCCAGCTTGTTCCGCTTTTTCCATTAGCCACGGGTCAAGTCTGTTGCGCAAAACGGTATACGAATCCTGCGTTGGTGCGTCAGCTTTTTCACGATGGAAATCGAGAGTGACGGCGCTTTCTTCGGTCAGAAAGGAGATTTTTTCGCGGGTGACTTTACGCTCGAGCGGCGCTTCCTGCGCGAACCCCGGCATGATGCGCTCAAGACTATGTGCATAGAGTCTTCCGCCGGTCATATTTTTACTGCCTGCACTGTTTCCGCGCTCGATGACCAGCACGTCCAGTCCGGCCTGAGCCATCACGTAGCCTGCAACCGTACCCGCCACGCCAGCACCGACCACAATGGCATCAAATTTTTCATCTGACATGCTTTATGCTCCCTTCCCGCTGCAAGGGCAGCGGGATATGTGAGTTAAATGTGGGGTTAGCGGCTGAGATGCTCGATAAGAGCCGGAACGACTTTGTAGATGTCGCCGACCAGTCCGTAATCGGCGTAATTGAAAATAGGGGCTTTCTTATCTTTGTTGATGGCAACAATGACTTTCGCGCCGTTACCGCCGACCATATGCTGAATTTGTCCTGAAATGCCGAGGGTGAGGTAAAGGTCCGATTTCAGTAATACGCCAGAAACGCCAATGTAGCGTTCGCGTTCCATCCAGTTTTCACCTTCGGCAATCGGTCGTGAACAACCCACTTCTGCACCCAGTACAGATGCCAACTGGCGCACCATCTCCAGATCGTTTTGCGCAACCAGGCCGCGGCCCACGCCCACCACGCGTTTGGCTTTGCTGAGATCCACGCTGCTCACGGATTTGGCGCGACGCTCCTGACACATAATTTCATGGTGCGGTGCGATGTAAGGTGCAGAGACAACAGGGCAGGTATGTGAAGCATTAGCTTCTACCGGTTCAAGTACGCCTGGGGCAAGGGTGATAATTGCCTGCGTGCTTTTGGTTTTTTCTTTGCCGAATGCCAGACCACCATACATACGGTGTTCTGCGAACAGTGAGCCATCATCAAGCGTTACCGACGTGGCGTCGTTTACCATCGCTGCATTGAGCTGAATACTTAACCGCGCGCCAAGGGATTTGGCCCGTTTGGTGGCTGGCATCAGTAATAGCCCGGCATGTTCTTGTATCAGGGCGGCGATGGTCTCGGCGAAGTTTTCAACACGCTGTAAACCGGACGTTGCTTCCAGCACGATTATCTCATCGGCTCCCAGAGGTTTAACCTGATTGGCCTGTTCGTTGCCTTGTACAATAAGGTGTACCTGTTCACCCCACAGGCGTGCGCCGGCCATTAATTCTGCATAGCGTTCTACGTTATCGCTGAACACCCATACGTTAGCTAATTTACTCATGATAATTTCTCTCCGTTGGGCTTAGTTCAGGGCTTTTTTCAGATGTTCAGCCAGCTCGGCGATGGCTTCTGCTGAGTCATTTTCCAGAATAATGTGCTTACGTTCTGTTTGTGGCGGAACGATGAGGCTCACCAGTTCTGCTAACGGTGAAGCAGGTGTCCAGCCAATATCGCTGGCTTGCCACGGTGTGACCGGTTTTTTACCCGCGCCCAGAATGGCTTTCATCGAGGGAATACGCGGGGTGTTGATATCTGAGGTTACGCACAGCACGGCGGGGAGCGGCAGTTCAATCACTTCAACTTCGTCTTCCAGCGTACGTTCAACCACAATGCGATCGCCGTTACGTTGGATGTTGCTGACGGCGTTAATCACCGGAAGTTGTAAGAGTTCGCCAACCAGTAAGCCCACCTGCTGGGCGTAGATGTCTCCAGACCCCTCACCGAACAGCATCAGGTCGAATTCAATATTTTTGGCTGCGCAGGCCAGCGCCTGAGACGTGTCTCGCGGTAATGAATGTTCCAGTTGGGGATCTTGCACCATAAACAAACTGTCTGGCCCGCGGGACAGTACGTCTTTACGCACTTTGGAGTTTTGCAGTAGCGAGCCGCCAACCGTTAAGGCGACGATTTCATCACCTTCCGCACTAAGTTGCGTCGCGGCCTCTATTGCATTCAAATCAAACTGACTGATTTTGGCATCGGCCCGGTCAAAGTTAAGTGAACGTTGTGGGGTAACAACAATGTCCTGTTCTTCAGGCACCAACTTAAAGCAGGTTATTAGTTTCATGGTATCTCCAGTGATTCTCGTGTGGATGATGACGGGGAGTGCCATCATCAACAGTAGGGAAAATTGACTGAAAATAGTGTGCGGCAGAGGAAGACTGTTTTCGACGGGGCAATCTGTTTTCATTCCCAACAATCTTGCAAAAAAAAGGACTTTATGAATGCTGAGTTTATGAACGCAAAGCCGACGTCGGGAGTTAAGGTGATAAATATGGAAATAAAATCGAGGCGCTTTTTTGAGAAATGGATCATATTTTTATCCGTTTCTGCACGCACTTTGTTTCTGGTGTGTAAATTATTATTGCTGACTTAATAACATTTATACTTTCCAGCTTTCTTAAAATAAAAATAATTTGTGAGAGCAGTGTGCTGGAGTTGGAGGTGCCATCTTGCAGACGACGCAAATAATTTTGTTTCGTCTGGGCAGAATAACGTTGTATAACGTCATCATCGTTTTTACTTTTCGATATTAATTATCCGCAAAATTACTGCCTTTCGGTGGAGGTTGTCATGTATCAACGCTGTTTTGATAATGCCATGGAGACCCTTTTTGAACAGGGGAAAACCCCGAGATTTTCGCGATTCGTCATCAGTGATGATCCTAACTGGGAGTCGGGCCATCATGTTCATGACAATGAAACAGAGCTTATCTATGTAAAAAAGGGTGTCGCAAGATTAATTATCGACTCTTCGCTGTATGTCGCGCATGCGGGTGACATCGTGGTGATAGAACAAGGGCGGTTACATGCGGTTGCTTCCGATAGCAGCGCGCCTGCAACCACTTACACCTGTGCGCTCTACGGCTTTCGTTTCAACGACTGGCAGGAGAACCAACTCTTGCAGATGCACTCGTGTCCGGTTATTAGCGTCAGTCAGGGCAAAGAGGTTATTAAAAGTATCTTTAATGAACTGAGTGTTATGATCCCGCAGAGTAAGAATAACCTGACGTCTTCTGCTTATGACGCCTTCGCTTATGCACTAACCGTTTTATATTACGAGAATTTTAAAAATGCTTATCGTTCTGAGCAGGGACATATTAAGAAAGATATCTTAATTAAAGATGTGTTGGTTTATTTAAATAACAACTTCCGAGAGAAAATTACGCTGGAACAATTGTCTAAGAAGTTTCGCGCCAGCGTGAGTTATATCTGTCACGAATTCACTAAAGAATATCGTATTTCGCCGATTAATTATGTGATTCAGCGACGAATGACAGAGGCAAAATTTGCCCTGACGAATACGGAGTCCTCGTTGGCAGAAATTTCCTGGCGGGTAGGGTATGAAAATGTCGATCACTTTGCCAAACTCTTTCAGCGGCATGTGGGTTGTACCCCCAGCGATTATCGTAAGCAGTTTAAAAATAACCTCGTAGAACAGGAATGTTTGATGCCAGAAATATGATTAACCTGGCACGTGCCGGATAACGCATTTGCGCTATCCGGCAAGCATTACTGCTTACTTATTCTGATAATCTTTCAGGATTTGGCGGCCTGCGACGTAAATCATGATTTCATCTGTACCACCGCCAATGCGTTCACAGCGGACATCGCGCCAGAAGCGGGAAACGCGTGCTTCGTCGGTGTAACCCAGTCCACCCATAATCTGAATGGCGTCATCAATCACTTCCATTGCCGTACGTGCGCAATACAGTTTTGCCAGCGCTGCACTGGTGCGCAGAGACTGTTCCTGATCGGCCTGCCAGGCGACTTTCAACACCATATTGCGCATGTTATCGATTTTAATCGCCATCAGCGCCAGTTTTTCCTGGATCATCTGATTGTGACCAATTGGCTTACCGAACGCGATGCGCTGGTTGGCGTAACGGGCGGCATCTTCGAAGGCGCATTCAGCAAAACCGGTACTGCGCGCAGCATTGATCAAACGTTCCATCTCGAAGTTGTACATGACGTTGAGAAAGCCCATGCCTTCCTCTCCGACCATATCGCTTTCGTCGACTTCAACGTCATCAAGATAGACTTCGCAGGTGCTGAGCATATGCCAGCCGATTTTATGCAGCGGGTTAACCTTAATGCCGGGTTTCTTCGAATCGACCCACCACAGCGTAAAGGCTTTTTTCGGATCTTTGGGTTCCGGATCGCGGGCCAGTACCAGCATATAGGGATACTCTTTCGCGCCGGTGATAAAAGTTTTCTGCCCGTTGAGATAGACCTTACCATTTTTGCGGGTGTAACTGGTGGTCGCGCTGTTGTTGTCGGAACCCGCTCCCGGTTCGGTTAATGCCAGCGCATACGCCGGATCGCCCGTTTCCATGGTGCTTTCTGCGGTCTTACGCAGTTGTTCGGCGGATCCAAAACGACGCATACTGTGAATGCACTGCCCGTTAGTGATCAAAAAAGCGGGCGCGCCACATTTTGAAACTTCCATCAGCGCCAGCATCTGCGTGACGTAATCCGCCGGGATGCCACCAAACTCTTCCGGAACGCCCAGCATCGAAATACCGTTGTCCGCGAGGGCACGCATAAACTCTTTCGGGTAAGTAGCCGTCTGATCGCAGGTGCGGAAATATTCTTCCGGGAAATTGCTGGTAATCAGTTCCCGAATGCTGGCAAGCAGCAGTTCTTGTTCTTCAGTTAACGAAAAGTCCATCAGGGTACTCCTTTTAATTGGCAGCGTCGGGTAATACAAACCCCATCGAGGCATCGATAAATAATCTTTCGTCCATCAGTTTCAGATTTGGAGAAATAATTGGCGTGAAATCCATCTTGTCCAGAATGTCTTCCTGTAAAGAGACTCCCGGTGCAATTTCGATTAAATGAAGACCATCTGCTTTTAACGTAAAGACAGCGCGTTCAGTGATGTAGCGCACATCAAGTCCACGTTCGAGGGCAATTTTTCCGCTGAAAGTCACTTCAGGTAATTCGTTGACGAATTTTTTCACCCGACCTTCCTGCACGATATTTAACTTGCCATCGGCAACTTCCGTTTTCAGACTTCCGGCAGTTAACGTGCCGCAGAAAATAATTTTTTTGGAGGTGGCGCTAATATCGATAAAACCGCCGGTACCCATGATTTTGCCATTGAATTTGTGTACGCCGACGTTGCCGTGGCGATCCACTTCGGCAAAACTTAAATAGCACACATCCAGCCCGCCACCGTGATAGAAGTCAAACTGGGAGGTCATATCCAGAATGGCGCGGGTGTTGACGTTGGCACCGAAAGCAATACCTTGAGAGGTGATTCCGCCAATCGGACCCGTTTCGACTGTCAGAATAAAATCGTCAGCACAGCCTTCTTCGCGCGCGACGAGGCCAATGCCATCGGCAATCCCTACGCCAACGTTGCCGACAGCACCTTTGCGCATTTCAAACAGGGCGCGTCTGGCCACCAGTTTACGCTGATTGAGCGGCAGGGCAGTCTGTTGGCTGTCATCGAGAACAAAATCGCCAGAGATAAAGCGGTTAACCGGCGCGCCGCCGTACAGTTGTGTTTGGTCGGGGTCGATGACCACAATATCGACCAGATAGCCGGGAATACGCACCGCTTTCGGATGCAACGTGGCTTTCTTCACCATTTTCTGCACCTGCATCATAACGATGCCGCCGTTATTGTGTACGGCCTGGGCAATCACCAGCGCATCGAGATACATCACTTCATCTTCAAAGGTGGCGTAGCCTTCGCTGTCGCAGGTGGTGGCACGAATAAAGGCGATGTTTGGCGCAATGGCTTTGTAATACAGGTACTCTTTGTTATCAATTTCCACCAATTTGATCAGATCTTCGGTGGTCACTTCATTCAGTTTGCCGCCTTGTTGGCGAGGGTCAACAAATGTACCGATGCCGATATCACTAAGGATCCCTGGCTGGTGAGCCGCCGATGCACGCAGGGTTTGGGTTAATACGCCCTGAGGATAGTTATAGGCGGCAATTTTATTTTGTTCAGCCAGGTCGGAGATACGCGGTGATTGTCCCCAGTGTCCGCATAATGCCCATTTGACTAAACCTTCCTGTGCCAGCGGGCTAATTCCCCGGTCGGCACGGTCACCCAGACCTGTAGGACTAATCAACGCTAAATTTCGTGGCGACTGAGAATTTTTATATTTTTCTGCCAGTGCTTTAATTAATGTTGTTGCTTCGAGAATACCCCCGCCCGCACCTAATATACAAAGCGTTGCTTCATCAGGAATATAATCAACTGCATCTGCAGCGGATAATACGGGTACCCGACCATCTATACGATTTGGTCTTGAAAATTTCATTTGAACTCCAGATTATATGCGTGCGACTACCTGTCGCTATATTCGACAATAATATTGTGAGTTATTTTATAACGCTTAATTACCGGCCAGATATCCGTGGTTAGACGAATATCTGGGGCAGGGCATTACTGATATTTATATGGATATATCTGTAATTAAGCCTGATGCAATATTGTCAATACAGTACGCAGGTCGGTGACCGAAATTTGTCCTGGGGCGGAGGCTTTTTTTACTGCCCCAAAGGTTGCCGCTGAACCGAAAACCTCACCAGACAGACGTGAAATCACCCCTGTTTTAGCCATCGACATGGTGATTATCGGGCGATCGGCATAGCGTTCTTGCATTTCCAGCGTGGCGCTAAGCAGCGTCAGAACATCCGCTTTATTTTGCGGCATCAAGGCAATCTTCGGGATATCTGCGCCCAGTTCCTGCATTTTACGCAAGCGCAGGACAATCTCTTCCGCGGCTGGTGTCTTATGAAAATCGTGATTGGACATAATCACAAAGACATTTTTCGCGTGGGCATGCTCGACGGTCGCTTTGACCAGTTCGTCTCCGGTAAACAGTTCCAGATCGATCATATCCACCAGACCGCTGTCTACTGCCGCGCGGTTAAGTGCAATATAGTGCTCGACAGACAGAGCCTGTTCACCGCCTTCTTTGGCGCTACGGAAGGTGAAAAGCAGTGGTTTGTCAGCCATCACATCGCGGATGGTGCGCGCAGCTTCCAACACCGCCTCAATGGAAGAGACATCGGTGAAATGGTCTACGCGCCATTCCAGAATGTCGAAATCCGCTTCGCGATAGGCCAGCGCTTCGCTTTTTACCGTTGCGATGTCTTTACCCATCAGCGAGACAATGATCTTCGGCGCACCCTCGCCAATAGCGAGGTTTCTTACGGTTACGGTTTTCATTGATTACCCTTTAACTATTGTACAAATGCTTGCCCGTCAGGCGGCAAAACCCATAACCTGTTTCACATACTCCAGTGGGAAATCTTTCCCGGTCCAGAGCTTGAACTGTTCAGCCCCTTGCCACAACAACATGCCGTAACCATCAATTGTTTTGCAACCAGCACTTTGTGCCTGCTGCAATAATTTGGTCATATGCGGGTTGTAGACGCATTCGGTTACCAGCAGTTCCGGACGCAGCAGGGAAACGTCGGTCACAAGAGATTCATTTTCCAGCGGCTTCATGCCGACTTTTGTGCCGTTGGTTAAAATATCCGCGCTGGCAAGTGCGTCAGCAAAAGCCTGGCGATCGGCGAGATCGATAACGGTGACCACGCAGTCGGTGTTTTCATTGACGCGTTTGGCAAACTCCTGCGCTTTGGCAAAAAACTCATCCTGGCGGTTAAAGAGTTTAATTTCTTTGATGCCTTCAATCGCTGCCTGGGCACCAATAGCCGTCGACGCACCGCCTGCGCCCAACAGTACCATGGTTTTACCTTTGATATCGAAACCACTTTCCTTAATTGCACGAATATGCCCTGTGCCATCGGTATTGTAACCGCGCAGGTAACCATCATCATTGACGATAGTATTAATTGCGCCGACCAGTTTGGCAGCAGGCGTTAATTCATCAACATATTCACATGCCAGCTGTTTGTTGGGCATTGAGACCCCGGTACCACGCATCTTTAAGGCCTTCAGCCCGGCAATGGCATTAGCAAACGTTGAGTTATCGACTTCAAATGCCATGTAAGTGAATGGCAATCCTGCTTTTTCTAATGCCTTATTTTGCATTTCAGGCGACAGGCTGTGTCTGATAGGGTAGGCCATCAAACCAATCAATTCATATTTTGCAGTTACATCCATTTGAAACTCCTTCTAAACAATTTATTGAAAATAACGCTCGCCCAACCGCACATCATTTTTTGGGATATCAAACACGCGGTAGTAACGAATAAAGACGATGATGGCGGTGACAAAAGCCAACAGAGCAAATGCAAGGTCCAGCAAAATAATGTACTGCAGACCAATGTTAGAGAGGTATCCGGTGATTAATGGGATAATAAAGTTGGCTACGCCCCCCATCATCATATAAATACTGGTGACTTTGGCTTTGCTCTTGGGAAAGAACTCCGACATCACCGAGACACCGAGCTGTAAAATACCGCCAGCGGCAGAGAACCCAATGAGAAATGAACCGGCGTTACATACCAGCGGAGATGGGTATAAATAGATCACGGCTGCGGTGATGGTTGCCAGTCCGGCATTAAATACATTCGCCCAAATAGGTCGTACCCATTTTTTCAACAGCGCGGCAAAGATAAATACGCAGACCAACGAACCCATACTGTAGTAAGAGATTGTTTTCAGTGCGTCGGATTCTGCCATGCCGGCAAAGGCCATCGCATACTTCGGCATCCAGACCACGATGACGTAAAAAGTTGAAAAGGCAGCAACACCAAACATGACGGATGCCACACCTTCCAGCCAGACCAACGGTTTACTGTTCATCTGTGGCAGATCTTTCGCGATGCCAGCATCCACCATCTGACTGGGGAAACGACTTTTTAGCAGCATCAAGGTAATGACTACAAACAACGCACCCGGGATAATGACCGCATAACCGTACCAGATATGGTTGAGCAGCATGGTGCTGACGACGATGGGGTAGATCATCTGCCCAAACGAGACCATCGCTTTCACCAGGATAACGGCTGAGCCAGAGGCTTTAGGGAAGCATTCCATTAACGCTGGGTACCCACCGGTATCCAGTGCCGAGTTTGCCACGCCAACGCAAACGGCCAGAATAAAGGCAATCATCAGATTAGGGCTGGCGGGAATACCGAAGAAGAACAGTATATAAAGAATCGCGCCTAACAGAATGATAGCCCGACGACCAAATTTATCTGAGAGCACACCAAAGAATAAGATGCTCACTAGTCGCCCCAGACCAATGCCTGAAATCAAATAGGCAATTCCTGCATTGTCGGTGGAAAATTTTTCTGCAAGAGAGGTCATATTTTGCGCCAGTGTAATGACGCTAATGCCGTGTAGGAAATAACTTAAATAAATACAGGTTATCGCCAAAAGAAATGGCGTATTAAAGGTCTTGCTTTGAGACATTTTCACAACTCCTTGCGGATTTTAAAATTGTTCTGTGCTCGTCGATATTGTTTAAATTGCGGCGACCTTGTAATTAATATACCGGGCGGCAGCCACAGAACCTACATAGCATGGCGTTTAAGTTGCCAGGTATATTGCATAACACACTGTGAAATTGAACTCTGCCATCCGGTGTTTTGCTGATTTTTTAAAATATATGCCAATTATTTTGCAGAAGGGGGGAACAATATTGCATCCACGTTATTCTACCGCTTGTATCATTTTCAGATGATGCTTTGACGCGATGTGGCTGCGATAACCAATAAACAACGCCAACAGGAACCCAACAGCGGCTATGCCAGTATCAAACCACATGATGTGAGCAATACTGGTTTCTGAGAGTTTTGCTGTTATCAATGGAATGGTGAAGGTCGCAATGCTGCCCGCGCTGTAGTAAATCCCGGTCGCTTTGCCCTTTGCATGTGGAAAGCGTGCGGCCATCAGCGTTAAACCGATTTGCACAACGCCTCCGGCTGACGAAAAACCGATGACAAACGCGAAGATAATGACCACGTAGGGTGTCGGATGCAGACAAACCATCAGCAGTGCGGTAAATGAGATAAACGTATACAGCATCAACATTGATGTCGCGCGTTCTGCTTTTCGCGCAAGCGGGGCGGTGATCAGCACGCACAGTAGAGAGCCGCAGGTATAAATGCTTAACAGTTTGATCGATAACGTATAGGACATTCCGGCGACAAACTGTCCGTATTGCGCCAGCCACTGGCTTACCAGGTAAAATGTTGCCATTGCGATGTAGCCGTACAGGGTATAGCTGGCAAGATCGAGCAGGGAGCAACGATGTGCAGGTTGTCCGGTTTCGCGTTCAACAGGTTGTGCCCTGATGACGGTATGTGGCCCAGGGTGTGGCGGAAACCGACAGCGAAACAAAAACACGCCGTTGAGTATCATAACGGCTGCCGCCAGCAGGAAGGACCAGCCAAACCAAAGTTCGGCCCACACCAGCAGACTGATAATCATTGGCAGCAGGAACTGACCGCTGGAGACGAAGGCTTTTATCAAAATATTGGCCGTGCTGGGTGAACGGGGGAATGCCTCCATCAGGCTGGGATAGGTTCCGGCATCGAGAAAACTGTTTGCCATTCCTGCTAAAAAACCAAAAGCATAGGCAAGAAAAATACTGTGAGTATTGATGATGCCAATAAAGAAAATCAGGTAGCAGGTCATACCAAGGATAATAAATGGTCTGCGACCGTAGCGATCGGAAAGCATCCCTGCCACTAATAAAACGCTTAAGCGGCCGATACCAAGTGAGGAAATAACTATCGAGACGCCCGCAGCATTGGTTTGCCACTGTTGTTCCAGCGAAGACATATTGAGGCTCATCAGAATGACCCCCATGCCGTGCACCAGGTAATTTAGGTACAGCCCTATCGCAGTGGAGAAATAGGTGTTTTTCATAATGTGATACTCAGCGAAGAGGCTAAATAGGTATGGCGTTGCAATCTCTTAACACATACGCTCGAGATCGTGAGCATAGAGTTCAACAGCTGCCGACTGATAGATTTTCCAGTCGAGAAAACCCTCATGGTGATAAACCGCCTGAAAAGCGTTCAGATCAGGGAAAAAACGCATGGTGTTATTACCGATACGATTATTTATTTTGTCGATAATTGCATTAATTCTTAACTTCCTCCTGGCTTTCATTTCTGAACAAATGCGGACGATGTCGCCTGGAATTTCTTTTTCACCCTTTTCCCATTGCTGCCAGGCGGCAACATTGTCATCGCGCGCGATATACCTGGCACTTTCTTCCACCGTCATAGCAAAAATATGGCGGATCGCCTGTAGCTCTAATGCGTTCATTATTTGGTCACTTCATAAAAGACGGTAGAATAGTAATAACATTGCTGTGGATATTTCGGCTTGAAGAGAGTCACAGTATTTTGTGCAATATTATTTGTTCCCTGGCTGGGAAGAGAATGTGTTGGTGCGCTAAGGTTGGTGGAGCGGCACGGGAAGGACAAAAAAAAGCCCATCGTGGGAGATGGGCAAAGACTACACACAGCAATTCGTTGTTTCACTCAGGGGATTTCCATGCTTATAAATCAATGTGTTGATCTAAAGCCATGGGTTAATAGTAGGCATACTGATTTTTTACGTCGATCAGATTCATCTCAATAGTTTAAAAACTGTAAAGAATTTGCGACACAAATGAGTATTGAAAGAAGGACGAGGTTGGGTCTAATCCCGTAAGAGGAAGAGATTGATTAGTATTGTTAAATAATCAGGCGGCGCTGCCGCCTGATGTTGGATTACTTATTGCGTTCGATTTCAGCAATTTCTTCGAGGATTTCATCCGGATTGGTACCTGGCGCAGGCGCTTCGTTTACCCAGGCGGAGAACAGACGCCAGGAAACAGCCAGTACCACTGGGCCGATAAACAGGCCAATCATGCCGAAGGCAATCAGCCCACCGATGACCCCGGAGAGAATCAGGATCAGTGGCAAATCAGCCCCCATACGAATCAGCATCGGTCGAATCACGTTATCCAGTGTTCCGACCACGCCGCTCCACACCAGCAGCACGGTGCCCCAGGTTGAATCCCCCGTCCAGTATAGCCAGATAATGGCCGGAATCAGCACCGGCAACGGCCCCAGTTGCACCAGACAAGACAGGATCATCAATACCGCCAGCAGTGTGGCATACGGCACGCCGGTCACCGCCAGACCAATACCCCCGAGCACTGCCTGCACCAGAGCGGTGACCACAACGCCTAATGCGACGGCGCGTATGGCTTGCGCTGCCAGCAGAATGGCAGCATCGCCACGTTTTGAGGCAAGACGGCAGGCGAAGTGACGAATACCTAATGCGACCTGTTCACCGCGCCAGTACAACAGGGCACTGAACAGCAGCATCAGACCACAGTGCATCATAAAGCGGCCGATATGCGCGGCCTGACCGACGAACCATGTGGTGGTGGTACCGATATAAGGACGAACCTTGGCCATAATGGCCGAACCGCCCATATCCAGTAAGCTGTGCCATGCGCCATACATTTTGGCACCCACCAGCGGAATGCTGTTCAACCACGCCAGATCCGGTAGCGTCATATCACCTGCGGTTACGGCATGGATCAGCGGCCCACTGCCATCGACGATGCTGTTAACCAGCAGTGCGATGGGGATGATGAACAACAGCACTAACAACAGCGTCATCACCAGTACGGCAAGTGAACGACGTCCCCAGAGCAATTTTTGTAAGCGTAGCAGGATAGGCCAGGTTGCAATGACAATCGTGCCTGCCCAGGCAAAACCGAGGATAAAGGGCTGAACAATCCAGAGACAGGCCACAATCAGGATGGCTAAAAACAGCACCGATAGCAGCACTTGTGCAATATCCCTGGGCTGACGGAAATTTACCATAAATACTTTTCACCTTTGTCTTTGCGCCAGAACGTTGACGCGACGTGAATACTTAAATGACACCCTGTAATGATGAGCAATTTCAGCGGTTTTGAACAGGCGGATTCTGCCTGTAAATCTGCTGAGCGTATTAGAAAAAAATGTGATACAACAAACATAGCAACACGCAAACGATTAAATTCACAACACAGACCGCAGGAAAGGGTCACTATAATGATTCCACAAATTTCTCAGGCGCCAGGTGTCGTTCAACTGGTGCTCAATTTTTTGCAGGCGCTGGAGCAGCAAGGATTCACGGGTGATACGGCAACGAGCTATGCCGATCGTCTGACAATGTCGACGGATAACAGTATTTATCAGCTGCTACCTGATGCTGTCGTTTTCCCTCGTTCAACCGCAGATGTGGCGCTAATCGCCCGTCTGGCGGCAGAACCGCTTTTCTCGTCGTTGATTTTTACCCCGCGCGGCGGCGGCACCGGGACCAACGGTCAGGCGCTGAACCAGGGCATTATTGTTGATATGTCCCGCTATATGAGCCGCATTATTGAAATCAACCCGCAAGAAGGTTGGGTGCGGGTAGAAGCCGGGGTGATAAAAGATCAGCTCAACCAATTTCTGAAGCCATACGGCTATTTCTTTGCCCCCGAATTATCCACCAGTAACCGGGCAACGCTCGGCGGGATGATCAACACCGATGCGTCCGGGCAAGGATCGTTGGTTTACGGTAAAACTTCCGACCATGTGTTGGGCATCCGTGCGGTGCTGATGGGCGGTGATATTCTGGATACCCAGCCCATGCCGGTCGAGCTTGCCGAAATGCTGGGTAAAAGCAATACCACGATTGGCCGTATCTATAAGACCGTTTATGAGCGTTGTCGTGAGAATCGACAGCTGATCATGGATAAATTCCCGAAACTTAATCGCTTCCTGACGGGTTACGATCTGCGGCACGTCTTTAACGATGAGATGACCGAATTTGATTTAACCCGCATTCTTACCGGCTCTGAAGGTACGCTGGCGTTTATCACCGAAGCCCGCCTTGATATCACGCCGCTGCCCAAAGTCAGACAACTGGTTAACGTTAAGTACGACTCTTTCGACTCGGCGTTGCGTAACGCGCCGGTGATGGTGGAAGCGCGCGCATTGTCGGTAGAAACCGTCGACTCCAAAGTACTCAATCTGGCGCGTGAAGACATCGTCTGGCACTCGGTAAGCGAACTGATTACCGATGTAGCGGATAAAGAGATGCTGGGTCTGAACATTGTGGAGTTTGCCGGTGACGACGAAGCCTTAATTGATTCACAGGTCAGCGCGCTGTGTGACCGACTGGATGGGTTAATCGCTCGTCAGGAAGCGGGCGTTATTGGCTGGCAGCTGTGTACCGAACTGGCGGGTGTCGAACGTATTTACGCCATGCGTAAAAAGGCCGTCGGTCTGCTGGGCAATGCAAAAGGTTCCGCGAAGCCAATTCCGTTTGCCGAGGATACCTGCGTTCCTCCGGAGCATTTGGCTGACTATATTGCCGAGTTTCGCGCGCTGCTCGACAGCCATGGTCTGAGTTACGGCATGTTCGGTCACGTGGATGCTGGCGTGCTGCACGTCAGACCGGCGTTGGATATGTGCGACCCGCAGCAGGAAGTGCTGATGAAACGCATTTCTGATGATGTTGTCGCGCTGACGGCAAAATATGGCGGTCTGTTGTGGGGTGAGCACGGGAAGGGTTTTCGTGCGGAATACAGCCCGGCGTTCTTCGGTGATGAACTGTATCGTGAACTGCGCAAAGTGAAATCGGTGTTTGATCCGCAAAACCGGCTCAATCCGGGTAAAATCTGTCCACCGGAAGGCGTTGATGCGCCGATGATGAAAGTGGACGCGATGAAACGCGGAACGTATGACCGTCAAATCCCGTTGGCCGTACGCCAGGAGTGGCGGGGGGCAATGGAGTGTAACGGCAACGGGTTATGCTTTAACTTCGATGCGAAAAGCCCCATGTGTCCGTCGATGAAAATCAGCCTCAACCGTATTCATTCGCCGAAAGGGCGAGCCACGCTGGTACGTGAATGGCTGCGTCTGTTGGCCGATCGCGGGATCGACCCTGTGCAACTGGAAAAAGAGCTACCGGAGAAACGCGCCAGTTTACGCACGCTGATTACCCGTACCCGCAACAGCTGGCATGCGCGTAAGGGGGAATACGATTTCTCGCATGAAGTGAAAGAGGCGATGTCAGGGTGCCTGGCGTGTAAAGCCTGTTCCACACAGTGTCCGATTAAAATTGATGTGCCGGAGTTTCGCTCACGCTTCCTGCAGCTGTACCACACGCGTTATCTGCGCCCGTTGCGCGATCACATGGTGGCGACCGTTGAGAGCTATGCGCCGCTAATGGCACGGGCGCCTAAAACATTTAACTTCTTCATCAATCAGCCGCTGGTGCGAAATCTGGCTAAAAAGCACATTGGAATGGTTGATTTACCGCTGTTGTCTGCGCCGTCGCTGCAACGCCAACTGGTGGGGCATCGTTCCGCCAATATGACGCTGGAACAGCTCGAATTACTCAGCCTTGAGCAAAAAGCCCGTACGGTGCTGGTGGTGCAGGACCCTTTCACCAGCTATTACGATGCGCAGGTGGTCGCTGATTTTATACGTCTGGTAGAAAAACTGGGTATGCAGCCGGTACTGCTGCCGTTTTCGCCAAACGGCAAGGCGCAGCACATTAAAGGCTTTTTAAACCGTTTTGCCAAAACGGCGAAAAAGACATCCGAGTTTCTTAACCGGGTAACGAAGCTGAATATTCCGATGGTGGGTGTTGATCCGGCTCTGGTGCTTTGTTATCGCGATGAATACAAGCTGGCGCTGGGAGAACAGCGGGGTGATTTCCAGGTATTGCTAGCCAACGAATGGTTATCGAAAGCTGTGGAAGCACAGCAGCCAGTCGCTGTTGGCGGTGAACCGTGGTACTTCTTTGGCCACTGTACGGAAGTGACGGCTTTGCCGGGTGCGCCTGCACAGTGGGCGGCTATTTTTGCTCGCTTTGGCGCAAAGCTGGAGAACGTCAGCGTGGGGTGCTGTGGTATGGCTGGCACCTATGGTCACGAAGTGAAGAACCACCAGAACTCACTAGGAATCTATGAGTTATCATGGCACCAGGCAATGCAACGATTGCCGCGTAACCGTTGTCTGGCTACAGGGTACTCCTGTCGCAGCCAGGTTAAACGCGTTGAAGGTACGGGCGTTCGCCATCCATTACAGGCACTGCTGGAGATTATAGGATGATCTGGAAACGTGAAGTCACACTCGAGGCGCTCAATGCCATGGGTGAAGGAAATATGGTTGGGTTGCTCAATATTCGTTTTGTGCATATTGGCGACGATACGCTGGAAGCGACGATGCCGGTGGACCATCGTACTAAGCAACCCTTTGGGTTGTTACACGGCGGCGCATCCGTGGTGCTGGCGGAAAGCATTGGTTCGGTAGCGGGCTACTTATGTACTCAGGGTGAGCAGAAAGTGGTGGGCCTGGAGATCAACGCCAACCATATCCGTTCTGCACGGGAAGGGCACGTCAGGGGCGTATGTCGCGCGTTACATACAGGTTCTCGTCACCAGGTGTGGCAAATAGAAATCTTCGATGAGCAGGGACGATTGTGCTGCACGTCGCGTCTGACGACCGCAATTTTGTGATGCATATTGCTTTTGGTCATTATCTGCACAGGGAATGGTGTTATACTGTGCAGGTTTTGAACACAAGCGAGGATGATATGTCTACCCAATTAGACCCTGCCCAACTGGCAATAGAATTTTTACGTCGTGATAAAACCGATCTTTCACCGGCTCAGTACCTGAAAAGGCTGAAACAGCTTGAGCTGGAGTTTGCAGATCTGTTGGCGCTCTCTTCCACTGAACTGAAAGAAGAGATCTATTTTGCCTGGCGCATGGGCGTTCATTGATTCCTGTATGCTTATCGTAACGAAACCCCGACACGCGTTCGGGGTTATTTTTTGCCTTAAAACTTCATTACCACTTCATCTCGCCGCTATTAACTTTTGCACTTAGTTCCAGCGAGCTTACGTCCGCCAGACCTGGCCATGCTGCCGTCATGGTTTTAATCACATAATCCGATCCTTTCTTCGCCGCAAGCGCCTGCTCAAACGACTGCAAATAGTCCTGGGTGAAGCGAATAGCTTTATCGCCAGTTGGGCGGTCGCCAATGTAATGACCCGGGACCACCTGAGTGGGCTGTAGGCTCTGCATTTCGCTCAGTACGCTACGCCATGCACTACGTTGTTGTTCAGACTGTGTATCCGCCGTCCAGACGTGAATACCTGAAGCCACGCCTGTGCCGCCAATAATGGCGCGATTCGCCGGGATCCAGACATACGCTGCATAATCGTTGGGGTGACGCAGTTCCAGCGTTTCGCCATCAACCGTGAACTGCGTTTGCGTAGTTGCCTGCGGAACGGTGAGCGATGTTGGCGCGCCGTCCTTCATTTGCGGGCCCCAGAACTGCAGCTTGGCCTCTTTGGTGGCGCGGATATGGTCTACCACCTGCGGCGTAGCCAGGACTTTTACCTGTGGGAAGGCCTTTACGATGGGCTGCAGACCAAAATAGAAATCCGGATCGCCGGAGGTGATCACTATAGCCTTCAGCGTTTTACCGCTGGCGCGAATCATCTGCACCAACTGTTCGCCATCTTTGGTACTGAACTGGGCGTCAAACAAAATCGCCTCTTTTGGGCCAGACACCAGCGTCGAAGAGACCGGGAAAATAGCCTTATCTTGCGGATTATAGACGTCCAGCTGTAGCGGTGCGGCAAAAGCGGAAGATGCAAACAGCGGTAACAGCAGAGCCAGAGTTTTAACTTTCATACCAGGTAACCTTGTGCAGGAAATTGTCTTTTGATAGTTCCCGTATTTTAAGGAAATTCGGATCTGTTAGAATTCCCTCATTAGGACATGCTGAGTTTCATAAAACGATCGGATGGGATGCAATGGACAGAGTGATGGCGGCAACGGTATTCAACCATATCTGTGATTTGGGCAGTCTGAGTGCCGCCGCGCGTGCATTGGGGTTGTCACGCCCGATGGTCAGTCGATATCTCGACGAGATGGAGAAATGGGCAGGCGCAAGGCTTATCCATCGCTCATCGCGTCGCTTGACGATCACGCCTGCAGGTGAAGAGGCATTAGTGAAAACACGTTCTCTGGCGCAACTTTCGCTGGATATTGGTGCCGCCAGTGCTGCGCAAATTCCCTCCGGCACGCTACGTGTGGCCTGCGCCCATTTTACCGCCATGCATATTCTTGCTCCGGTTCTGCCGACGTTTATGGCGCAATATCCGCAGTTACGTATTGAGGTGGAGATCAATAACCAACCGGTAAGCCTTGTGGGGGAACGCATCGATGTGGCGATCCGCATAACGGATAATCCAGAGCCAGGGACCATCGCCCGTCGGTTGGGCGACTGTAAATCGGTTCTTTGTGCGTCTGTCGATTATCTGCATCAGCATGGCACGCCTGAGACAATCGACGATCTCACACGGCACAATTGCCTGTACTACAGCGGTTTTGCCGGACAATCCTGGCACTTTTTGGATCCTCTGGGGCAGCCGGTCTCCGTTGCAATCAGAGGCAATTTGAGCGCCGGGATCTCTTCGCTGCTCTGCGAGTCGGCGCTGGCAGGAATGGGGATCGCGTTGGTGCCAGAGCTGGAGGCACAGGAAGGATTGGCGCAGGGAAAACTGATTAGACTATTGCCCGAGCTTCAACCTAAATCCCTGCCGATATATGGTTTATACCTTTCGCGTGAACATCAACCCGCAGGGCTACGCCTTCTGCTGGACGCGATCAGTGAAGTACAGCGCTAATCATGTGGCTAGATGTGCTTATAAAATAGTCAAACAGCAATTAATGTTAAAAAAAACTAATCGGTCTATGAGATTCTTCTTATCGCCCCTTCAAGAGCTAAGCCAATATGAGTGCCGGAGATAAGCGCCGGATGGGGTCGGAACCCTTAAGCCTGCCAACAAGCAGACTTAAGGGTTTTTTGTTGTTTGTCGTTGATACTGAAAACAGTGGGACGGAGGTCCTGCTGTTAAGTAGGCATTTAATTTTTACATCTTTCCATTATCATTGATACGGATAATATAAAAATTCCATTCAATAATAATGCGGCTATAAAAATAACGGTCATATGGGTATTATCCCACGTATTTGGATCCATTTCTTTACGCT
>NZ_MVFZ01000011.1:0-189031 GCF_002042945.1 Citrobacter sp. A316
TATACTTCTCATCATTTATTACATAAGACATAAGTATTAAGATCAACGTTATAATAACCAGCATTATGCCAAGGCTCATATTAATGACATCTAGATTATCTGTTAAAAACTTTTTCATATATTAAGACACCTGCTGCTTCATTAAATGAATCTGGGTCATATCGTTTAAATTCTGGATTATCAAGATCGTCATTCACTAATCCACCAAACCTATCACCTAGTTTCTCACCCACTTTTTCCGAATATTTACTTCCTGCAATACTTGAAGCAATGCCACTTACCAGACATACACTTGCGCCAATACCTCCAGCTTCTGATGTAATCAATCCCAGAACCCATGTACAAGCGGCTCTCCCCATAATTCCCCCGGCAGCTCCGCCAGCAAAACTTGCTGTTTGTTTGAGGCCGAATTTACTGTACTCCGTTATCGCTGCCTTTCTACATTCGCTTTCACGTCCTTTTGCGCAAGCCTCATAAACGTTAGTGGTATAACTCGCAAAATCAAGACCAACACCTATATAGCCTGTTGTTCTCATTATTTTTATCAGTTTCGCTGATGTTTCTATATAGCTTGCATACCCCTCAATATCTTTTACTCCTGTTTGATCCCACTTATGCATAATCGATTTGGTTGATAAACCTAATACCTGCTTTATATCTTCATATTGTTTTAAATTTAGCTGTTCTTTTGAGAATTTATTCAAAATACCGTCTAATTTTTTAAATAGCCGTTCTCCTTGACCAAAAAACTCCTCTCCAGAAATACGACAAGAATTACCACTATATGTTTTCTTATAAAGCTCCTGTATTTCATTGAGTGTTTTATTTATTTCTTCATAATACCCCCCACCGGCATCCTTTATATAACCCAGGATATCCCCGCTTTGTCCTAAAGCATCGCTGTATAATTGTGAAGAAAAAATATCTACGGAAGCTCTGTTTTCGTGTAACACTCGGGCTTCTGGCAGTGTTAATGGTGCAAGCGCTTTATCAATTCTATCACGCGCTTTTTGCAATGTTTCAATCTGTTGCTGATCTTGCATTTCAGGATCAACTACAAGCAGAATTGAACCCGGTTGTTTTTTTATATCTGGATTGAGCTTGTGGTATAACTCACGTGTACCATCCGGAGGATTAATAAAAAACCTGGATTCGAAAGATGACGGTGTGGCCTCATAGGGCAGTACACAAAATCCCGCATCTACAGGTTCGCGGGGCGGTTTATCCTCTTCAACCGGACATGAAGGCCCTGGTACTACGGTAAGAGGTTTTAGTGTGGGTGCAATATAACCTGGTGCGCCATACTCAATCTTTCGAGTAGGCCTGGTTTTTCTCCCCTGTTCTCTGTCGAGAGTTTCCTGATAAGCTCTCCTTACGCTCTCTTCGAAGATGCTGTCGAATACATCGGGCATAAATGGTTCATAAACTAACTCTCCGTCCTCATCAAAATAAAAAGGATTTCTGTCCCAGGACCAATGCTCACCACAATCAATCGCTATTATCCAGCCCACGTATAATTTGTGTTGTATCTCATCATAAATGGGATTAGATCTACCATTGGTGGGGCTTTCATACGCAACGGAAGAATATTGGTTTACATTCCATTTCCTCTGTGGTAGACCAACTATAGCTGAGCGCTGATTTTTATTATCAAGTTCATAATATACCCTTGCTAGCCTAAGACCTTCTTTAGGTGACACTATTTTTTCAAAGTCCTCTAATCTGGCACTTTGGCTAAAATCCCGAGTGTTATACAAAGTAAACAAGTTCCCCTCCTTAGTTTAATAATTTCCGTTATTATCATTTTATCTCATTTATTCATCTCATTAATTCATTCACAAAACCCAGTTTTTTAAGCCTGTTTTTATTAAAGCATGATAACTGGGTTACTTGTTTGTACTTTTGCTATCATAAATAATAAAAAACCCGAATTTAATTTGTATAAATTCGGGTTAGAAATAAAACTATGCGATTGTATTTATAATACAGATAAATTAAAGAAAATTTTCCTTATTGATAATCAGATTGGTCTCTCCATGTCCATCATTTGTTACAGGCCCGTGCAAGCAAATCGCCGCCGGGCGAGAGATTATTTAAGCAAAGTTCCCCAGTTTTCTACCCAGGGATTGGATTCACTTTCCGGTTCAGGATGCTCGCTGGCATCAATCAGCAGCATTTCCCCTACCCGGTGGGCGCTTTGTTCCTGCAACAAAGCATCGAACTGTTTGCCGCCATTGCAGAAATTAACGTAGCTACTGTCGCCCAGCGCAATAACACCGTAATGCAGATTTGGCTGGAAACCGAGATTATCTTTAATCCCTTGAAACAGCGGCACGATGCTGTCCGGCAGATCGCCCTGCCCGGTCGTTGAGGTCACTACCAGCACATATTTATCCTGATATGCCTGCCAGTCGCTAAGCTCCGGATCTTCGAACACCGTAGCTTTATGACCCTGCGCCGTCAAAATAGCTTCGGCCTCTTCGGCAACCAGCAGCGCGTTTCCGTACATCGTGCCGACAAAAATTCCAATTTCCGCCATAACCGTAATCTCCTGGGACTTAAGAATCTATCTGCTCATCCTGACCTGACAGCCCGCTGAACTCAACCCTTTCATTCTCAGGGAGAAGTCCACGCCAGCTAAACTGTGATAGCGCCTGCATCCAGACGTCATCCAGCCCGGCGCGAATAACCAGCGGTTCGCCGGTGAAAGGATGGGTCAGCGCAAGCTGGCTGGCATGCAGCATCAATCGCTGACAACCAAAATGCTCTGCGGCGCTGCGATTTTGCCGCAAATCACCATGCTTACTGTCGCCGATAATCGGATGGCGCAAGTGCGCCAGATGGCGTCTGAGCTGGTGCTTGCGACCGGTTTTAGGGTCCAGCTCCACCAGCCCGTAACGGGTAGTTGGATAACGCCCGGTCGCTACCGGCATTTCTACCGTTGCCAGGCCACGATAATGGGTGACAGCAGGCTGCGGGCCTTTATCATCGCGGGCAAACTTATCGGCAATCTTATCCAGCTCTTCGACCAGCGGGTAATCCAGCACGGCATCATCCATCAGCCAGCCACGCACAATCGCATGATAGCGTTTCTGAATTTGATGATGTTCAAACTGCTGGGACAACAAACGTCCGGCTTCGCTGGACAGTCCCATCAGCAGCACGCCGGAGGTTGGCCTGTCGAGTCGATGGGCGGTAAATACGTGCTGACCAATTTGGTCGCGCACCGTTTGCATCACCACCACTTTCTCATCCCGGTCGAGCCAACTGCGGTGAACCAACCAGCCCGAAGGTTTATTGACGGCGACCAGCCATTCGTCCTGATAAAGAATTTCCAGCATCAGGCGTTATCACTTGTAAACAGCGCATCCAGCTCCTGCAACGCCGCCAGGAGAATGTCGCGTTGCGGGTGATCGGCTGCCAGCGCCATTTCATAATACGGAGCGACGGCAAATGCCTGCGGAAGCGGCTGCGCGTTATCAATCAACGTATGCATGCGGGGAATCAACACCCACTGCAGCCACTCGACGGGCTCCATGGTATCCATACAAAAAGGCTGCGTACTGGTAAACAGATGCTCTGCTGGCTCATCCATCCGCCAGTGATGATGTTCACGCAGTAGCGCTTCAAGTGCGTGCAACTGCTGGCGCACACGGTCATGAGTCGTCATGAAATTAACCTCAATGATGAAAAAATCTGGCGCGAAGAATAGCACTAGTGGAGGGAAATAAAAAAAGGGAGCACTGTAAAAACAGTGCTCCCGGTTCGTTTCGCAGCATTCCAGCTACTTTTAGTGCTCCCTGCTCATCCGTGACAACTTTTCCTGTGGTCTTGCGACCGTGTTCATCCTGAACTTTTGCATCCTGCTCACATCACCCCGATGTGAAAACTTCATCCTGAAGTATCCTGGCCATCCAGACCCGCCGAACATCCTGACCGGCTCTCATTCTCCATCCTGGAGGTGTCCTTTAACGCATCCAGCGTCTTCCTCTTTGCTTCGTCCTGAAGCCTGTCCTTGCAACACCGTCCTGGTGTGTCCTGGCGAAGAGCCATCATCCTGATGTTCTCTTCGTTGTGCGACTCCTTGTCGACAGATATAGAATCGCCTGTTTCGCTTTGTCTTACAAGATGCTTACAGGCTTACTCTTACGATTATTTTCGTATGAAAGTTGACAATAAAACACTAACCAGTTGAATAATAATAAATTATTATTTTATCAATTCATTAAGTCTTTACTTATCACCTGGCAATGTCCTACAGGGCTTGTAAGAGATCTCTCACAAGATTCAGGGCAAACTGGATTACAGAACTGGCTTAAGTTGAGTGAGGAATTCCGCAAGTGAGGCCGCCAGCACCGTTCGTTTACGGGTGCCCAGCGTTTCTTTGCACACTTCACCGGACAGATTGCACACCGAAATGACGTCAAGCTCATTATCTTGTGTGGCAATAAAAAGCGTAGGCGAAAGCTTAAGTCGCTTTTGCGTAACCAGATGACCAATCAGGTTTTCCTGAACGCGCCTGAAGTCATCTTCACTCCAGGTTTGCAGCAGCGTCAGCTTTTCATCCGCAAACTGCGCGTGCATATCGCCAGCAAACTGGGTGGTGTAAAAAGCGTGAACAGCGGGTTGTACCACAATATCAAAGGCCCGTTCAACCGCATTGAGGTTATTTTCGCCGACAAAAGGTTGAGGCTGCCAAAATACGGCATCGTCTGTGGAAGAAATGATGCACGGAGAAGGTACGCCATAAGGCTCTTCGCTGAGCGGCCAACTGTTGTTTTTTTCATGCCATGCGTCGCAATAACGCGTCGTAAAGGCTTTCAACGCCTGCGCTGTCAATTCGTCCACTGATTTCTCTCTTTACAAAAGCCAGGATACACTTGTCGCATAGTGTATCTGGTTTATGACGGTGAAACATGTCCTCTTATGAAAATCATCAGGCGCTTAACTGCCTGACTCTCGGTAAATCAACGGATTACCGAGACAATTACGATGCAAGTCTGTTGCAGGGCGTTCCGCGCAGCCTGAATCGCGACCCGCTGGATTTAAAGGCCGATAACCTGCCTTTTCACGGTGCGGATATCTGGACGCTGTATGAACTGTCGTGGCTGAATGCCAACGGCTTACCGCAGGTCGCGGTCGGTCACGTGGAACTGGATTACACCAGCGTAAATCTGATTGAATCAAAAAGCTTTAAGCTTTACCTGAACAGTTTTAACCAGACGCGTTTTGATTCCTGGGATGCGGTACGCCAGACACTGGAAAACGATCTTCGCGCCTGCGCTCAGGGCGATGTCAGCGTAGCGCTGTACCGCCTTGACGAACTGGAAGGGCAGCCGATAGCTCACTTTAATGGGACCTGTATCGACAATCAGGATATCGTCATCGACAACTACCAGTTCAGCACTGCGTATCTGGAAAATGCCGTGAGCGGTGAAAAGGCAGTGGAAGAGACACTGGTCAGCCATCTACTGAAATCCAACTGTCTGATTACTCATCAGCCCGACTGGGGCTCCATACAAATTCAGTATCGCGGACGGAAAATCGACAGGGAGAAGCTGCTGCGTTATCTGGTCTCCTTCCGCCACCATAATGAATTTCACGAGCAGTGCGTGGAGCGCATTTTCAATGACATTCTGCGTTTCTGTCAGCCGGAGAAACTGAGCGTCTACGCACGCTACACGCGACGTGGTGGTCTGGACATTAACCCATGGCGCACCAACACCGATTTCACTCCGGCAACGGGTCGCCTGGTACGTCAGTAATCTTTTTTCTCAATTTTGCGTGCCGGATTCCGCGCGCAAGGTTGTGAAAGGTCATAAGCCAGGGCTATTGTAATCAATAGGGAATGACGTGTTGCGTCCCATAAGGAGTTTACTTGATTACACATATTAGCCCGCTTGGCTCAATGGACATGTTGTCGCAGCTGGAAGTCGATATGCTTAAACGCACGGCCAGCAGCGACCTGTATCAACTGTTTCGTAACTGTTCGCTTGCCGTTCTGAACTCCGGCAGTTTGACCGACAACAGCAAAGAACTGCTGTCACGCTTTGAAAGTTTCGATATTAACGTACTGCGCCGCGAACGGGGCGTGAAGCTGGAACTGATCAACCCACCTGAAGATGCGTTTGTTGACGGACGCATTATCCGTGCGCTACAGGCTAACCTGTTTGCCGTGCTGCGCGACATTCTGTTCGTCAATGGCCAGATTCATAACGCTGGTCGTTTTCAGCATCTGGCTCTCGAAAGCTCGGTGCATATTACCAACCTCGTATTCTCAATTCTGCGAAATGCCCGGGCGCTACATGTCGGTGAAGCACCGAACATGGTTGTCTGCTGGGGCGGTCACTCAATTAACGAAAATGAGTACCTGTATGCCCGTCGCGTCGGCACTCAACTGGGCCTGCGTGAGCTGAACATCTGCACCGGCTGCGGCCCAGGAGCCATGGAAGCGCCAATGAAAGGCGCTGCGGTCGGCCACGCCCAGCAGCGATACAAAGACAGCCGCTTTATTGGCATGACCGAACCGTCAATCATCGCCGCTGAACCGCCTAACCCGCTGGTCAACGAACTGATCATCATGCCGGACATTGAAAAACGTCTGGAAGCGTTCGTGCGTATTGCCCACGGTATTATCATCTTCCCGGGCGGCGTGGGGACAGCAGAAGAACTGCTGTATCTGCTCGGGATTCTGATGAATCCGGCAAACAAAGATCAAGTGCTGCCGCTGATCCTGACCGGACCAAAAGAGAGTGCGGATTACTTCCGCGTGCTGGACGAATTTATCGTGCACACGCTGGGGGAAGATGCGCGTCGCCACTATCGCATTATCATTGACGATGCGGCAGAAGTGGCGCGTCTGATGAAAAAAGCGATGCCGCTGGTGAAAGAAAACCGTCGCGACACAGGAGATGCTTACAGCTTTAACTGGTCGATTCGTATCGCGCCCGATCTGCAGATGCCGTTCGAACCGTCCCATGAAAACATGGCCAACCTGAAGCTGTACCCGGATCAACCCGTTGAAGTATTGGCGGCCGATTTACGTCGTGCATTCTCCGGTATTGTGGCAGGTAACGTGAAAGAAGTTGGCATCCGCGCTATTGAAGAGTTTGGCCCGTACAAAATCCACGGTGATCGTGAAATGATGCGCCGCATGGACGATCTCCTGCAGGGCTTTGTTGCACAACATCGTATGAAGTTACCAGGCTCTGCGTATATCCCTTGCTACGAGATCTGCGCCTAACCTCCAACAGCCGCCAGCAAATGCTATTGCGGTGACAGTTTTGTCCATATCAAAGCCGGGTTTGGCGCATTTGCCTCCCGGCTTTTTTTAGTGATACCAGTCACATAGCTCTGACAATCATATAAATACCAGTGATGATTCATTAAAAACAGCGCGCCACGCAAACGATTACCTTGAGAAACCAACCGTGATTTATCTTAGTAAATTATTATTAGTCGCCGAAATCATCTAAAAACAACAGTTTTTACAGCTGAACACGCCTATCTTCGCGCCTTCGCTTTCATGAGATATGTCGTTAATGTTAGCCTTCGCGCCCGTAAATTCGCTTTGACTATTTTTTAACAGATTAATGGCCCAAATTTATCCACATAAAAGGTGGATTATTGCATTTGGGATCCCGATCACTGATACATTCATTACTAAAATGTATCTTTCCGCCCGAAAATTATTACGGCGAAAAATTATATAAAAATCGCTCAACGAATTTCGATTTACAGTCGGGTACTTTCTCATTGGATTGACCCAAAACCCGACTTTTTAAGCTTCCTCCAGGAGAAATAGATGGAAAACACTCAAACCAGCACTATCGTTACGGGCCAGACCCGCAGCGCATGGCGCAAGACAGACACCATGTGGATGCTGGGCCTTTACGGCACGGCGATTGGGGCGGGTGTATTGTTCCTGCCGATTAACGCAGGCGTAGGCGGTCTGATCCCGCTGATCATCATGGCAATCCTTGCCTTCCCAATGACCTTCTTTGCACACCGCGGTCTGACTCGCTTTGTGCTGTCCGGTAAAAATCCGGGTGAAGACATCACCGAAGTTGTAGAAGAACACTTTGGCGTTGGCGCGGGTAAACTGATTACCCTGCTCTACTTCTTCGCTATCTACCCGATTCTGTTGGTTTACAGCGTAGCAATCACCAACACGGTTGAAAGCTTCCTGACCCACCAGCTGGCGATTACGCCGCCGCCGCGCGCAATCCTGTCTCTGATCCTGATTGTCGGCATGATGACCATCGTGCGCTTCGGTGAGCAGATGATCGTTAAAGCGATGAGCATCCTGGTATTCCCGTTCGTTGCGGCTCTGATGCTGCTGGCGCTGTACCTGATCCCTCAGTGGAGCGGTGCGATTCTGGAAACCCTGTCTTTTGACTCTGCGGCAACCACCGGCAACGGCCTGTTGTTGACCCTGTGGCTGGCAATTCCGGTAATGGTGTTCTCCTTCAACCACTCCCCGATCATCTCCTCCTTCGCCGTGGCGAAGCGTGAAGAGTACGGTGATGAAGCAGAGAAAAAATGCTCCAAGATTCTGGCATTCGCTCACATCATGATGGTACTGACCGTTATGTTCTTCGTCTTCAGCTGCGTATTCAGCCTGACTCCGGCAGACCTGGCAGCAGCGAAAGAGCAGAACATCTCGATTCTGTCTTACCTGGCGAACCACTTTAACGCGCCGATTATTGCCTGGATGGCACCGATCATCGCGATTATCGCTATCACCAAATCCTTCCTGGGCCACTACCTGGGCGCACGTGAAGGCTTCAATGGTATGGTGATTAAGTCTCTGCGCGGCAAAGGCAAATCCATCGAAATCAATAAACTGAACAAAATCACTGCGCTGTTCATGCTGGTAACCACCTGGATTGTGGCGACGCTGAACCCAAGCATCCTCGGCATGATTGAGACCCTGGGTGGCCCAATCATCGCGATGATTCTGTTCCTGATGCCGATGTATGCCATTCAGAAAGTACCGGCAATGCGTAAGTACAGCGGCCATATCAGCAACGTCTTCGTTGTGATTATGGGCCTGATCGCTATCTCCGCTATTTTCTACTCTCTGTTCAGTTAATTCCCCTGCGCCGCTCTTCGGGGCGGCGCATCTCGATACACAATGGACGCCTCATGATTAGCGTATTCGATATTTTCAAAATCGGCATTGGCCCTTCCAGCTCCCACACTGTTGGCCCGATGAAAGCAGGCAAACAATTCACGGATGACCTGATTGCACGCGGAATTCTCACTGACGTAACCCGCGTAGTGGTTGATGTCTATGGCTCTTTGTCTTTGACGGGAAAAGGTCACCATACCGACATCGCGATTATTATGGGCCTGGCGGGTAATCTGCCGGATACCGTAGACATTGATGCCATCCCGTCCTTTATCCAGGATGTGAATACTCATGGGCGTTTGCTGCTGGCAGACGGTCAACATGAGGTCGAGTTCCCGGTCGACAAGTGCATGAATTTCCATGCGGACAATCTGTCCCTCCACGAAAACGGGATGCGAATTACCGCACTGGCGGGCGAAAAAGCCATTTACAGCCAGACTTACTATTCCATTGGCGGTGGGTTCATCGTTGATGAAGAACATTTTGGTTTACCGAACAACTCTCCGGTAAACGTGCCATATCCGTATAAATCCGCAGCTGATTTGCAACGTCATTGCCAGGAAACCGGTCTGTCACTTTCCGGTCTGATGATGCAAAACGAACTGGCGCTGCACAGCAAAGAAGAGCTGGAACAGCACTTTGCTAACGTCTGGGAAGTGATGCGTAGCGGGATTGAGCGCGGTATCACCACCGAAGGCGTATTGCCGGGCAAACTGCGCGTTCCGCGTCGTGCTGCTGCGCTGCGTCGTATGCTGGTCAGCAGCGACAAAACCACCACCGACCCGATGGCGGTTGTTGACTGGATCAACATGTTCGCGCTGGCCGTGAACGAAGAAAACGCAGCCGGTGGACGCGTGGTGACTGCACCAACCAACGGTGCATGCGGGATTGTTCCTGCCGTACTGGCGTATTACGACAAGTTTATCCGTGAAGTGAACGCTAACTCACTGGCGCGCTACATGCTGGTCGCGAGTGCTATTGGTTCGCTATACAAGATGAACGCCTCTATCTCTGGTGCCGAAGTCGGCTGTCAGGGTGAAGTTGGCGTCGCCTGCTCCATGGCAGCGGCTGGTCTGGCGGAACTGCTGGGCGGTAGCCCAATGCAGGTGTGCATCGCGGCAGAAATCGGTATGGAACACAACCTGGGTCTGACCTGCGATCCGGTTGCTGGCCAGGTTCAGGTACCGTGCATTGAGCGTAACGCCATTGCTTCGGTTAAAGCGGTGAACGCTGCACGTATGGCGTTACGCCGTACCAGTGAACCGCGCGTGTGCCTCGATAAAGTTATCGAGACCATGTACGAAACCGGTAAAGACATGAACGCCAAATACCGCGAAACCTCTCGTGGTGGTCTGGCGATGAAGATTGTCACCTGCGATTAATTCTCAGCACATTTTCGTATCTGTAGGCCGGATAAGGCGCTCGCCGCATCCGGCTTTTATTGCCTGATGGCGCTTCACTTATCAGGCCTACGAATAGCGCTATTTCGCATGCTCGCCTCCACTCGTCGTGAATGTTACCCTACAGACTGATTTGTTAGGGAGAACACCGTGGCCGTCCACCTGCTCATTGTTGATGCACTGAATCTCATTCGCCGTATTCACGCCGTACAGGGCTCCCCCTGCGTGGAGACGTGCCAGCACGCGCTCGATCAGCTAATTGTGCACAGTCAGCCCACGCACGCCGTGGCGGTATTTGATGACGAAGCGCGCAACAGCGGCTGGCGTCACCAACGGTTGCCTGACTACAAAGCAGGTCGCCCGCCGATGCCTGACGATTTATACCAAGAAATGCCCGCCTTACGCGCTGCTTTTGAACAGCGCGGTGTCTGCTGCTGGGTCTCCAGCGGGAATGAAGCCGATGATTTAGCCGCCACTCTGGCGGTGAAAGTGAGCCAGGCAGGGCATCAGGCGACTATCGTCTCAACCGATAAGGGCTACTGTCAGCTACTCTCCCCAACGCTGCGTATTCGCGATTATTTCCAGAAACGCTGGCTGGATGCGCCGTTTATCGAGAAAGAGTTCGGCGTACTGCCGCAACAGCTGCCTGATTACTGGGGACTGGCCGGGATCAGCAGTTCTAAAATACCGGGGGTTGCCGGTATTGGTCCTAAAAGCGCCACACAACTGCTGGCGCAGTTTCCAACGCTAGAAGCGCTGTATGAACACCTGGATGACGTACCGGAGAAATGGCGTAAGAAACTCGAAGAACATCGGGAGATGGCGTTTTTGTGCCGCGATATCGCGCGGCTGCAAACGGACTTACATATCGACGGAAACTTACAGCAGCTACGGCTGGCACGGTAGTCTTATTTCCGGATGGCGCTGCGCTTATCCGGCCTACTTATCGTACAACCCTGTAGGCCAGATAAACGCCAGGTGATTACCAGGCGGTATGGTACAGCTCAACGATATCCCCAAGGCTCGCTTCACGCGGATTTCCCCCGGTACAAACATCGTCAAATGCGGCTTGTGCCAGCGCAGGAATATCTTCTTTACGGACGCCCACATCGCGTAAATGCAGTGGGATCCCTACATCGCGATTAAGGGCGAAGACGGCATCCACCGCCGCTTTGCGTGCTTCTGCCAGCGTCAGTCCTTCAACCTTAACCCCCATTACCCGGGCGATATCACGGAATTTTTCCCCGGTGAATTCGGCGTTATAGTGCATCACGTGCGGCAGTAAAATGGCATTCGCGACGCCGTGCGGCGTGTTGTAGAACGCGCCTAACGGGTGTGCCATGCCATGCACTAATCCCAGACCTACGTTGGAGAAACCCATCCCGGCAACGTACTGGCCCAGGGCCATCGCTTCACCCGCCTGGCTGTCGCCCGCAACAGAACCGCGTAATGACCCGGCAATAATTTCAATGGCTTTAATGTGCAGCGCATCGGTAAGCGCCCACGCCGCCCGAGTGATGTAACCTTCAATGGCATGAGTCAGTGCATCTACGCCAGTAGCCGCTTTTAATGCAGCAGGCATGCCGTCCATCATGTCTGCATCGATGAACGCCACCTGTGGGATATCATGTGGATCGACACAAACAAACTTACGCCGATTCTCTTCGTCAGTGATCACGTAGTTAATGGTCACTTCCGCCGCTGTTCCCGCGGTGGTTGGGATAGCCATAACCGGCACGCTCGGGAAGCGTGTCGGCGATAACCCTTCAAGGCTGCGTACATCCGCAAACTCCGGGTTATTGTTGATAATGCCAATCGCTTTACAGGTATCCTGCGGGGAGCCTCCGCCAATGGCTATCAGATAGTCTGCGCCACTTTGCTGAAAGACACTCAATCCTTCCTGCACTACCGCAATGGTTGGATTAGGAATAACGCCTGAATAGATTTCCCATGCCAGACCTGCAGCATCCATTCGGGAAGTCACCTTCTCAACAACGCCGCACTGCACCAGATTTTTATCGGTCACAATCAACGCCTTGCGATACCCGCGACGAATAACTTCATCGGTTAATGCGCCAACAGCTCCCCGACCAAACCATGCCGTTTCGTTCAGAATCATTCTGTTCGCCATCGTTTTATCTCCTATTCTTCAATACGCAATCCATATGTTTTGAATTTTTCCAGCACAATAGCGATAGCCTCATCGTCCAGTACCGGAACCGGATCGGTAATCGCCAGCGTGCTGAGATAAAGCTGCGCCAGCACTTCCACTTCATGCGCTAACCACAGGGCTTTTTCCAGATTTTCTTCGCAAGCGATCAGCCCATGATGCTGCAACAGCGTTGCTTTTCGGTTTTTCAGCGCGACTGCAACGTGCTCGGAAAGCTCACGCGTGCCAAACGTCGCATATGGCGCACAGGGAATTGAGTTACCGCCAGCCGCCGCAATCATGTAATGGATTGCCGGGATTGGCCGATTGAGAATAGAAACAGCAGTACAATGCACGGCATGATTATGAACCACCGCCTGAGCATCGGGACGCGTCTGATAAGCGGCCATATGGAACCGCCACTCGCTGGAAGGTAATTTCCCTTCTTCGTGCTGCCCCTCAGCATTGATGTACACAATGTGGGATTCGGTGAGTTTGTCATAGGGAATACCCGTCGGGGTAATTAACATCCCGTCCTGGTAACGCACACTTACATTACCCGCAGTCCCCTGATTCAACCCCAGACGGGTCATTTCCAGGCAGGTATTGATAATCTGCCGTGCCAGCGTATTTCGTTCCATTACTTACCTCTCTCAGTGAGTCAAAATGCGACAACAGAACATTGCTAATACCTCGACGCTCTGTTGATTTAAGCGGGTATTTGCTAACTATCATCATGCTGAATAAAGAGAAGGGAATTTTTAGCACTGGATTTTGTGATGTTCATCAACTAATAACGCTGAATAAAAACATGCAGGCATAATATTGCAATTGCAAAATGTCCGTTCTTAATAAAACCATTGTAAAACGGTCATTTGCGAATAAATTGTTACCATTGCCCGTTTTCCACTTAACTAATTAATTCGGGCATTATCTCTGTGGCTTTTTAATTTATTTTTCTCAAACGGTCATTATTTTAAAGAAATTAAAGTGATGATAATCACATAAACCCACGCCCTGAGCACAAATGTGACCACCATCATATTAATGGCCGGTTTTTATTTGAAAATGAATTCATGAGTTCATTCATGAAGGCCAATTTTATCTGGCAGATTACTGGAACTCACCTGGATTAGCAGGTTGGTAAAAATCACCAATCGTACTCTTAAGCTGTTGAACATGCTTATGAACTGATGAGGATGCTATGGGAAACACATCAATACAAGCACAAAGTTTTCATGCGGTAGAGCGGGGGCAGACAAAAAATTATGTCATTCCCTTCGCGTTACTCTGTTCACTGTTTTTTCTTTGGGCCGTTGCCAATAATCTTAATGACATTTTATTACCACAATTTCAGCAAGCTTTTACATTAACAAACTTTCAGGCTGGTCTGATTCAATCTGCTTTTTATTTTGGTTATTTCGTCATTCCAATCCCAGCTGGGATCCTGATGAAAAAACTAAGTTATAAAGCAGGCATTATTACCGGATTATTCTTATATGCTATCGGTGCAGCATTATTCTGGCCAGCGGCTGAGGTAATGAATTACACCTTATTCCTGATTGGCCTGTTTATTATTGCGGCGGGCTTAGGTTGTCTGGAAACGGCTGCCAACCCTTTTGTAACCGTACTGGGCCCGGAAAGCGGTGGTCACTTCCGATTAAATCTCGCGCAAACTTTTAACTCATTCGGTGCCATTATTGCGGTTGTTTTTGGGCAAAGTCTTATTTTGTCTAATGTGCCACATCAATCTCAAGAAGTACTCGATAAGATGGCGCCAGAACAGCTAAGCGCCTACAAGCACAGCCTGGTGTTATCGGTTCAAACCCCTTATATGATCATCGTCGCGGTCGTTTTGCTGGTCGCCCTGCTGATCATGTTTACCAAGTTTCCGACCCTGCAAAGTGACGACCACAGTGACAACGCTCAGAGTTCATTCTCCGCGTCCCTTTCCCGCCTGGTGCGCATTCGCCACTGGCGTTGGGCGGTACTGGCGCAGTTCTGCTACGTCGGTGCACAAACTGCCTGCTGGAGCTACCTGATTCGCTACGCAATCGAAGAGATCCCAGGCATGACGCCAGGTTTCGCCGCCAACTACCTGACCGGCACCATGGTGTGCTTCTTTATCGGTCGTTTCTCCGGCACCTGGCTTATCAGTCGCTTTGCGCCACATAAAGTACTGGCCGCATATGCCCTGCTTGCCATGATCCTGTGCCTGATTTCCGCCTTCACCGGTGGTCAGATCGGCCTGCTGGCCCTGACGTTGTGCAGTGCATTTATGTCGATTCAGTACCCAACCATTTTTTCTCTGGGGATCAAAAATCTGGGACAAGACACCAAATACGGCTCGTCTTTTATCGTCATGACCATCATTGGCGGCGGCATTGTGACCCCGGTGATGGGCTTTGTCAGCGATGCCGCTGGCAATATCCCGACAGCTGAACTGGTCCCGGCGCTTTGCTTCGCCATCATCTTTATTTTTGCCCGCTTCCGTTCACAAACGGCAGCCAACTGAATATTTATCCGAATAACGTGAGGAATCTGTGATGAAAAAAATCAGCTTACCAAAAATTGGTATTCGCCCGGTTATTGACGGACGTCGTATGGGTGTACGTGAGTCGCTCGAAGAGCAAACCATGAATATGGCTAAAGCTACCGCAGCGCTTATCACTGAAAAACTTCGTCATGCCTGCGGCGCACAAATCGAATGTGTGATTGCCGATACCTGTATCGCCGGCATGGCGGAATCCGCGGCCTGTGAAGAAAAATTCAGCAGCCAGAACGTTGGCGTGACGATTACCGTTACCCCATGTTGGTGCTACGGCAGTGAAACCATCGACATGGATCCGATGCGCCCGAAAGCGATCTGGGGCTTCAACGGCACGGAACGTCCGGGGGCGGTTTACCTGGCCGCCGCGCTGGCAGCTCACAGCCAAAAAGGACTTCCTGCCTTCTCCATCTATGGTCATGACGTACAGGATGCAGACGACACATCTATCCCTGCCGATGTTGAAGAGAAACTGCTGCGCTTTGCCCGTGCAGGCTTAGCGGTCGCCAGTATGAAAGGTAAAAGCTACCTGTCTGTCGGCGGTGTATCAATGGGCATCGCCGGTTCTATCGTCGACCATAACTTCTTTGAATCCTGGCTGGGTATGAAGGTGCAGGCAGTTGATATGACCGAGCTGCGTCGTCGCATTGACCAGAAAATCTATGATGAAACCGAGCTGGAAATGGCGCTGGCGTGGGCGGACAAAAACTTCCGCTACGGCGAAGATCAGAACGCGCAGCAATATAAGCGTAACGCAGAACAAAGCCGCGCAGTGCTGAAAGAAAGCCTGCTGATGGCCATGTGCATTCGCGACATGATGCAGGGTAACAAAAAGCTGGCAGACAAAGGTCTGGTCGAAGAATCCCTGGGCTATAACGCGATCGCCGCAGGCTTCCAGGGCCAGCGTCACTGGACCGATCAATACCCAAATGGCGATACCGCCGAAGCGTTGCTCAACAGCTCCTTTGACTGGAATGGCGTTCGTGAACCGTTCGTTGTCGCGACCGAAAACGACAGCCTGAACGGCGTGGCGATGCTGTTCGGCCATCAACTCACCGGCACGGCTCAGGTCTTTGCCGATGTGCGCACCTACTGGTCGCCAGAGGCGGTTGAACGCGTCACGGGGAAACCACTGACCGGCCTTGCTGAGCACGGCATCATTCACCTGATTAACTCCGGTTCTGCGGCACTGGACGGTTCCTGCAAACAGCGCGACAGCGAAGGTAAACCGACCATGAAACCGCACTGGGAAATCTCGCAGAAAGAGGCGGATGAATGCCTGGCGGCAACCGAATGGTGCCCGGCTATTCACGAATACTTCCGCGGGGGCGGTTACTCATCTCGCTTCCTGACTGAAGGCGGTGTGCCGTTCACCATGAGCCGTATCAACATCATCAAAGGGTTGGGACCGGTGCTGCAAATCGCGGAAGGCTGGAGCGTGGAATTGCCGAAAGATATGCACGACCAGCTTGATGCACGTACCAACTCCACATGGCCGACCACCTGGTTTGCCCCGCGTTTAACCGGTAAAGGCCCGTTCAGCGATGTCTATTCCGTCATGGCTAACTGGGGCGCTAACCACGGGGTGCTGACGATTGGTCACGTAGGTGCGGACTTCATCACTCTGGCCGCCATGCTGCGTATCCCGGTGTGCATGCACAACGTGGAAGACGAGAAAATTTATCGTCCTTCCTCCTGGGCCGCCCACGGTATGGATACGGAAGGTCAGGATTACCGCGCTTGCCAGAACTACGGTCCGCTGTATAAGCGTTAAACATCGAGCGATTGCCTGATGGCGGCGCGGCCTACGAAGCACACGGTTTTGTAGGCCGGATAAGGCGAAGCCGCCATCCGGCAACAGGTAATCTCCCAGGAGCAATTATGAAACAAGAGGTTATTCTGGTTCTCGACTGTGGCGCGACCAACGTTCGGGCCATTGCCGTTGACCGACAGGGAAAGATTGTCGCCCGCGCAGCGACCCCGAATGCCAGTGACATCGCCGCAGAAAACAGTGCCTGGCACCAATGGTCGCTGGAGGCCATTCTGCAACGCTTTGCCGACTGCTGTCAGCGGCTTTCCTCACAACTGGCCACCTGCCAAATTCGCGGGATCGCCGTCACCACCTTCGGCGTGGACGGCGCATTAGTAGATAAGAACGGCAAACAACTGTATCCGGTGATCAGCTGGAAATGCCCACGTACCGCAGCGGTAATGGAGAATATCCATCACTACATGTCACCGCAGCAACTGCAGGAAATCTCCGGCGTTGGCGCGTTTAGCTTCAATACGCTGTACAAACTGGTGTGGCTGAAAGAGAACCACCCGCAATTACTGGAACAGGCGCACGCCTGGCTGTTTATCTCGTCGCTTATCAACCAACGTTTAACCGGCGAGTTCACAACTGACATCACCATGGCGGGAACCAGCCAGATGCTGGATATCCAGCAACGTGATTTCAGCCAGGACATTTTGCAGGCAACAGGCATACCGCGTCGCCTGTTTCCGCGCCTGGTTGAAGCAGGCGAACAAATTGGAGTACTGCAACGCGAGGCCGCCAGCCAGCTCGGACTTCCAGAGGGTATTCCGGTCATCTCTGCCGGACACGACACACAATTTGCGCTATTTGGCGCAGGAGCCCAACAGGATGAACCGGTACTCTCTTCCGGCACATGGGAAATTCTGATGGTGCGCAGTGCGCAGGTAAATACCTCCCTGCTCAGCCATTATGCGGGCTCCACCTGTGAGCTGGATAGCCAGCCAGGGCTTAACAATCCCGGTATGCAGTGGCTGGCTTCCGGCGTGCTTGAATGGGTTCGTAAGCTTTTATGGACCGCCGACACGCCCTGGCAAACGTTGATTGATGAAGCTCGGGATATTCCCGCTGGTGCCGAAGGGGTGAAGATGCACTGCGACCTGCTGGCCTGTCAGAATGCGGGCTGGCAAGGGGTTACCCTCAATACGACTCGTGGGCACTTTTATCGCGCCGCGCTGGAAGGACTGACAGAACAGCTGCAGCGGAATCTGCAAACGCTGGAAAAAATCGGCCATTTCCAGGCCACTGAACTGCTATTAGTTGGCGGGGGCAGCCGCAACATCTTGTGGAACCAAATCAAAGCAAACGTGCTCGGGATCCCTGTCAAAGTGCTGGATGATGCCGAAACCACCGTGGCGGGTGCGGCAATGTTTGCCTGGTCAGGCATCGGGGAATTTACCTCCCCGCAGCAGGCACGCGAACAGGTGCGCTATCAGTACCGTTACTTCTATCCGCAAACCGAATCCGAACTCACAGGAGTCGAGTAACATGCTTAAAACGATATCTCCCTTAATTTCCCCCGACTTACTTAAAGTGCTGGCCGAAATGGGACACGGCGATGAGATTATCTTTTCCGATGCCCACTTCCCGGCCAACAGCATGGGACCGCAGGTAATCCGCGCTGACGGTCTGCTGGTCAGCGATCTGCTGCGGGCGCTTATTCCGCTATTTGAACTGGACAGCTACGCCCCACCGCTGGTGATGATGGCCGCGGTTGAAGGCGACACTCTCGATCCTGACGTTGAGACTCGCTATCGTCAGGCGCTTTCATTGCAAACCCCATGCCCCGATATCACGCGTATTGACCGCTACGCCTTTTACGAGCGAGCACAAAAGGCGTTTGCGATCGTTATCACAGGAGAGCGGGCAAAGTACGGGAATATTCTTTTAAAAAAAGGGGTAACGCCGTAATCTCTGGTCAGAATGCCCGTCAGGTACGGGCATTCATCATAAGATGAGGATCAGAACATGAAAGCGGCGCGCCAGCAGGCAATCGTAGATCTGCTTACTAACCACAAAAGCCTGACAACCGAAGCCCTGGCTTTGCAGCTTAACGTCAGCAAAGAGACCATCCGCCGCGATCTCAGCGAGTTACAGGCCCAGGGAAAAGTATTACGCAACCACGGTCGGGCCAAAGTTATTCACCGGGAAAATCAGGACAGCGGTGACCCATTTCATATTCGACTCAAAAGCCACTATGCACACAAAGCGGATATCGCCAGGGAAGCGTTGGCATGGATTGAAGAAGGTATGGTGATTGCCTTAGACGCCAGCTCTACCTGCTGGTATCTGGCGCGACAGTTACCGGACATCAACATTCACGTTTTTACCAACAGCCAGCCCATCTGCCAGGAATTGGCTAAACGTGAACACATTCAGCTTATCAGCTCTGGCGGTCGCCTCGAGCGCAAATACGGTTGCTACGTTAATCCCTCGCTTATCTCGCAGCTAAAACCACTCGAGATTGACCTGTTTATTTTTTCCTGCGAAGGGATCGACAGCGACGGCGCGCTCTGGGACTCAAATGCAACCAACGCAGACTTCAAATCCATTCTGCTTAAGCGAGCATCGCAATCTTTATTGCTGATCGATAAAAGTAAATTTAATCGTTCGGGAGAGGCCAGAATTGGGCATCTGGATGATGTGACGCATATTGTTTCAGATACACAGCTGATTGAAGCAATCCAGGCTGAATAGGGCGATTACGCCGCCATCCGGCCTGGATTGTAGCCTTATCGCTCGTCGCGACGACCACCGACGGCAGCCCACAGACGACGCACGTGAACAGTTACTTCTTCACGGTCATGATACAACTGACGCGCCTGAATCTGGGCGTTTACGCCGTGTTCATCAAGCTGAGTCTGAATGTAAGCCAGGTTCTGCGATACCTCTTCGTAGCGTTTTTTCATCGGCAGCTTGAGGTTGAAGATCGTCTCACGACACCAGCCGTTGACCAGCCATTGTGCCATCAGCGCGGCAACCTTCGCCGGCTTCTCCACCATATCGCAGACCATCCACGAAATATTGTTGCGATTCGGACGGTACTTAAATCCGTCTTCGCGCAGCCAGGTGACCTGTCCGGTATCCATCAGGCTTTGCGCCATCGGACCGTTATCCACGGAGTAAACCCACATGTTGCGTTTAACCAGCTGATAGGTCCATCCGCCCGGGCAGGCCCCTAAATCCACCGCATACATTCCGTTCGCCAGACGCTCATCCCATTCATCGGCAGGGATAAACACGTGCAGCGCTTCTTCCAGCTTGAGCGTTGAACGGCTCGGCGCATCGGCTGGAAACTTCAGACGCGGAATCCCCATGTAAAACGGTGAGTTATTGTCAGGCCAGGAATAGCCGGTATAACAACAGCCAGGGGCGATAAAGAAGACGTGAACCACCGGACGCTTTGGCGTTTCATATTTTGCCAGTACGCCCGCTTCGCGCAGCGCTGCACGCAACGGTACGGTAAATTTACGGCAAAATTTAACCAGCTCTTTGCTTTCATTGGTGTCGGCAACTTCTACTCGTAGATCGCCACCCTTTTCCACCACGCCCTGCAACATGCCAACGATCGGCGTAATGCGATCTTCCGGCGGTAAGTATTGCAGCAGCTCGCCCACCACAAACATTTGACGGGCAAAAATCAGCGAACTAAACGGCAACTCTTTCACTAACTTTTCAGCATCATCCTGCTGATAGCATTCGAAGATGACGTAACCCGCATTGTCTTTCACGCGGGCAAAACCGAAGATTTCCCGGCGTCCTGCTTTATCCGTAATCTCTGCGGCGCACTCTTTTTCAAAACCTGGGCGACACAACAATACAACCTTATTCATGGCTAACGCCCTTACGTTTCAATCGAATAGCGCCCACTAACATCAGCGCCCAGCCTACGAGGAAGCTGAAGCCGCCGACAGGGGTAACAAACGCCCACAGGCGTAAATGAGAGAGCGCGAGACAATACAGGCTGCCGCTAAACAGCACTGTACCTAATGCCAGAAACACGCTACTCCAGTAAAACCAAATACTAATGCGCCGTTGCATCGCGACGGCCAGGCCAAAGATAGCCAGCGTATGAAACGCCTGATACTCAAGGCCGGTCTGGATCCACCCCATTTCAACAACACCGAGGGTTTTACTCAGAACATGTGCCCCAAAGGCGCCCAACGCCACAAAGATAAAGCCACTTACGGCGGCAAAAATCAGCATAAAACGGCTGGTCATTTGAATACCCTACGTAAATTATTGTTCATAACGAAAGCGGAATTTTTCTTGTTCCGTGGCCGCTTTCGCCAGAATCCACTGACGGAAGGCGGCTATTTTACCCAGTTCTGCCTGACTGTCATGACAAACCAGATAAAATGCGTTTTTGCTGACCAGAACATCGTTAAACGGACAGACCAGGCGTCCGGCTTCAATTTCGGACTGCGCCATGACGTTGTTAGCCAGTGCGATCCCCTGTCCATGGATTGCAGCCTGTAGCACCATGGCGCTATGGCTGAAGATAGGTCCTTGCTGTACGTTGATATGATTCAGGCCAAGCTGGCGCGTATAGGCTTGCCAGTCTCGTCGTGAAGCATCGTGCAATAAAGTGTGTTTTGCCAGGTCGTCCGGTGTCTTTAGCGGTTTATCACCGGTAAGCAACAGCGGAGAGCAGACCGGCAATAAATATTCTGCGTACAATTTTTCCACGCGCAGACCCGGCCAGTTGCCGCGTCCGTAGAAAATCGCCACATCAACATCATCAGCCAGTTTGTCTTCCTGACGGTCCACCGCCTGGATCCTGACATCGATTCCCGGATAAGCTGAGTTAAAGCTAGAGAGTCTGGGCACCAGCCATTGGATCGCAAAACTGGGCAATAAACTAACGGTAAGCGCACCTTTTGCACTGCGTGCCTGAAGTTTACGCGTCGCATCAGTTAATTGCGAAAAAATCTCTTTAATGTCGAGAAAGTAGCTTTGACCTTCTTCCGTTAACAGCAAAGATCGATTGCGTCGACGAAACAGTTTTAGCCCCAAAAAATCCTCAAGTGACTTGATTTGGTGACTTACTGCGGCCTGCGTCACAAAAAGCTCTTCTGCTGCGCGAGTAAAGCTCAAATGACGCGCTGCAGCATCAAAAACACGCAACGCATTTAAGGGTGGTAATCGTTTTGACATGACTTTTAGGCTTTGATGTTAAATGAATTTAACAATTAGCTAACAGGCTGTAACCTATTAGTTTTTTTTATCTGAGCCATTATAAATTGTCCGTTGAGGTTCTACCAGCAAATACCTATAGTGGCGGCACTTCCTGAAGCCGGAACGAAAAGTTTTATCGGAATGCGTGTTCTGGTGGGCTTTTGGCTTACGGTTGTGATGTTGTGTTGTTGTGTTTGCAATTGGTCTGCGATTCAGACCATGGTAGCAAAGCTACCCTTTTTCACTTCCTGTACATTTACCCTGTCTGTCCATAGTGATTAATGTAGCACCGCCAAATTGCGGTGCTTTTTTTTGTCCACGTTTTGTCGATGGCCGACCGGCTATTATTTCTCCAGTTCTACCATCTCTTTCACGTCAGTACGGTTAATCTGCTGTTTGTTGCCATTAGCGTCTTTATACGAAATCATCCCCGTCTCATTATCGGTCTGTGGCTTACCATCAGCTACGATTGATCGACCATCATTGGTGTGCATCACGTAATTCGAACCAGAACAGGCGCTCAGGGCAAAAGTCAGCATACAGGCAGAAATTATGGCGGCAGTCTTTTTCATCTTCTTCTCCTTAAAGCGATTTATGCTATTAAAAACATACTCCGTAACAGGCAAAATTGTTCGCCTAACGCTATTTAGCATAAGACACTGAGCGGGCTTTGCCAGGATATCCAGAGTATTCCGATGGTTAGCACAACCCTTGTATCAATGCCCTTTTTGCGCCACGATCGGTTTACTGAACTGAGGAATACCATGAACGCTTTTAACCCTGCGCAGTTTCGCGCACAATTTCCCGCACTCAACGATGCTGGCGTCTATCTCGACAGCGCTGCTACAGCACTGAAGCCGCAGGCGGTGATCGAGGCTACCCACCAGTTTTATAGCCTGAGCGCCGGAAACGTCCACCGCAGCCAGTTTGCCGAAGCCCAGCGCCTGACCGCTCGCTATGAAGCCGCGCGGGAAAAAGTCGCACACCTGATTAATGCGTCGGATGACAAAACCATCGTCTGGACTCGCGGCACAACGGAAGCGATCAACATGGTTGCCCAAAGCTATGCACGTCCACGCCTTCAACCGGGTGATGAGATTATCGTTAGCGCAGCGGAACATCACGCCAACCTCGTTCCCTGGCTGATGGTGGCGGAGCAAACGGGGGCTAAGGTCGTCAAACTCCCACTCAACCCCCATTTATTGCCAGACGTTGAGCGCCTCACACAACTCATTACCCCGCGCAGCCGCATTCTGGCGCTCGGGCAGATGTCGAACGTCACCGGTGGCTGCCCGGATCTGGCCCGCGCTATTACGCTCGCCCATACGGCTGGCATGGTGGTGATGGTTGATGGCGCCCAGGGAATTGTGCATTACCCTGCCGATGTACAGCAGTTGGATATTGATTTCTATGCGTTCTCTGGCCATAAGCTGTATGGCCCCACCGGCATTGGCGTGCTGTACGGTAAACCGGAACTGCTGGAAGCAATGTCTCCCTGGCTTGGGGGCGGTAAGATGATTAGCGAAGTCAGTTTTGACGGTTTCACCACCCAGCCCGCACCATGGAAGCTGGAAGCCGGTACGCCTAACGTTGCTGGCGTTATCGGGCTAAGCGCGGCGCTCGAATGGCTGGCGGAAGTCGACGTTGCGCAGGCCGAAAACTGGAGCCGGGGTCTGGCGACGCTGGCAGAAGATGCCCTGGCGAAACGCCCTGGCTTTCGTTCCTTCCGCTGCCAGGACTCCAGTCTGTTAGCCTTTGATTTCGCGGGTGTTCATCACAGCGATATGGTCACTCTGCTGGCCGAATATGGCATTGCGCTACGCGCGGGACAACACTGCGCACAACCGCTGCTGGCGGAACTGGGCGTATCCGGAACACTACGCGCCTCATTTGCCCCTTATAATACGCAAAGCGATGTGGATGCGTTGGTCGCAGCCGTCGACCGCGCGCTGGAAATATTGGTGGATTAATGACAAGCCCTCTGTTCGCCGGACACCCGTTTGGCACAACCGTAACCGAAGAGACGTTACGCAATACCTTTCTCCCGCTTACTCAGTGGGAAGATAAATATCGCCAGCTGATTCTGCTGGGTAAGCAGTTGCCGGCGCTCCCGGATGTGCTAAAGGCGCAGGCCAAAGAAATTTCGGGCTGCGAAAACCGCGTCTGGCTGGGGCATACTTTTCATGAGAATGGCACTCTGCATTTCTTCGGTGACAGCGAAGGTCGAATAGTACGCGGGCTGTTGGCGGTATTACTCACCGCGGTCGAAGGTAAAACGGCAGCCGAGTTACTGGCGCGTTCGCCGATGGCGTTATTTGACGAACTGGGTTTACGCGCGCAGCTCAGCGCCTCGCGTAGCCAGGGCCTGCATGCTCTTAACGAAGCTATTCTTGAGGCTGCTCAGAAAGCCGGATGACGGCGCTGATGCGTCTTATCCGGCCTACAATACTGCACGAACCGTAGGTCGGATAAGCATAGCGCCATCCGACACAATCAGGCCTGACGCGCCGCTTTCGCCATCATCTTCTTCAGCGCATGGGAGACGGCAACAAAGCCAAAGGTGGCAGTCACCATAGTGGCCGCACCAAATCCGGACGCACAATCCATACGCTTCGGCCCTTCCGCCGTCGCTTTCATCGCACATACCGAGCCATCCGCCTGCGGGTAAACCAGCGCTTCGGTCGAGAACACGCAGTCCACGCCCAGCTTGCCTTTGCTGTTTTTCACCACGCCAAAATCGCTTTTCAGCCGCTCACGTAGCTTGGCCGCCAGCGGATCCTGGATGGTTTTTGCCAAATCAACGACCTGAATTTGCGTAGGATCGATCTGTCCGCCCGCACCACCGGTGGTCACCAGCGGAATTTTGTTACGCCGACAATACGCGATGAGTGCCGCTTTTGGACGCACGCTATCAATCGCATCGATAACATACGTAAATCCCGCATTCATATATTCAGCAACGTTATCTGGCGTAACAAAATCATCGACCACATTCACCCGACACTCCGGGTTAATCTGTCGGATACGCTCCGCCATCACTTCAGCTTTTGCCTGGCCGACGTTATCACGCAGCGCATGGATCTGGCGGTTTGTATTGGTGACGCACACATCATCCATATCGATAAGCGTGATGGCGCCAATGCCGGTTCGCGCCAGCGCTTCCGCCGCCCATGACCCTACTCCGCCAATCCCGACCACGCAAACGTGCGATTGAGCAAACAACTGCAACGCATTTTCGCCATACAGACGTGCCGTACCGCCAAAACGTTGGCGCCAGGCATCGCTAATAACCACAGACATAGAACCTCAAATTCATTAATACCGAGCAGTCTGACTGCCTGATGTCGGCTACGCCTTATCAGGCCTACTCAATAATGCAGGCTTGACAAGCGATAGCGCCATCCGGCAATTAACCGCTGAACACGTTACCCGCACCCGGCGCTGTTTTTAGTACCCATACGCGACCGTAGTGATTATACCACCCGGCACGGTGTCCGGCGTCAGCGCCAATGCCCTGATAGATATCGAAGTGTTGCCCTTTAATAGCCCCACCCACATCTAACGCCACCATCAGACGCAGTTCGTACTGGCCGGTAAACTTACCGTTATTGTCCAGTAACGGGACTTCCGCCAGTAACGTTGTGCCCGCAGGAATGATACTGCGGTCAGAAGCTACGGATGCGCGGCCAATCAGCGGCACCGCGCTGGCCCCTTTTACCGGAGCAAAAGATTGCGGTTTAAAGAAGACAAACGATGGGTTCTGCTCCAGCAGCTCACGCACTTCGGCTTCGCTGTGCGTTTCACCCCAATGGCGGATAGCCTGCATCGACATATCTTCTTTTTTCACTTCGCCACGGTCGATAAGCACTTTACCGATACTGCGATAGGCGTGGCCGTTTTTCCCAGAATAGCTAAAGAAGTTGAGCGGGCTGCCATCGCCAAAATCGATGTAACCACTGCCCTGAACATCCATAATGAAGTTATCCATCAGGGAGTTGCTGTATGCCAGAATATAATTGTCGCTTAGCGCGCCCGCGTAGATCTCGGCACGAGATGGTAAGCGCCCACGTTTTGGCGGCATGCGATAGATAGGATACTGAAACTCGCCCTGGCGCGTATGGCGCGCCTGGATAACCGGTGTGTAGTAGCCGGTAAACTGGACGTTACCGTAGTTGTCCGCCCCTTCCATTTGCCAGGCATCAATACCAAACTGGCGCATGCTGCGCGTATCACCGCCCGCCCGTAACCATTGCTGGATAGCGTTGTAGACGTTGCTCTGGTTACCGTACAAACGTGGCGAAGCGCTGCGAATCTGATTAACCTGCTCGGCGAAATCACCGGCATTAATTGGTGCGCCAACCGCATCAGGCTGGTTCACCAGTGAGAAAGGCTGGGTAAATTTCCCGTCTTTATACTGCTGCCCACGATCGGTGGGTTTTGAGGAACACGCGGCGAGCATCGCGACTACTGCTCCCGCCAGAAGATATTTTGCCCAACGTCCTTTCATTGTTCTCGTCTTATATTGCCTGAATGCGAGACGAAGATAACAAACCCCCGTACCTAATGAAATGCGTATACATACCCGAACGCAAATTTTGAGCAAAAAATAATCCAGAATGCGTTGTTTTTGTTCATTTTCACCCTAAAAACGTGATCAAGGTGAAAAAAGGGTTGCATGAAAATGCGAGCAGAGTATAGTGCGCATCCACGGACGCGGGGTGGAGCAGCCTGGTAGCTCGTCGGGCTCATAACCCGAAGGTCGTCAGTTCAAATCTGGCCCCCGCAACCAATTAAAATCAGAAGCAGTAACGTTACTCGATGGAAGAGTAATGACGGACGCGGGGTGGAGCAGCCTGGTAGCTCGTCGGGCTCATAACCCGAAGGTCGTCGGTTCAAATCCGGCCCCCGCAACCAATTAAAATCTGATGTGAAATTTTTGCAACGAAGCAAAAAGACGGACGCGGGGTGGAGCAGCCTGGTAGCTCGTCGGGCTCATAACCCGAAGGTCGTCGGTTCAAATCCGGCCCCCGCAACCAATATTATGAACACCCTGACGGGTGTTTTTTTTGTATCTGCAGTCCGTAAAAAAAGCGCTTTTCAGCGCTTTTTTGTTATCCCCTTCTCGCCAGCGTTGCCCCATCGGCAAAGTAGGCTTTAATCCCTGCCAGAATCGACTCTGCAACTTCCTGCTGGAAGGTCGCCGTTTTGAGTTTGCGCTCTTCCTCAACGTTACTGATAAATGCCGTTTCGACCAGAATGGACGGGATATCCGGCGCTTTTAGTACCGCAAACCCGGCCTGTTCAACCTGGTTCTTATGCAGATTGTTGATTTTACCAAGCTTACTCAATACCGCTTTACCAAACTTCAGGCTGTCGGCGATGGTCAGCGACTGCACCATATCGAACATGGTGTGGTCGACGTAGCGGTCACCGCTCTTACTGACGCCACCAATGAGATCCGAGGCGTTCTGGGTCTGCGCCAGATATTTCGCGGCGGTACTGGTCGCGCCTTTGGTCGAGAGCGCAAACACCGACGAACCGCTGGGTTGTCGACTGGTAAAGGCATCGGCGTGAATAGAGACAAACAGGTCAGCACGCTGCTTCTGCGCTTTCGCCACGCGGACTTTAAGCGGAATGAAGATATCTTCATTTCGTGTCATAAAGACCTTCATGTTGCCCTCTTTCTCTATGAGGGCTCGCAGGCGGCGGGCAATCTGCAGTACCACATCTTTTTCACGCGTCTTGTATTTCCCCACCGCACCGGAGTCTTCTCCGCCGTGGCCCGGATCCAGCATAATGACAATGGGACGATCGCGCCCCGCTTTACCCGGCTGTGGGCCGCTTTGTGCAGGTGGCACCTGTTTATCCAGATCGCCCTTGTTGTAATCTTCCAGCAATGCCAGCAGCGGGTCCTGAACGTCCTGGGCATTCGCGGGATAGAGATCCATCACCAGACGTTCTTTAAAGCCTGCCACCGGAGCCAGCGCGAAAAGTTGCGGCTTCACATTCTGTTTCAGCTCGAACACCATCCGCACGGTCTTTGGATCAAACTGGCCAACGCGCGCAGACTTAATATACGGATCGTCAGGACGAATCTGCGTCCCAATGCCCTTGAGCACCGAGTTCAAATTAACGTCTTCAATATCCACAACCACACGCTCAGGATTACTCAGGGCAAACTGTTTGTATTTCAGCAGACGGTTAGATTCTACCGTGACGCGAGTGTAGCTGGACGCAGGCCAGATACGTACGGCAACGACCTGACTCACGGCCGCCAGACCCACCTGGCTGACGCTCAAAAGCCACATAGCACCCGCACCTTTCAATAAACGGCGGCGACTGATTGCTGAATTGGATCCCGACATGCTTCTCCCGAGCAAAAGAAATCTTTTTAGAGGTAATACGTAAAACGTCCGAATTGACCGGAAACTTTAGCGAATGACGCATAATCTGTCATCAATAAAAGGGTAAACATTCTTTTTATATTCACGGCATTACTGAGAAAAATCTTCGGCATGGGTAAAAATTACGCTTGCGCATAGCGCAAAAACAGAATAAAAATACACAAATTACGAATAATCATGCAATGAGGGTGTGCCGTGGTGAAGGAGCGTAGAACCGAACTGGTACAGGGATTCCGCCATTCTGTTCCCTATATCAATACCCATCGGGGAAAAACGTTTGTCATTATGCTGGGCGGCGAAGCCATCGAGCATGAAAACTTTTCCAGTATCGTCAATGACATTGGTCTTCTTCATAGCCTCGGCATCCGCCTGGTTGTGGTCTATGGCGCACGACCGCAGATTGATGCCAATCTTGCGGCGCATCATCATGAGCCGGTGTACCACAAAAATACGCGCGTTACCGACGCTAAAACGCTGGAGCTGGTCAAACAGGCTGCGGGATTACTTCAGCTTGATATTACCGCCCGCTTGTCGATGAGCCTGAATAATACGCCATTGCAGGGTGCACACATCAATGTGGTCAGTGGCAATTTTATTATCTCCCAGCCGCTGGGCGTTGATGACGGCGTAGATTACTGCCATAGCGGACGTATTCGTCGCATCGATGAAGATGCCATTCACCGCCAGTTAGATAGCGGCGCGATTGTGCTGATGGGCCCGGTCGCCGTTTCCGTCACCGGTGAGAGCTTTAATCTGACGTCAGAAGAGGTCGCCACGCAGTTGGCTATCAAACTAAAGGCAGAGAAAATGATCGGCTTCTGCTCGTCTCAGGGTGTCACCAACGATGACGGCGATATTATTTCCGAGCTGTTTCCTAACGAAGCTCAGGCTCGCGTTGAGTTGCAGGAAGAGAAAGGCGATTACAGCTCCGGCACGGTGCGCTTCCTGCGCGGAGCAGTGAAAGCCTGTCGCAGTGGCGTACGCCGCTGCCATCTGATCAGCTATCAGGAAGATGGTGCATTGCTGCAAGAACTGTTCTCCCGCGACGGGATCGGTACGCAGATCGTGATGGAAAGCGCCGAGCAGATCCGTCGCGCTACCATTAACGATATCGGCGGGATTCTGGAGCTTATCCGCCCGCTGGAACAGCAAGGTATTCTGGTCCGCCGCTCGCGCGAGCAGTTGGAAATGGAGATCGACAAATTCACGATTATTCAACGTGATAACCTGACCATCGCCTGTGCCGCTCTGTACCCTTTCCCGGAAGAGAGAATTGGCGAAATGGCGTGCGTAGCAGTGCATCCGGACTACCGTAGCTCGTCGCGCGGGGAAGTGTTGCTGGAACGGATCGCCGCGCAGGCCCGGCAAATGGGGTTGAGCAAGCTGTTTGTGTTAACCACACGCAGCATCCACTGGTTCCAGGAGCGCGGCTTCACGCCGGTGGATATCGACCTGCTGCCGGAAAGCAAGAAAGAGATGTATAACTATCAGCGGCGGTCAAAAGTACTGATGGCGGATTTGGCATAGGAGTGGTTGCCGGATGCGGCATAACTGCCTTATCCGGCCTACATCTATATCATGCCGTCATTAAATAATGCTGACAGTCCGCTGCGACGTTCGGTGCGGGTGGCAATGGCGCGGCTCAATATCCGCTCATCGGCGTACAGCGACAGACGACGACGCGCGCGGGTAACGGCCGTATAGACCAGCTCGCGGGTAACCACGGGTGAATGCTGGCTGGGTAAAATCAACGCCGCGTGGTCAAACTCAGATCCCTGCGATTTGTGCACCGTCATCGCCCAGGTGGTTTCATGTTCAGGCAAGCGGCTGGGCTGCACTGATTTGATAGAACCATCCGGCAGCGCAAACCACACCCTCAGGCCCTGTCCACGGTCGAGGGCAATGCCGATATCACCGTTAAATAATCCCAGCGAACTGTCATTGCGCGCGATCATCACCGGCCTTCCCTCATACCAGCGGCTATGCGTCGAACGATGTATTTTACGTTTTTGCGCCATCACCTGCTCAATGCGTTCATTCAAACCACTAACGCCAAACGGACCTTCCCGCAGGGCGCATAGCAGTTGATACTCATTGAAGGCCTGAATGACAGCTCCCGGCTCTGCGCCCTCGCGCAGCAAATCCAGGTAATGCCCATAACCCGCCAGCGCCTCATCCAGCATCGCGGCGTAATCCTCGCTGCTGTGTAGCGTGCGTTTTTCGATGTCGCTAAATCCCTGCTGGAAAATCGTTTTTATCGCAGATTTATCGCCGCAATTAATCGCAGCGGCCAACTGGCCGATTCCGGAATCGCTGCCGAAACGGTAGCTCTTTTGCAGCAGGCACAGACTGTCGCGCAGAGCAGCCGCCTGATTTCCCGAACCGGCAGGAATAGCGCTTCCGGTCAGGCGACTGAGCTGGCGGGCGCGTTCCGGGGTAAACCCGTCACCGACGAAAGCACAGATATCCCCCAGCACCGCCCCCGCTTCGACGGAAGCGAGCTGGTCGCGATCGCCCAGAAAAATCACCCGTCCGTGCGGCGGCAGCGCATCAATAAGGCGCGACATCATAGGCAAATCGATCATCGAGGCTTCATCCACCACCAGCACATCCAGATGCAGCGGGTTTCCCGCGTGGTGACGCAGACGCTGACTGCCAGGCTGAGCGCCTAATAATCGATGCAGTGTACTGGCGTCATCGGGGATGCGTTTCTTTTGCTCGTCGGTTAGCGGTAGCTCTCGTAGCGCCGCTCCCAATGAGGCGGTCAGGCGCGCAGCCGCTTTTCCCGTTGGCGCAGCCAGACGAATACGGCAGCGCTCACCGTCTGCCATTTGAATCAACGCCGCCAGCAGCCTTGCGACCGTTGTCGTTTTTCCCGTCCCCGGTCCGCCGGAGATCACCGATATCCGGCGGGTCAGCGCGACAGCAGCGGCCACTTTTTGCCAGTTAACCCCTTCAGAGGATGGGAACAGCGATGCCAGCGTGTGGGTCAGCCGTTGTTCATCCACTTCAATGGCGTGGTTCACTTCACTAAAAAAGCGAGCTACCGTACGTTCGTTATGCCACATCCGGTTCAGATACAGGCGATCGCCGTACAGCACCAGCGGCGTAGGTTGCTCGCCACGACTTACCGCACTGGAAGCCAACAGACATTCCGCCCAGTCTTCAGGCTCGCCCGCTTCAGCAAGCCAGGCGCTTAACAGAGGGTGCGCGTCTTCACTCAGGGATAACCGTGAAAGCGGTAAGCAGACGTGCCCTTCTCCCGCTTCACGACTGAGCAACGCCGCTGCCAGCGCAACGGCTGGGTTGTCACTTCCGGCAACCGCCAGCGCGAACTGGGCATCCAGAGGCCGGAGTTGTTTTTGCTCAACAGCCTCCAGAAATCGTTTCTGGATTGTCATAACATCGTCTCCTGCACCGCACCGGCAAACATCTCGTCCATCAACGCAATCAACTCTCCGTCAGGTCGGGTCGCGTAAATTCCCTGCTGCGGATTTTCACTGTCAACGCCGCGCAGGAAGAGATAGATAACGCCGCCAAAATGGCGTTCATAATCATAATCAGCAATGCGATGGCGTAAGTAGCGATGCAGCGCCAGGGTATAAAGTTGGTATTGAAGGTCATAGCGATGCGCCTGCATGGCAGAGGCCATCGCCTGCTGCGTATAGGCTGAGCTGTCTTCACCCAGCCAGTTCGATTTGTAATCGAGCAGGTAATAACGTCCCTGGTGGCGGAATACCAGGTCAATAAAGCCTTTCAGCATGCCGCGCACCTGCATAAAGTCCAACGCAGGGCACCCCGCCGAGAGCGGATCGTATTGGCGAATTAACGCATCAAGTTGGTTGGCCATCAACGGCTGCGAAATCGGCAGATAAAACTCCATCTCCACCTGTTTTTCACGCGCGGAAAGCTGGCTCAAACTCACGCCCGTCTCGTTGAGAGGTGCTCGCAAAATGGCGTCCAGCCATTCGGTCAAAACCGGCGTCCAGTGCGCGTCATAACCACCCAACGCCAGTTGCTCCTCGACCCAGCGCGGATCCACCGATTTAGTAAAATCGAGATCTTCAAACAGGCTATGCAAGAACGTACCCGGCGAAGCGCCACGCGGGAACTGATGCGGTGTAAGTCCTGATTCTTCAATAACCTCACCGACGCCTGCGGCATCGATATCCAGTCGAGGGATCAGATCCTGCGCGATACCCTGTCCACGCTGTTGCAGACCGGAATAACTGGTCACGCGCCAGCTATCGCCGGGCTTACGCTGCAGTATTTTCGCACTCAGTTCGCTGCTAACAGCCTGCGCAACCTGCCAGGGTTCACCGTCAGGCTGTGCGGGAGTCTGGCAAGCAATATCGTTGCTGCAAAGCGCTTCAATCGCGCTACGCAGACCCACGGCATCCATCGGCTCGCCTTTTTGCAACAGGCGACCAAGGGCGCTCTGATGCACATCGGTATCCCCTTTTTTATCGCCCCGACGTCGTACCAACGGCGCAACGCCAAGGCTGCAGTGCCATACCGAACGGGTTAGCGCGACATACAGCAAACGCAGGTCTTCCGCCAGACGCTCTGCTTCGGCAAGCTCAACGCTCTCCTCGGCATCGCTGAGATCCAGCACCGCTTCAAAAGAGCTGCGATCGTGATAGAAAGCCTGATCCTGGACGCGGAAATTGGTGATAAACGGCAGCCAGACCAGCGGATATTCCAGCCCTTTCGATTTATGGATAGTGACGATTTTGACCAGATGCTTGTCGCTTTCCAGCCTGAGCTGCTGGCTGGACGCGTTGCTGTCGGGTTCAAGAATATGCTGGGACAACCAGCGCACCAGCGCATGCTCGCTTTCCAGCTGCGAGCCCGCTTCCTGCAACAGTTCGCTGATATGTAAAATGTCGGTCAGTCGACGTTCGCCTCCCGCCGTCGCCAGCAGGTTCTCCGCAATCTGGCGAGCTGTCATCAGCGCACGCAGCATCGGCATCACGCCGCGTTTATGCCAGATCTGACGATAACCGTCGAACTCTTCGACCACCGCATCCCAGGCATTTTCGTCGTTATTTAACGCTTCAAGATCCCGCGCATTCAACCCCATCATTGAGGTCGCCAGCGCGCTACGCAGCGTGTTCTCACGCTCCGGCGTCATCACCGCCTGCAGCACCCACAGCAACTCCTGTGCTTCCAGCGTTTCAAATACGCTGTCACGGTTGGAGAGGTAGACAGAGGGAATGGCCAGTTGCGTCAGTGCATCACGGACCAGCGCCGCCTCCTGGCGGCTACGAACCAATACGCTAATGTCCGACGCGCGTACCGGACTGGACGTTTTACCACTGACCAGTTGCGCAGCGCCAGAATGCCCGGCCTTAAGCCAGTCGCGAATTTGCGTGGCGCACACCTGCGCCATGTAGCTCTGATAATCGCCTACGCCGCAACTTTCTCCTTCCATCAGCCACATACTCATAGCTGGCTGCGTTTCACCGTGCAAAACAAACCGTAACGGCTGGTTTTTTTCTGCGGATTTCACTGGACTGAAGGGAATCTCGCGGAACATAAAGGCGTCGTCCATCTGGCTGAAAAGCGTATTCACGCTATTGACCATGCCGGGGGCCGAACGCCAGTTGGTATCGAGCGTATAGTGTGCGCTGACTTCGCTGCGCGCCTTCATATAGGTGAAGATATCCGCGCCGCGAAACGCGTAAATCGCCTGTTTCGGATCGCCAATCAGCAGCAGTGCGGTATCCGGCTGATGCTGCCAGATCCGACGAAAAATACGGTACTGCTGCGGATCGGTATCCTGGAATTCATCAATCATGGCGACCGGAAAACGGGTACGAATAGCCGTCGCCAGCGCATCGCCGCTTTCACTGCGCAATGCGGCATCCAGACGGCTGAGCATATCGTCAAAACCCAGCTCGCCGCGGCGACGTTTTTCCTCGGCAACTGCCGCACGGATCTCCGCCAGCGCCCGGGTGATCACCAGATCGCGGAGAGTTAACGGTTCGCTAAGCAGTTCATCAATAGCGACAAACAGTGGGTGCTGAGGAGTTATCCCGCCCGCTTTGGTTCGCTCTTCCAGAAAACGCTGTGAGAATTTCTCCAGAGCGTCAGGAAGCTGATAACTTTGGGTTTCTTCCTGCGCCCAGGCGCTGATCTTTTCGATCCACTTACCCTGATTACCGCGATTAAATTTGCGCCGATCAATTCCGGAGGCTTCCATCAGGCCATCCAGCTCATCAACAGAATCACGCCATTGCTGCTTGATCTGGTTAATGCGTGCGAGAATTTGTTCATGCCGGGAGGCCAGCGTTTCGTCATCAGACGGTGGGGCCTTGATAACCGGCGCTTCCCCCTGCAGATAGCGATCGATATCTCTCAGCAGCGCCTGCGGTCCTTTCCACGTTTCAAAAACCACCTGCGCAATGTCGCGGGGCAGCGGGTAGCAGTGCCGACGCCAGAAATCAGCGCAGGCCTGATAGCGCAGCAGCGATTCATCTTCTATCAGCTGCTGTTCGAACAGCATGCCTGACTCAAAGGCGTTGAGACTGAGCATACGCTGACAAAAGCCGTGGATGGTAAACACCGCCGCTTCATCCATCTGCCTTTCAGCCAATAGCAGCCACTGAGCGGCCTGTTTTTTATCGGCAATTTCATCTAACAAACGGGCATATAGCGGGTTGTCGGTGGTTTCGCGCAGGCAGGCAATTCGCAGTTCATGAATATTGCTACGAATTCGACCGCGCAACTCTTCGGTAGCCGCCTCGGTGAAGGTGACCACCAGCAGTTCTTCGACGGTCAGAGGACGAGGAAAGGCGGCAGAGCCGCCCAGTCCAAGCAGTAAACGTAAATACAGGGCGGCGATGGTAAAGGTTTTACCGGTGCCCGCAGAGGCTTCAATCAGACGCTCGCCCGTCAGGGGCAAGCGCAGTGGATCAAGGGACTCAGCGGCATCATTCATTCTTATCACTCATCAGGGGTAAGGTTTGCTGCAACGCGCTGACGGTCTGCCACACTTTCCAGCCTTCCGGGTGCACATATTCTGCTTTCCCATTCTGACTACCGGAAACCTGTGACAATATCGCCATGCCTTGCGGCTCAACCACCGCCTGATGGAAGAAGTCGGCAAGTTTTTGCGGCGTCAGCAGTTTAATCTGAGCCACTATTTTATCACGTGAATCGAAGCGCATATTGCCGCGATCAAAATCTTTGCTTAACTGTGAGGCTTCTGCCCCCAGCGTTTGCGGCGCCTGCAGCATTTGCGCAATAATCGCCTGCTGAATTTGCGCGAACTCTTCAGGTTTCATCGCCCGCAGCTTCGCTTCCGCCGTCGGGAAGAACGCTTTATAACGCTCCCAGAGGTAAGACGGCTGCTTATCACTGCTTTGCAGCAGGAACCCCATTCCCCACTGACGGCCAACGCTCATCGGGAAAGCAAATACGGCGTAGCCTAACTGTTCTTCAGTACGCAGCTGATTGTAGAACCACGGCTGAACAATCTGACCTAACATAGCGCTGTAGGCTGAACTGGCGTATTCATCGTATCCGGTTGGCACAAATACCGCCGCCAGCGCTGAATCCGTACTGCTGCCTGCTTTTTCAAAGATGACGGACTGCTTCTTGTCCACAACCACATCTTTGTTGCGACACCATTGTGACCCGTTCGCACCAAGCTGTTTTTGGATATCCCGCGCCATGCTCGTCGTCTGAGCTTCGCTCATATTGCCAATGACCAGGAATTCAGGTCGCGCACCGGTTTTTAAGGCGTCGCGGTAGGTCATCACCTCTTTCAGGGTGATGGAAGGCAGCAGCTGACGACGCTCATCACGTGAGAAGTACGGCACCTGAGAAAGCATCTGCACCGGCATAATCGCCTGATCGTAGGCCTTCCCCTTCTCTGCGGAATCCATCATCTGGGCATACCAGGATTTCGCCTGTTCCAGTTGTTCATCCGTTGAGGTGTAGCTGAAATAGCCGCTCAGCAGCGCCTGAAAAAGCTGCGGCAGACGTTGGGTGTAACCGTTAGCGTTAAGCATCAAGCCATTGTTAGCGTTGGTAGAGAAACCAATTCCACCTACCGATGCCTGGTTACTTAACTGATCGAGCGCAATCCCCGCCAGGTAATCGTTAAGAGCGAATAAGACCTGGTTGCGGGCGCTGTCCATGGCTTTCGGGTTACGCAGGATCACGCTGACGTCAGCCTTCGGCTCACTGGCAAAATACTGGCTCGGGGCATACACCACGCGTAAATCCGGCTCATCAACAATCAGCTCCGGGTGAGCGTATTTTTTATCCGTTTTAATCAGCGTGAAATCATCCGGAATATAGGGGTTCAACTCCGGTAACGACAGCGCAATGCCCTGCGCTTTTTGCTGCCAGTCGGCAAAGATTTTATCGCTTATTTTATCCACCTGGTAAGGCGCATCGACAAAATAAGCGGTTTTATTATGCGGCTCTTTCGCGCTGATATACCAGATACGCGCATTCTGCGGCGTCATCATTGCCAGACGTTGCTCAACGGCTTTCGCATCGTACTGGTCGGCAATATTCACTGCGTCCAGCGTATGTTCGACAGGAACGCGGATCATGGTATCAGCCAGCCATTCCACGTAGTCCATATCACGGGTGATGGAGGGATAACGGAAATCGAGATCCAGCACGTGAGCCAGCTCGTCAAAATAGCGTTTATCGACGCCTTTCTCGCGTAACAAATTGAGGTAGCTAAAGATTGCCGCGACAACTTCATCGCGGTTCGCCAGCCCCTTGTCGGTTAACGTCGCGGAAATGGCTAACACGCCACTGTTCCCGTTGACCACCGGATCGGAGTCCGCACGAATACCTTCAACCAGACCCTGCTTTTGCAGCCAGTCAGACAACGTGCCCGGGCTACGATTGCCAATCAGGTAGGTCACCAGTTCATCGGTTTTACTGCGGAACTGCGCGCTGTTGTTATCAATACGAAACTCGACACGCAATACTTTACGCGGCATTGCCGGAACATAGTGGATGATGATGCCCTTTTGTGCGTCAGTGACGACCGGTACGGTAATCTCAGGCTTTGCGATATTTCTGTTCGGTACGCGCCCAAAGGTGTCAGCCGCTATCCGCGCCAGCTCAGGCAGCGGTTTATTGCTATAAACCACCGCCTTCATCAGGTTCGCAGAGTAGTACTTTTCATGAAATTTTTGTAATGCCTGCAGCACCGGGTTGCCCGGTTTGTCGCTTAATGTCTCAAGATTCCCGCCAGAAAAACGCGAGCCAGGGTGCGCCGGGTTGATAGTCTCAGCGCTCACCTGCGCCATACGCATCCCGTCTCGGGTACGCGCCAGCGTCAGCTCGGAGTTAACCGCGTTACGCTCGCGGTCGGCATATTTTTTATCCAGTAATGGATCGGCAATAGCATCCGCCAGGCGATCCACCGCCCCCACCAGCGCGTCGTTTTCGACTTCAAGATAGAAGGCCGTACGATAAGGCGCAGTGCTGGCATTGTGGCTACCGCCGTGCATTTTCAGGAATTCAGCCAGGCTGTCCGGCTGTGGGTATTTTTTCGACCCCATCAGACACATGTGTTCCAGATAGTGCGCCAGCCCCTGATGATCGTCCGGATCTTCCAGCGAGCCCACAGGGACTACCAGTGCAGAAAGGGATTTCACGGCCTGAGGATCGGATACCAGCAGCACAACCATGCCGTTATCAAGGCGCACAGCCTGATACTGACGGGTGTCTTTATCACTTTTACGGATGGTTTCAGCTAAAGGCTGCCAACCGGTATCTGCCTGACTTACGGGAACCCAAAGGGCGACGAACAACAGTAATGCGCTGAACCAGGTGCTGCGGGGCATTCACAAACCTCATCATTAACGTATTCACCTGCTCACTACAAACCACGCATAAATACATGATCTGAACAGGGCAAGACTATGTGCTGAACGAGCCAGCATCTTCTCTTTGTAAGAATCAGTCCGTGACAGAATGCGCATCATAGTGGAAGCCATCGAATTGCGCAATTTTTATACAATCATCATGACTGATTAAAGCGAAAAATCGGTAACAGGTAGCGCTGAGACTGTAAAACAATAGCCTCAAGCGTATCAGTATCCAGTTGACGCCAAAGACGCTGATACCAGATATCATCACCTTCGCCACGTACCATCATGTTGCCTTCATAGGCTTGCAGAAACTTACTGCGCGCTTTTTGCAACGTTGCATCGTCATCTAACATGGCATCATTTGCGGCGTCATAACAGGTTTTTATCCATGCACCGCCGCTTTCGGGCAATACCAGCAACGGTGACGACATGCCTTCCCGATACCCCTCAATGAGTTGCGACAGGTACAGCAACGCCTGTTCTGCATCCAGCGGCGGAAAACGCCATTCCCCGTCTTTACGCAGGAACAACCTGCTCTCTCCCATACCGCCGCTGGCACAATAGACAAGATGTTCCAGCCAAAGTTGCACACCCTGCGCAATGCTTATCAAAGATGGGCGCCAGCGCAACAAACCGTCCTCTTGCACCTGCGGCAGCCAACCGGTGATTTGCACGCCGTTACAGTTAAGATCGATTTCCATGCTCTGACAGGGCTGACGACAGGCGATAATGCGTTCAGCCAGCGACTGCATCTCCTGACGCTGCGTATCCCACAGAATTTCGCCAAACGGCCCATAGGGTAGCGCGCCCGCCGCACGAAAACGGCGGAACAGTCGTTCAGCATCGTTCTCTTCAACCAGCGTATTAAGCAATTGCTGATTAAGCTGGTAGCGGGTTAACCCTTCAAGAGTGAAAGGTTCCGTATCCGGGATCTCGCTCTCTTCAGAGCGGAAGTTGACCCTCAAACGCATCTGGAAAAAGGCGCGTACCGGATGTGCCCAAAATCGCTGCAGCGTTTCCAGCGTTAGCGTTTCTGGCATTTCAAAAGGAAGAGGCTGCACAAAATCCGTGTGCGCTTTTCCTGACAGACTCGCCGCAGGCAGCCATTCCCGGGCATAGCTTTGCTGTTCACCCGGCAAATAGTTTTGTGCATCAAAGGGCATACGGGTATGCAAACGGGTTATGTGCGCTTTTACCCTTGCCTCGCTTTGATCGCAGGTCAACGATTCATCGCCCGGCAGGTAGTGGCTTTGCCCAATGTAGTCCATCAGTTCCTGGACCAGCACCGACGGGAAGCGCTCGCTGTTATCCTGAATAGATCGGCCAATGTAGCTGATGTAGAGCGTCTGCTGTGCCGAAATTAATGCTTCGAGGAACAGATAGCGGTCATCATCGCGACGACTGCGATCGCCCCGCATCGGTTTTTGGCTCATTAAATCAAAGCCTAGCGGCGCAAGCTGTCGTGGATAAACCCCATCGTTCATACCCAGCAGGCACACCACTTTGAACGGAATGGAGCGCATCGGCATCAGCGTACAAATGTTAACGGGACCCGCCAGGAAGCGCTGGCTGATGCGTTCCTGGTCAAGGCGCTGGGCCAGCTCATCACGTAACAGAGAGAGCGGTATAGCATCGCCGTACTCGGCCCCTAAACCTTCAGTGATAATAGCCTGCCACTGCTGTTCGATCAGCGTCATCGCCGCTTCGGTGTCCGCGTCCGGCAGGAAAAAATCATTAAGCATTTCCCGACAAACGGGTAGCCACTCTTCCAACGGACGTTCCTGCGCTAACCCTCTACGCCAGAGATTAAGCTGCATCAGCAACGAAGCCAGATGCCCTACCAGTTCGGCAATCAAACCGCTGGACTCATCGTAAGGCAACACCGATTGCCACTCGCCCTGCGCGCTTTCCATCGCGTAGCCGAGCAGCATACGCGTTAAACCAAATTGCCAGGTATGCTGACCTGTTGGCGGAAGTTCCAGTTCACGCACATTATCGTCGTCAATTCCCCAACGAATCCCGGATTCATTGACCCATAAGCGAAGATAGCGCAGCCCTTCTTCATCAATGTTGAAACGCGCCGCCAGCACGGGGACATCCAGTAACGCCAGGACATCCTCGGAGACAAAACGGCTATCCGGTAGAGACAGCAGACTAATAAAAGCCTGTAAGACGGGATGAGACTGGCGCGCACGACGGTCGGAAATCGCATAAGGTAAGTAACGCTCGGCTGGCGCACTGCCAAAGACCGACTGAATGAATGGGCTGTAGCTGTCGATGTCCGCCACCATCACGATAATATCGCGCGGCGTCAGCGTTGGGTCCGCTTCCAGCATGGCCAACAGGCGGTCATGAAGAATTTCCACCTCGCGCTGCGGGCTATGGCAGACATGGAAAGTCACGCTGGTGTCGTTCAGCTCAAGCCGGCGTTTATTGTCACTACGGGAATATTCTTCCAGCGTAACGCCCGCCACAGCATGACTTTCAAGCTCCAGAATATCTGATTGAATATTATGCAAAAGGTTGTCAGGCGTAATATCGACAAACGCATCCAGTTCCTGACTATTTTCCAGCTCCGAAAGCAGATAAATGTAATCACGCCCCAGCTTGCCCCACGAGGCCAGCATCGGGTTGCCCACATCCTGTTCGCCATCGCTGTTAAATAATCCTTCGGCTTTCTGGTTATCACGAAACAGCGGCAGGTGGCGTTCTTCAAAGCTGTGCCGACGCTGACGCGCCATCAGCTTCGCCAGCCAGGCAGGATCTTTAATATCCCCCCAGTAGTAGCGACAAGGGTTGGTAAACAGCAGATGAATATCAATGTGCTTACCCAGCGCCTGCAATGCCTGCAAATAAACCGGCGGCAGCGCAGAAATCCCACAAATAAAGACGCGAGAAGGCAGTCCCTGCGGACACTCGGACGCGTTTTCCAACGTCTGAATAAATCGTTGATATAAATTGGCACGATGCCAGCGCGGCTGGCCCAATTCCGCGGTGTATTCCACCAGAGCTTTCCACAACGGTGCCTGCCAGGCCTGAGACTCGCCGAGTCCCTCAACCAGCCGCCCCGCTTCCCACTGGGTCAACCAGTCAGGGCGGTAGACTAAATACTGGTCGAAAAGGTCAGCCGCGCGCGAGGAAAGCTGAAAAAGCTTACGTTTATCGGTGTCGTCCGTCAGATAGTGGCGCAGCAATGTGAAGTCATCACCATCCAGCAATTGCGGCAACAGCGTCATCAACTTCCAGCTCATGCTCTGTTTGCTGAACGCACTCTCTTTCGGGATATCCGGCAGCACGCGCACAAACATATCCCAGATAAAACTCGCTGGCAGCGGAAAATCGATATTGGCGGCAATACTAAACTTCTGTGCAAGAGTCATTTGTAGCCACTGCGCCATACCGGTACTTTGAACCAGGATCATCTCAGGCTCAAAGGGGTCGTCCAGCCGCTCGCGCTCAACGATAAATTCCATTAACGCTTCCAGCACATCCAGACGGTTGGAGTGGTAGACCCTTAACATAGCGACTCCTGACTACTGACGATTCGGGCAATGCAGACGCGTCATCTGACCCTGCCTGCCGAGGGGTGAAGAAATTATAACGTTGATGCTGACACATCCCGCTCTCGTTGTCTGCATTCGGTTAACCTGCCAGTTCACAGGTGATGAAAACGGGTACAGCTGGGTTTGCTGCCAGGCATAGCGCCAGAGTTGCTGATACTGGTTTCTGATGATAAAGCTGTTCATCAACGCCCGCTGGTATCCCGACAACGCGGTCACAATCATTACCATCAGTACCATTGCCAGCATCACTTCCGGCAGACTAAAGCCACGTTGTCTGTTCAGGGGATCTGGCATAACGTCTGCTCCTTTAGCGGACAAAAATCGCTCCAGCCATGCGCCGAGAATTCTATGTTGCCATCACTAACCGTCCCCTGGCGCCATAACGATACCCCTTCATAGTGGGCAATAAGCAGCACGACATTATTGGTAAGCAGGCGCAGGCAAACCGCGGCATCCTGCGTGGGATCACGCCGACACTGTACGGTAGGTTGTAAACGCCAGGGCTGCATACGCCCCCATTCCATCGCGGATTGCACTACCGCCTGACGCTGCAGCGCCTGACTTTGTGTGACCACTCGCGCAGCAAAACTAGCCTCCTGTCTGCTAACGCCTTGCAGCAGCAGACTTCCGAGCACCAGCAGCAACAGGACCATTGCCAGAGAAGATACGCCTCGCTCACGGTTCACAGGTTGAATCCCGTAACGCTGTAGACCGCTTCAACAACTTTTTGTGGTTCGTCATTGCTCACTCCACGCAAACGCAGCGTAAGAAGCGGGGAATATCCGCTGAAATTCAGCCGTTCAACCTGGAATGCCTCAATCTGCATCGTGGCCGGATCGGTCATTTTCTCCCACCCTTTTCCATCGCAGCCTGTTGCTCCCCGCAGAGTCTCCAGCACCTTGTCCTGTAAACGAAACCCGATAGCATCAGCCTCTTTCGCGGGGTTCCCCTCCCAAACGCCGTTGCTGTTGGCATCCCAGCGTGCAATGACACAGTCGCCCTTCGCCGATATCACCAGTCCCTCTCCGACACAGTTTCCCCGGCAATACCCTGCCCGCTGAAGATGCTTCGCCACGGTGTAGACCCGCTGCCAGAGCTCATCTTCCAGTACTAGCTGGCGCGTGTTATGCAGAATCTCTCGCTGTAGCGCCGGTAAAAATCGTGCTGAGCTAAGCAGTAAAATACTGCTAATCGCCATAGCAATGAGCACCTCCAGCAGTGAAAATCCCCGTTCGTTTACTGACATAATCTGGCCTCGTCGCGCTCGCAAAGCCTGATTCGCCCCCAGCCAGACACCACCACACGCCATTCCCCTGCCGTATTTTTCAGGCGTATATGTCCGGCCCATGCCGTATTGCGCAGTCCAAAAAAAGCCAGTGAAGGTGTTATCTCAGCCATTTCAACGCCGTCCCAGGGCGGTGTAAAAACCAAAGACGAAACGGGTCGACACGAGGTTTGCGAAGCTGCAGAGCTGACAAAGCACCATGATGCGCCATCCCGAATCACGCTTATCACGTGATCGCGGTTACGCCAGTTAGCATCTTCACGCAGTTGCAGCAGGTAGTCCCGCACCTGGCAGGCGGTCTGCCACAGCCGCTGTTGTTGCTGCCAGCGCTGCCAACCGTACAACCCCAATGCGCCAAGCGCCGCGACGATCAGCATCGCAATCAGGGTTTCGAGAAGCGTGTAACCTTGTTGTTTTTTCATGTCGCCAGTATGGCGTGAGGAAAATGAATAACGAGCGGGAAATTCGGTTTCTACGGCGAGCTACGGGGAATATTTAGTGCGTTACAGGCTGTTGCAATAATTCAGGAATCCACGCCGAAGAACGCGATTTGAGACAAAAAAAACCGACGCACATGGGCGTCGGTTGTGACAGCATGAAACAGGTTAGATAGCGACCGGCGCTTTAATACCCGGGTGCGGATCGTAGCCTTCAATTTCGAAGTCTTCGAAGCGATAGTCAAAGATTGATTCAGGCTTACGTTTGATAACCAGTTTCGGCAACGCGCGAGGTTCACGGCTAAGCTGCAGATGCGTTTGATCCATATGATTGCTGTACAGGTGCGTGTCACCGCCGGTCCAGACAAAATCACCCACTTCCAGATCGCACTGCTGCGCCATCATGTGTACCAGCAAAGCGTAGCTGGCAATATTAAACGGCAGGCCGAGGAACACATCGCACGAACGTTGATACAGCTGGCAGGAGAGCTTGCCATCCGCCACGTAGAACTGGAAGAACGCATGGCAAGGTGCCAGCGCCATTTTATCCAGCTCACCGACGTTCCATGCAGAAACGATGATGCGGCGAGAGTCAGGGTCATTTTTCAGCTGGTTTAGCACGGTGGTGATCTGGTCAATATGGCGACCGTCTGGCGTAGGCCACGCGCGCCATTGTTTGCCATAAACCGGGCCTAAATTACCGTTTTCATCCGCCCATTCGTCCCAGATTGAGACGTTGTTTTCATGCAGGTAGGCAACGTTAGTATCGCCCTGCAAGAACCACAGCAGCTCATGAATGATCGAGCGTAAATGGCAGCGTTTAGTCGTAACCAGCGGGAACCCTTCCTGCAGATTAAAACGCATCTGATGACCAAAAATGGAAAGCGTTCCGGTTCCGGTACGGTCGTTTTTCTGTGTGCCTTCATCCAGCACTTTTTGCATCAGTTCTAAATACTGTTTCATGGTTCCTCAGGAAACGTGTTGCTGTGGGCTGCGGCGGTACGCCCAAACCATCATAATAATGCCTGCGACAATCATCGGGATAGAGAGGATCTGCCCCATGCTGATGTACTGTACCCAGGTGCCGGTAAACTGCGCATCCGGCTGGCGGAAGAATTCAACGATAATACGAAACGCACCATAGCCAATCAGGAACAGACCGGATACCGAACCCATCGGGCGCGGTTTGCGAATGTACAGGTTCAGAATGATAAACAGCACAACGCCTTCCAGCGCCATCTCATAAAGCTGTGAAGCGTGGCGTGGCAGCGAGCCGTAGGTATCAAAAATAGACTGCCATTGCGGGTTAGTTTGCAGCAGTAAAATATCTTCGGTACGGGAGCCCGGGAACAGCATGGCGTACTTGAAGTTCGGGTCAACGCGTCCCCACAGCTCACCATTGATAAAGTTGCCCAGACGTCCTGCACCCAGGCCAAACGGAATCAGCGGGGCAATGAAATCAGAAACCTGGAAGAACGAACGCTTGGTGCGTTTGGCGAAGATAATCATCACCAGGATCACACCGATAAGTCCACCGTGGAACGACATCCCGCCGTCCCAGACGCGGAACAGATACAAGGGATTATCGAGGAATAACGGGAAGTTATAGAACAGTACGTAACCAATACGCCCTCCGAGGAAAACCCCGAGGAAGCCCGCATACAGTAAGTTTTCTACTTCATTTTTGGTCCAGCCACTACCCGGACGATTCGCGCGGCGCGTCGCCAGCCACATCGCGAAAATAAACCCCACCAAATACATCAAGCCGTACCAGTGAAGCGCGACGGGTCCGATTGAGAAAATGACCGGATCGAAATCCGGAAAATGCAGATAGCTACTGGTCATCTGTCACCACAAGTTCTTGTTATTTCGCTGAAGTCAGACAGCAATTGATAAGCGCGCCTGCATAATGCAGGCGCTCCAAAGGTGCGAATGATAGCACAAGGGGTTAGAAGCGGATGCCGGGAAGATGTAAAAGATCTGTATAGGTAATCTCTATCCCCCGTAATGCCTGATGGCGCTACGCTTATCAGCCCTACAATCCCCCGCGAATCAAACCACCCATGCCGCGGCGCTCCATAAAGGCCGCTACCTGATGGCGTACTTCTGCCGCCATCTGCGCTTCCAGGCTGCGCTGCGCCAGCGTTTGCGCCTCATCAAAATCGATATGGCGCAGCAGATATTTAACGCGTGCCACGGAACGACCGTTCATAGACAAATGGCGGAAGCCGAGACCGATCAGAATGGCTACGCACATCGGGTCGCCCGCCATTTCACCGCATAAGCGCAAATCGATACCGCTTCTTTCGGCTTCCTGCGCAATCATCGCCAGCGCACGTAACATCCCCGGATGCAGACTGTCATAAATGCTGGCTACCCGTGTGTTGTTACGATCGACGGCCAGTATGTACTGGGTAAGGTCGTTGGTTCCGACCGAGATAAAGTCTATCCGGTTTGTCAGATGCGGCAGCATGAACACCATCGACGGAACTTCCAGCATGATGCCTATGCGCGGTTTCGGGATCGCGTAACCGATCATCTCTTCCACTTCGCGTCCGGCGCGTTCAATCAAACGTCGCGCTTCGTCCACTTCATCGATGCTGGTTACCATCGGCAGCAAAATGCTGAGGTTGCCAGTTGCCGCATTCGCACGCAGCATAGCGCGGACCTGGATCAAAAAGATCTCCGGCTGATCGAGCGTTATGCGGATCCCTCGCCAGCCAAGGCATGGGTTCTCTTCACTGATCGGCATGTAGGGCAGTTGTTTGTCGGCACCGACATCCAGCGTACGCAGAGTCACCGGCTTGTCGTTAAACATTTGCAGCATACCCTGATACTGCGCAACCTGTTCTTCTTCCGAAGGAAAACCGCTTTGCAGCATAAACGGAATTTCAGTGCGATACAGGCCAATACCGTCGATCCTGCTACCCAGTTTTTCTTCATGTTCCGGGCTGAGACCCGCATTGAGCATCACCTTCACGCGCTCGCCGCTTTTCAACTGTGCTGGTTGGTTGACGTCGTCTTCCGCCAGGCGGCTCAGCTCAATTTCTTCACTGATAAGACGCTGGTATTCCTGGATCAATACCGGTTCCGGATCGACCAGCAGTTCACCACGATAACCGTCCACCACCAGCGTACGGCGATGCAGCACCGACGGCTGGATATCGGCCCCCATAACGGTAGGGATACCCAGCGCACGAACCATAATTGCCGCATGAGAGTTGGCTGCGCCGTCCCGGACAACTACGCCGACTAACCGGTCCTGAGGAAGCTCCGCTAGCGTGGTCGCCGAAAGTTCATCCGCCACCAGCACGAAACGTTCCGGCCAGGCATTCGGCCCCTGGATAGAGTCGTCAAGGTGGAACAGCAGACGCTGGCCGAGCGCGCGTAAATCTCCGGCCCGCTCTTTGAGGTAGTTATCGCTCAGCGCGGCGAACTGTTCGGCAAACTTTTCGATGATCGTTTTAACCGCCCACTCGGCCACCGAACCGTTATCCACTTCCGCAAACAGTTCGCGGCGCAGACGGGTATCGGAAAGCAAGTGCGAGTAAAGATCAAAGATCGCCGCCGTTTCTTTCTGCGCCCCAGCGGTAAAACGCTTGCTGTAGCGGCGGAATTCGTTCGCCGCCTCTTCCAGCGCTCCGGTCAATCGCTCGCGTTCAAGCACAGGATCCAGCGTTGAAGCCTGGTAGACCTGCTCCATCAGCGGCAGCGTCGCATCCTGCCAGCCTTCGGCTATTGCCACACCGGGCGCGGCAGGCAGCGCACGGATGCGCGTTTGACGGTATTGACCGAACAGCGCGTTTAGCTGCGACTGCGAAAGTATGGCCGCCATTTGCGTGGCGAGCGTGACAAGAAAAGACTCTTCACTTTCATCGTACTGACGCAATTCACGTTGCTGCACCACCAGCACGCCTAAAAGCTGGCGACGCTGAATGATCGGTACGCCTAAGAATGCACGAAAACGCTCTTCTTTTACCGAAGGAATGTATTTAAAGCTGGGATGTTTTTGCGCATCGGCAAGGTTGATAGGTTCCGCCAGCCTGCCAACCAGGCCAACGATACCTTCATCAAACGCGAGTGCGACAGTGCGACCACGCGGTTTTTTCAGTCCCCGGGTCGCCATGAGGTAATAACAACGTCGATCGTGATCGGCCAGATAAACCGAACAGACCTCAGTATCCATCGCAAGACAGATGTCGGTAACCAGTATATTCAGCGCTTCATTCAGACGCGGAGCACTGGCCACCTTTTCGACTATTTCGCGCAGGCGGGTGAGCATAATTTGCGTAGCTTAACCTCTTTTACGTCTGTACGCAGGTGCGCTTTGCGGCTTAGGAGTGCTCTCCTGAAGCGCCATGACAACACTTGCGAATTCTTTCATCACCCTGCGATAGACATCGCGTTTAAATGACACCACCTGTCGAACCGGATACCAGTAACTCACCCAGCGCCAGCCGTCGAACTCAGGTGTACTGCTGGTTTGCATATTGATTTCAGCATCGCTGCTGACCAATTGCAGAAGAAACCATTTTTGTTTCTGGCCGATACAAACCGGCTTCGTGTCCCAACGCACCAAACGTTTCGGTAACTTGTAACGCAACCAGTTACGAGTAGAAGCAAGGATCCGCACATCTTTACGACTGAGACCCACTTCTTCAAAGAGTTCCCGGTACATCGCCTGCTCTGCTGTCTCTCCTGCGTTGATCCCACCTTGTGGGAATTGCCAGGAGTGCTGACCAAATCGCCGGGCCCACATGACCTGCCCCTGGCGGTTACAAATTACTATCCCTACATTCGGGCGGTAGCCATCGTCATCAATCACCGGACTACCTCAACATAAACCTTATATACAAACGATTGTTTCACACTCCTGAGGGGCGGTAAACCACTCTGTTAAGGGTGCGATATTCTAATAACAATTGAATAACTCACAGTTAAAGGCCGAGTTATAAACAGAAGAAGGGCAAGCAAGGCGATTTTATTCACCTTTTCTGTGGATATAGTTGTGAAGAAGTACGGAATTACTATGGGAAAACCCAGAACAGTCCGAATAAGACATTCGTCACATATCAAAAATAGTCTTATACATTCATAAAGTTAAAACCGTTCCACGCAGATAAACACACTGAAACGTGATGTACATCACGCATACGATCTTCACGCTGATGAAAGATCGACCAGCGTTGGTTTTATCCACAGATTATGCCAATAAGTTAGGCACAATTTGTGTGAAAACTCGATTTTCGTCGCACGTCAAGGCTGTAAATTGAAACAGTAGTGGGGGTTTTTCACAGTTATCCCATCTTTCTGTGGATAACATGGTGTAAGATCCTGTTCATTGTCAGTGACCAGAATTGGAAAACCCGCTTCGCTGTTGCGCAACTCTGCGAACGTGAATCTAAAAACCAATATAAATCATATAATTGAATAAAGCATGTGGAAAAAGATAAACTCTGTCCACACGGTATAAAATCATTGCTCATTTTTTCACCTAAGGGTTAACCCGATGCCAGAACTCCGTCCGTTGCTTTCTCCCCCTGAATCTGAAGCCCAGTTGCTGAGCCAGGCACGGCAGCTTTCGGGCTACGCGTTAGGAGAATTAGCGGCAATGGCAGGAATCGTTACGCCGAAGGATCTTAAGCGCGATAAAGGCTGGATTGGCGTACTACTGGAAATCTGGCTCGGTGCCAGCGCGGGCAGTAAACCAGAGCAGGATTTTGCGGCGCTGGGCGTGGAGCTGAAAACGATCCCTGTGGACAGTCTTGGCAGACCGCTGGAAACCACCTTTGTGTGCGTGGCACCGTTAACCGGTAATACTGGCGTCACCTGGGAAACCAGCCATGTACGGCACAAACTCAAACGTGTTCTGTGGATCCCGGTAGAAGGTGAACGCAGCATCCCGCTGGCTGAGCGCCGCGTCGGCTCTCCCCTGCTGTGGAGCCCGAATGAAGAAGAAGACCGGCAATTGCGTCTGGACTGGGAAGAGTTAATGGACATGATTGTGTTAGGCCACGTCGAACGGATCACCGCTCGCCATGGGGAAGTACTGCAACTGCGTCCTAAAGCCGCCAACGCCCGCGCGCTTACCGAGGCCATTGGCGCCAACGGCGAGCCCATCCTGACCCTGCCACGTGGCTTTTACCTGAAAAAGAACTTCACCCGCGCATTGCTTGAGCGACATTTCTTGTTCCTGGCGCAATAGGCACCGTCCGGCCTTTCACCCGCCGCGTTACGGGCCTATAATTACCGCTTCTTTTTTTTGGCAGGACTTTGTTCGATGTTATTTGCATGGATAACCGATCCTAACGCCTGGCTTGCGCTCGGTACGCTGACGCTGCTGGAGATCGTTCTTGGGATCGACAATATTATTTTCCTTTCTCTGGTTGTAGCCAAACTCCCGACAGCGCAACGCAATCATGCCCGACGTATTGGGCTGGCGGCGGCGATGATCATGCGTCTGGCACTGCTGGCTTCTATCGCCTGGGTAACGCGGCTGACAAACCCGCTATTCGAGTTGTTTGGCGAGGCGATATCAGCACGCGACCTGATCCTTCTGCTGGGGGGATTGTTCCTGATCTGGAAAGCCAGTAAAGAGATCCACGAATCCATTGAAGGTGAGGAAGAGGGGTTAAAAACCCGTGTTTCTTCTTTCCTGGGCGCGATTGTGCAGATCATGTTGTTAGACATTATCTTCAGCCTGGATTCCGTGATTACTGCGGTTGGTTTGTCCGATCATCTGTTTATCATGATGGCGGCAGTAGTGATTGCCGTAGGCGTGATGATGTTCGCTGCTCGCCCGATTGGTGAGTTTGTCGATCGCCACCCTTCGGTAAAAATGCTGGCGCTCTCGTTTCTGATTCTGGTCGGTTTTACGCTGATTCTGGAAAGTTTCGACGTCCACGTTCCGAAAGGATATATCTATTTCGCTATGTTCTTCTCTATCGCGGTAGAGACCCTGAACCTGTGGCGTAATAAAAAAAATCCGCTCTGATGAAATCCATCGCTCCCCGCAAGGGGAGCGAATGCCAGCCACACCTCCCCCTTCTCACAGTTTAAGATTTTACTGCTTTTACCCTGCACAACTTCGCGTTATTACTAAACTATTGTCAGATGCAGGCCATGTGAGGATAAGCAGATGAAAAAATGGGCAGTTTTGATTTCCGCCGTAGGACTGGCTTTTGCCGTTTCCGGATGCAGCAGCGATTATGTAATGGCGACAAAAGATGGTCGAATGATCCTGACCGATGGAAAACCAGAAATTGACGATGATACCGGTCTGGTGAGCTATCACGACCAGCAAGGCAATGCGATGCAGATTAACCGCGATGATGTGTCTCAAATCATTGAACGCTGATGGTTGAGGTCAGCAGCGCGCTGGCCTTAACAATTTTACTTCCCTTTTTCGCTTCCCTCAGCCATTTTTATAATCCTTATGTCGTGATTATAAAAAGGAAACGGCTATGCAATATCACCGTATACCCCACAGCTCGCTGGAAGTCAGTACACTGGGGCTGGGCACAATGACGTTTGGTGAACAAAACAGCGAAGCCGACGCACATGCACAGCTCGATTATGCCGTAGCACAGGGCATTAATTTGATCGACGTTGCCGAGATGTATCCGGTACCGCCGCGTCCTGAAACCCAGGGGCTCACCGAAACCTACGTAGGTAACTGGCTCGCCAAACACGGCAGCCGCGAAAAGCTGATCGTTGCTTCTAAGGTCAGCGGTCCATCACGCAACAATGACAGCGGTATCCGCCCGAATCAGGCGCTGGATCGTAAAAATATCCGTGAAGCGCTGCACGACAGCCTGAAAAGACTGCAAACTGATTATCTGGATCTGTATCAGGTTCACTGGCCGCAGCGCCCGACCAACTGTTTTGGTAAGTTAGGCTACAGCTGGACAGACTCCGCGCCGGTCGTTTCCCTTCTCGATACGCTGGACGCGCTGGCAGAGTTTCAGCGCGCCGGGAAAATTCGCTATATCGGCGTATCCAATGAAACTGCGTTTGGCGTGATGCGCTATCTGCACCTGGCAGACAAACACGATCTGCCGCGCATCGCCACCATCCAGAACCCCTATAGCCTGCTGAACCGCAGCTTTGAGGTTGGACTGGCTGAAGTGAGCCAGTATGAAGGCGTTGAGCTGCTGGCCTACTCTTGCCTGGGCTTCGGTACGTTAACCGGTAAATACCTGAACGGCGCGAAACCTGCCGGTGCACGCAATACGTTGTTTAGCCGTTTCACGCGCTACAGCGGCGAGCAGACGCAGAAAGCCGTTGCGGCCTATGTGGATATCGCGAAACGCCATAATCTGGATCCCGCGCAAATGGCGCTGGCATTCGTGCGTCGTCAGCCGTTTGTCGCCAGCACTTTGCTGGGCGCCACGACGATGGAGCAGCTAAAAACCAACGTTGAAAGTCTGCATCTGGAGTTGAGCGAAGAAGTACTGGCAGAGATTGAAGCGGTGCATCAGGTGTATACCTATCCTGCACCGTAACAGTTAGCGCCTGATGGCGCTGCGATTATCAGGCCTACAGACAGCGTTCCCTGTAGGCCTGATACGACAACAGCATTTAACAGACTAATGGCGGCGCTGCCAAATCCACAGCGCCGCAATCGCCAGCGCAAACAGTGCACCAAATCCAATACCAATCGCTACCGCCGAGATCCCCACCAGCACCGCCAGTGAGTAAATCCCCAGCATCAACAGCATCGCGCTGTTTTCACCCAGGTTTTGTACCGCTATCGCATTACCTGCGCCGACACTTTTCTTACCCCGTTCCTGCAGCAACGCATTCAGCGGCACCACAAAGAAGCCACCCGACACGCCGATAAGCATCAGCAACGCATAGGCCGGAAGCAGCGAATGTTGAAGAGAGAAAATCAGCACCACAACACCAATCAGGATCCCCGCAGGCATACAGCGCGACACGGTTTCCAGCGTTACCAGCTTCGCGGCCGCACCCGCACCGACCACAATCCCGATTGCTACCATGGCATTGAGGTAGGTCGGCGTGGCGTTATCGGTGATGCCGAGCGCCACCGGAACCCACAGCACCAGCAGAAAACGCAGCGTGACGCCCGCGCCCCAAAAAAGGCTGGTTCCCACCAACGAGAAGCGTGTTTCACCGTTGCGCCACAGCGAGGAGGCGGCACAGAAGAAACTGCGAGTCATTTTTCCCAGATGCCAGGACTGGCCTGGGCGAGCCGCGGCCAGTTTCGGGATATACAGGTTAGCCACCACCGCGCCAGCATAGGCCAGTGCACAGGCAGAAAGCGCGGCAATCACGTGCCAGTCGGCCAGAACGCCGCCGGCGACAGATCCGAGCAAAATCGCGGCAATGGTGGAAGCTTCCATCAGGCCGTTGGCCTTCACCAGTTTGTCGCCGGTAGTCAGTTCACCGAGAATGCCATACTTGGCCGGCGAATACGCCGCCGCGCCGATCCCCACCAGCGTATACCCGAGAAACGGATTAATGCCGAAGCAAATACTCGCCGCACCCAGCAGTTTCAGAGCGTTCGCGAACATCATCACTCGGCCTTTGGCAAAGCTATCCGCCACCTGTCCAACAAAGGGTGCAAACAGAATGTAAGCGCCCACAAACACCATTTGCAGGATTGGCTGGCTCCAGTCCGGATAAAATTGCTCCTTCAGCAACGCCAGCGTAGCAAACAGCAACGCGTTATCGCCAAACGCTGACAAAAACTGCGCGGCGATAACGGACATCATCCCTTTGGACCAGATTGAAGTGTTAGTGTGCACTGACTCACTCATGATGTTTTTCCGGCTCATCGACCCAGCTTTTCAGCGTAACAAAATCCGGCTTACCGCTGCCGAGTAAGGGGAGTTGCTTCAGGTGGCGAATATCACGCGGTACGGCGAGTTCAGGTACGCCGTGCGCCCGCGCATACTGCTGTAGTTTTTCACGCGTGAGTTCGCTATCGGTGGTGAACAGCACCAGCGCCTCACCTTTGCTGGCGTCACTCTTAATCGCCGTAGCGTGCATTTTGTCTGCTGATACCGCCAGCGCCAGTTGCTCAACCATTTCCAGCGACACCATCTCTCCGGCAATTTTAGCAAAACGCTTGGCGCGCCCCTGAATCTGTACGAAGCCGTTTTCATCAAAGCGCACGATGTCTCCGGTGTCATACCAGCCGCGCTCAATCTCACCTTGCGCATTCTCTGCCGTCGGCACTTCCAGCACGCCAGGTTTTTCAACGCGCAAATAGCCGCTCATAATATTAGGGCCTTTCAGCTGTAAACGCCCACCGTCCTCAATTCCCGGAACGGCCAACAGTCGGGCATCCATACCAGGCAAGATGCGCCCTACTGTTCCCGATTTTGCCGCCATTGGTACGTTAATCGACACAACCGGCGCACATTCCGTCACCCCATAGCCTTCAAGAACGCGCAGGCCAAATTTCTCCTGCCACAGCTGTTTTGTGGTGTCCTGTAGTTTTTCCGCTCCCGCCACCACATAGCGCAGGCGGTGGAAATCGTACGGATGCGCGAAACGCGCGTAGTTGCCGAGGAACGTTGAGGTACCAAACAACACGGTGCAGTTCCGGTCGTATACCAGCTCTGGAACAATGCGGTAATGCAGCGGGCTGGGATAAAGAAACACTTCTGCGCCAGTCAGTAGCGGCGTGAATAATCCCACCGTCAGGCCAAAGGAGTGGAACAGCGGCAGCGCCGACATAAAACGGTCATCGGCGGTGAAATCGGCAATCGTTTTGATCTGCTCAACGTTCGCCAGAATGCTTTTATGGCTGTGAACCACACCTTTCGGATGGCCTTCTGAACCGGAAGTAAAGAGGATCACCGCAGCGTCTTCCGGCTGCTGCTTCACCTGCGCCAGATGCGGTGCCAGCAGATGTGAGAAAATCCACAGCTTATCGCTAAAGGTCACATCAGCTTTTAAGTCTTCCAGATAAACCCAGCGCACCTGGGTGAGCTGTTCCGGTAAATGCCAAAGTTTGCCTTTATCGAGAAACTGTCGGGAAGTGAAGATCGTTTTAATTTCAGACGCAGTAATGGCGCTGGTTAATCCTTTCACGCCCGCGGTGTAGTTCATCATGGCCGGAATGCGTCGACGCGCAATGGCGCCAAAAATGACCGCTGCGCTGATCCCCGCGTTTGGCAGCATCAGGCCGATTTTTTCACCTTCGACGCTGTATTTTTCCAGAATACGGGCCACAAAGAGCGTCTTTGTCAGCAGTTTGCGGTAGCTGTCAGGGGTAAAGTTGACATCTTCAATGCAGTTTTTGCCCGCGCCAAAACGGTATTTCGCCGCCAGCAGCGACTCGTATAGCGTTTCACGCGGACGAACCGCCATGCGTGCTTCCATCATAATTTGATGCAGCATCTCTCCGGCAATTTTGCGGCGATCGCGAGCACGCGGTGCTTCCGGCATCGGCAGTTGAGTCGGCGGTAGGATGTGTAAGCGGATGCGCGGGAAGAATCGCTGTTTAACCAAACCTTTCAGGCGGCTAAAATGGGAAAGCTCTGCGCCCTCAATGCGGACAGGAACGACCGTCGCCCCCGACTTAGCGGCAACAAACCCCGCGCCGTCATAAATTTTCATCAACGAACCAGTGGTCGAAATACGTCCTTCCGGGAAAATAACCACCGGACGGCCCTGTTCGACCAGACGAACCAGATGTTTAATCGACATCGGTTTGGTTGGATCTAACGGTACGAAATCAATCAGCGGAGTTAGCCAGCGCATATACCATTGCTGGCTGATCGAGGTGTAAACAGCGAAGACGGGACGAATCGGTAAAAATAGCGCCAACAAAATGCCGTCTATAAATGAGACATGGTTGGGAGTGATTAGAACGCGTTCTCCCTGTAGCGCGCTGACATCGCCCGTGACGCGAATGCGGAAAAGCACGCGAAACAGATTACGAAAAAAGCCAAATAGCATCTCAACTCCCTGTGCCATTAATTATATAAACATCAATGGTGGGAGAGTATACGAGTTGGGGAATGGGCGCGACAGGTAACTGGTAAATACAATCCGAAAAAAAACCTGCGCATCCGCGCAGGTTGGTGCAAGAGACAGGTACGAAGTGCGTACCGAATAATCTCACCAATCAATACCTCTGGGATCTTGATTGTGGTCGTCAGCAGCCAGATACGCCAGTGCGAAAACGCAAAGGAATGAACCCAAATGCAACGAGTTGTGTAAATTATCGGTTACTGTTACAGATAGGCTGAAGGTAAAAAAAAACCTGCGCATCTGCGCAGGCTGGTGTAATTCTAGTGATCAACCCGAAAGTTGATTTCACCTATCAATACCTCTGGGATCTCAACTCTAGCAATCTGCTCAGTTCCCTCACCAGCGAACAATCGCAACAGCACATCGCAAAGTGTAAGCAAAAATTAGCATTTTCTATTTTCTGTCTTACTTCGCTCGTGTGCGCTCACATTTGCGACGTTATGACGGGCAATCTGCTTGAACAGCCAGCCATTTTCCGTAACACTGACGGAATGTAAGCGTTTACCCACAACAGGTACTATCATGGCGACCATAAAGGATGTAGCCCGACTAGCTGGTGTATCAGTCGCCACCGTTTCTCGAGTGATTAATGATTCCCCTAAAGCCAGCGAAGCATCGCGCCTGGCCGTAACAAGTGCAATGGAATCACTCAGCTACCACCCCAACGCCAATGCGCGTGCGCTGGCACAACAATCCACTGAAACCATCGGTCTGGTGGTAGGTGATGTGTCCGATCCATTTTTTGGGGCAATGGTTAAAGCTGTCGAGCAGGTGGCCTATAACACCGGTAATTTTTTACTGATTGGTAACGGCTACCATAACGAACAGAAGGAACGACAGGCGATTGAACAGCTCATTCGCCACCGCTGCGCAGCCCTTGTTGTCCACGCAAAAATTATCCCGGATGCTGAGCTGGCATCACTAATGAAGCAAATCCCCGGCATGGTATTAATTAACCGAATTTTGCCAGGATTCGAACAACGCTGCGTTGCCCTTGATGACCGTTTCGGCGCATGGCTCGCGACCCGACACCTCATTCAGCAGGGCCATACACGCATTGGCTATCTGTGCTCCAATCACACGATTTCAGATGCGGAAGATCGTCTGCAAGGCTATTACGACGCGCTGGCAGAGAGCAATATACCGGTCAGCGATCGCCTGGTAACGTTTGGTGAACCGGATGAAAGCGGCGGTGAACAGGCCATGACCGAGTTACTTGGCCGTGGCAAAAACTTCACTGCGGTAGCCTGTTACAACGACTCAATGGCGGCTGGTGCCATGGGCGTATTAAATGATAACGGCATTGATGTACCGGGTGAAATCTCGCTGATTGGTTTTGATGATGTGCTGGTTTCCCGCTACGTGCGCCCGCGTCTGACCACGGTGCGCTACCCGATCGTGACGATGGCAACCCAGGCTGCCGAACTGGCGCTCGCGCTGGCGGAGAAGCGCCCCGTGCCTGAAATTACCCACGTTTTTAACCCAACTCTGGTGCGTCGCCATTCCGTTTCGACGCTGACAGAGCCGGGGAATTCATCGTCAAACGATTAACCAGGATAGCGTTATGACTACGATGTTGGACGTTTCACGACACGCAGGCGTCTCAAAAGCGACCGTTTCGCGCGTACTGAATGGCACGGGTCAGGTAAAAGAGAGCACGCGCCAGAAAGTGTTTAAGGCCATGCAGGCACTTGATTATCGGCCTAATTTTTTAGCGCGTTCTTTGGCAAACCGCACCAGCAACAGCATTGGTCTGGTGGTTTCCACATTTGATGGTTTTTACTTTGGCCGCCTGCTGCAACAGGCTTCACGCCAGACGGAATCTCACGGCAAGCAGTTGATCGTCACTGACGGACACGACACACCAGAGCGTGAGCAGGAAGCCGTGCAAATGCTGGCGGACAGACAGTGCGACGCCATTATTCTCTATACCCGCTATATGAGTGAAAAGGCGATTATGTCGTTGATGACCAGCATTGCTATGCCCTTGCTGGTCATCAACCGTGATGTCAGCCAGGCCCGCGATCGCGCAATTTTCTTTGAACAGGAAGACGCAGCCTATCAGGCGGTCAATTATCTGATCTCCCAGGGCCATAGCGATATTGCTTGTATCACTGTGCCAGGCCATACGCCTACCGGTAAATCTCGCCTGATGGGGTATCGTAAGGCGCTGGAAAAAAACGGTATTCCCTGGGATTCCAACAAGGTCAAATACGGCGACTCCACGATGACGCGAGGCTATGAAGCCTGCCGTGAACTGCTGGAAGAAGGGGTGAAATTTAGCGCCCTGTTCGCCTGTAACGATGACATGGCATTAGGCGCATCAAAAGCGTTACATCAGGCCGGGCTGAGGATCCCAACGGACGTCTCACTGTTTGGTTTTGATGATGCGCCCAGCGCCAAATGGCTGGAGCCGGGGCTGTCTACCGTTTATCTACCGATTGATACCATGATAACCACGGCAATCGACCAGGCTATCCGGCTGGCCAACGGCGAAAGCGTCGAGCCAATCCCACCGTTTACCGGCAAACTGGTATTACGTGACTCGGTGACGACGGGGCCGTATTACAAATAACGTGCCGGATGGCGGCGCAAGCGCCTTATCCGGCCTACATCCCCATAGGCCCGATAAGCGCAGCACTATCGGGCATTCCCTCAGATAAGTTCCAGCGCCAGCAGCTCATCAATGGTCTGGCGACGGCGAATCAGTCGTGCCACCCCGTTATCAAACAAAACCTCCGGCAGCAGCGGGCGGCTATTGTAGTTTGACGACATTGACGCGCCGTACGCCCCGGTATCATGCAGCACCAGATAATCGCCCGGCACCACCGCAGGCAACAGACGGGTTTCCACATTTCCGCCTTCCTGCTGGGTAAACACGTCACCAGATTCGCACAGCGGCCCGGCCACTACGGTTTCCCGTTGCGGGGTTTGTTCCAGAGAGCGACCATCCCCCGCCAGCGCGGAGATATGGTGATAGCTGCCGTACATCGCCGGGCGCATCAGATCGTTGAAGCCCGCATCGATCAGCACAAAGTGACGGCTGCCCATCTCTTTTACGCTACGCACCTGCGCCACTAACACGCCAGCTTCCGCGACCAGAAAACGACCAGGCTCTATTTCAAGTGCGACCGGGTGACCCAGGTGTTTAGCAATCTGCTCACGCGCAGCGTTCCACAATCCAAAGTAGTGATCGGTATCGATCGCCTCTTCGCCTTCGCGATATGGGATTGATAAACCACCACCCGCGGAGATCGCCTCCAGATCCTGTCCAAATTCAACCACCTGGCGCACCATCGCACCGCACACCTGCTCCAGATGCGCGTAGTCCACACCGGAACCGATATGCATATGAATCCCCACCAGCTTCAGCTTATAGCGCTGAATCACCTCCAACGCCGCGGGAAGATCGCTATACCAGATCCCGTGCTTGCTGTTTTCGCCGCCGGTATTGGTTTTCTGACTGTGCCCATGCCCAAAACCAGGGTTTACGCGTAGCCACACACGATGGCCCGGCGAGACCTGGCCCAGTTGCTCCAGCATATCCACCGACCCGGCATTTACCGGAATGCGCAATTCATGCACCCGCGCGAGCGTTGCTTCATCAATCATATCGGCGGTAAAGACGATTTCATCTTTACCCGGCACAAAACCTGCCGCCAGCGCACGTTCAATTTCGCCAAGCGAGACGGAATCTACCTTCACACCCTGCTCGCGCATCAGGCGCAAAATATGAATATTCGAACACGCCTTCTGGGCGAAACGCACCACGTCAAACTGACTCAGTTTGGCAATCTGCGCGCGGATAATCTGCGCATCATAAACCCACACCGGGCAGCCGAATTCGGCAGGCAGGCGCAGCAGGTTGTCGGCGGTCAGGTCAGTATCTGTGCTATTGAGTGGGCGTGGCATGGTGTGCTCCGGTATTGGCTTTTTTATGATTACGCCACAGCCCGAAAAGAATAAAAAATATCGTTTTATCGTGAGTCTATGCAAAAATGATATGGATTAATTCATTCGAGGATTGCCCATGCCCGCCGTTAACCTGCGACACATCGAAATTTTTCACGCCATCATGACGGCAGGTAATCTGACGGAAGCCGCGCGCATGCTACATACCTCGCAGCCCACCGTCAGTCGGGAACTGGCCCGATTCGAGAAAGTACTGGGATTAACGCTGTTTGAACGCACACGTGGCCGACTGCACCCCACCGTGCAAGGGTTACGTCTGTTTGAAGAGGTGCAACGTTCGTGGTACGGCCTGGACAGAATTGTGAGCGCCGCCGAAAGCCTGCGCGAGTTTCGCCAGGGCGAATTGTCGATTGTTTGCCTGCCGGTATTCTCACAGTCCTTTTTACCGCCGCTGCTGCAGCCATTCCTCGCACGCTATCCACAGGTCAATATTCAGATAGTGCCGCAGGAGTCACCGCTGCTGGAAGAGTGGCTATCGGCGCAGCGCCACGATCTGGGGTTAACGGAAACGCTGCATACGCCTGCCGGAACGAAACGCACCGAATTGCTGGCGCTGGATGAAGTGTGCGTGCTGCCGCAGGGGCATCCGCTGACTAAGAAAGCGGTGTTAACGCCGCAGGATTTTCAGGGAGAAAACTACATCAGCCTGTCACGGACCGACAGTTACCGTCAGCTACTGGATACCCTGTTTAATGAGCACCAGGTGAAGCGTCGCATGGTGATTGAAACCCATAGCGCCGCTTCAATTTGTGCAATGGTGCGGGCGGGCGTTGGGATCTCGGTGGTGAACCCACTGACCGCGCTGGATTACGCCAGCAGCGGAGTCGTTATCCGCCGCTTCAGTATTTCAGTACCGTTTACGGTCAGCCTGATTCACCCACTTCATCGCCCCGCTTCAGCGCTTGTGGATGCTTTTACGGCGCATCTGCAGGCCCATCTACCGAGGCTTATTGACCCGCTGGAGGCTATTTTACACCCTCAGCCGAAAGCATAAACGCCACCGCATCTTGCGCATGGATTGCCGCGGTGTCGAAAACCGGTAGTGGGCTTAGTTCAGTGGGAACCAGCAAACCAATCTCGGTACAGCCAAAGATCACCCCTTGCGCGCCCTGTTTCGCCAACTGATCGATAACGCCCAGGTAATAATCGCGGGAAGCCTCGCTGAACTCACCGAGGCACAGCTCGTCGAAAATAATCTGGTTTATTTTCTGCCGATCATCAGCTTCAGGAATAAGCGTGCTAATGCCGAATTCAGTCTGTAAACGCCCACGGTAAAAATCCTGCTCCATGGTGTAGCGCGTACCCAGAAGCGCCACGTTGTTCATCTGCTGCTTTTGTATCGCCCGCCCCGTCGCGTCGGCAATATGCAGAAACGGCACATCACAGGCGCTTTCAATCGCCTCAGCAACTTTGTGCATGGTGTTGGTACACAGTACAATCCCTTGCGCTCCGGCTCGCTGTAGCCCTGCGGCGGCCTGTGCGAGGATCTCACCGGCTCGCTGCCAGTCACCGCTTGACTGACAGGCTTCAATCTCGTGAAAATCCACGCTGTGCAACAGAATCTGCGCAGAATGCAGACCGCCCAGACGCTGTTTTACGCCTTCATTAATGAGTCGATAATAAGGAATGGTAGATTCCCAGCTCATACCGCCTAACAGACCGATCGTTTTCATCATTTCCCCTGACTCGTTGTTGTCTATCCAGTGAACCAAAGATGTGATCAACTTTCCACATCTGTTGGCGTGCATTTCTTTTTTTAATTTTCTGATATAGGTTTAATGAAACATTGTTTTAATTAATTACAGGAAGGCCGGATGTTTATTTTTCATAAAGAGACCACGCTTGACGATCTGGGCAATGGCGTTACCCGGCGCATTTTTGCTCACGACGGTAACATGATGGCGGTTGAGGTGAACTTCGAGCAAGGCGCAATCGGCCCGATGCACAATCATCCGCACGAACAGCTGACTTACGTGTTGTCCGGTGAGTTTGAATTTACCATCGGCGAAGAGAAACATATCGTTAGGGCGGGCGATACCCTGTATAAACAGCCCAACATTATGCATGGCTGCGTCTGCTTAAAACAGGGAACGCTGCTGGATACCTTTACCCCAATTCGCGAAGATTTTCTGCACGGGTAAGGTATCTGTTCTCAAACCTTGCAATTCAATGGGTTGAGAATACGCTAAAATGCGTACTCAGTTCCCTAAAAATGAATAAGTTACAAGCTGGGGTATTTTCCTTCGATACTTGTTCGCATAAGCGTTAATTACTCGATGCGCCTCGCCATGTGGGCGATTACAGTCACGTTATCTTAATTAACGGTGACGGATCGCCATGACAAAAATGACAACATCCACCCCACATGACGCAGTCTTTAAACAGTTCTTGTACCATCCCGATACCGCAAGAGATTTTCTGGATATCTATCTTCCAGCAACCTTACGGGAGTTATGCGACCTGCAAACACTAAAACTGGAATCAAACAGTTTTATTGAAGATAGCTTGCGAGCCTGCTACTCCGATGTGCTGTGGTCATTAAAAACAAATGAAGGTGATGGGTATATCTATGTTGTTATTGAGCACCAGAGTTCGCCAGATGCTCATATGGCATTTCGCCTGATGCGTTATGCCATGTCTGCAATGCAACGCCATCTGGATGCTGGGCATAAAACATTACCTCTGGTGATACCGATGCTGTTTTATCATGGTGTTCTCAGCCCCTATCCTTTTTCTCTCTGCTGGCTGGATGAGTTTGACAATCCCACGTTGGCACGGCAGCTTTACTCAGCAACGTTTCCGCTGGTAGATATCACCGTTATTCCCGATGACGAAATTATGCAGCATCGCCGTATAGCCTTGCTGGAATTGATGCAAAAACATATCCGTAAACGTGATTTAATGGGGTTGGTGGAACGCCTGGCCTCGTTGCTGGCTACAGGATACGCTAATGACAGCCAGCTCAAAACGCTATTTAATTACATGATGCAGTTTGGAAATACGCCTCACGTTGATAAATTTATCCGTGAGGTTGCTCATCGGGTACCACAGCAAAAGGAAAGTCTGATGACTATCGCGGAAGTATTGCAACAGGAAGCCAAACAAAAAGAAGCGCTACGCATTGCCCAAATGATGTTGGCGAATGGTATTAGTCAGGAAATTATACTAAAGATAACAGGCCTGTCTGCCAGGGACCTCCTCACCAGACAGGTGGCTCCATCTTGAAATCAACAGCAGTAAAAGCCCGATAATTGATTGTTCTATCGGGCTTTCATGCTCACTTACACCCCAATATCTCTTAACTTCTCGCCTGCCATCAGCTTACGTTCGATATGCTCCAGCGTGACGTTTTTGGTTTCTGGAATCAGCCAGAACGTAATACCGATAAACACAACGTTCAGCGCGGTATAAAGCCAGAACGTACCGGCGGCGCCAATGCTGTCGAGCAGCGTCAGGAACGTTGCGCCAATGATCATGTTCGACACCCAGTTGGTGGTGGTGGAACAGGTAATACCAAAATCACGGCATTTCAGCGGCTGAATTTCCGAACACAGGATCCACACTACCGGCGCGGCGCTCATCGCATAGCCTGCAATACACATCATCGTCATGCCAACTGACAGCCAGGATAGTCCACTGGAAGCCGTGCCGTTATCAAACTGCATCAGACAATAACCAAGCACCAGTGTCCCGATGGCCATTACGCTGAAACCAATTTTCAGCGCCGGTTTACGTCCTGCTTTGTCGACCGTGAAGACGGCAATAAAGGTGGCGAACATAAACGTTAAGCCAACCACCAGCGTGGCAATCATCTGCTGCTCTGTGGTGGTAAAACCCGCCATTTTAAAAATGCGCGGCGCGTAGTACATGATGATGTTCATCCCGGTGAACTGTTGCATCGCCTGCAGCAACATCCCAAGAAAAACCGCGCGACGCACGTTACGGTTAATTTTAAACAGCGCCCAACCGCCCTGCTTCAGCTTCAGGCTTTCACGGATTTCGTTCAGCTCATCGCGGGCCTTTTCTGAGGTATCACGCAGCATGCGCAGTACTTCTTCAGCTTCGATGTGGCGACCTTTTTCCGCCAGCCAGCGCGGGCTGTTGGGCAAGAAAACAACCAGAACAATCAGCAATACAGCCGGAAGCGCCAGCACGCCCAGCATAGCGCGCCAGTTACCGCTGTAGCTGAACGCGGTATCGGACAAAAAAGCCAGAACGATGCCCAGCGTCACCATCAGCTGATACATACTGATCATCTTGCCACGCACGTTTTCGCTGGCCATTTCGGAGAGATAGAGCGGTGCGGTGTAAGACGCGATCCCCACCGCAACGCCCAGCACCACGCGGGCAAAAATGAGCATTTCTACGCTGGAGGCAAACGCCGAGCCCAGAGATCCGACGACGAAAAGGATCGCGCCCGCCATCAGGCTGTATTTGCGCCCCAGGCGGAATGACAGCCAACCGTTAAACAGCGCGCCAATTGCCGCACCCAGCATCATGCTGCTTACCACCCATTCCTGCAGACGGCTGGTCAACACAAAGTGATCGGTGATGAAAGGCAACGCGCCGGCAATCACGCCAATATCCAGGCCGAATAACAACCCTGCGACGGCCGCAGAGATAGAGACAAACATATTCATACGTCGCGTATCGCGCACTGGGCGCGGCGCTAAAGCAGCATCATTATTTATTGAGACCATTTTTTCCTGCCAGATACAGAGTAACCATGCCATTGAAAGTAAGGGATCCCTTGCAGGAAGCGTCAGGCGGGAAACGGCAAAAACATGGATTAAATAGCTACACCACATGGTTATGTGATGGATATTCCAATTTTAAAATTTACCAATAATCACTCAATTAAATTTAATTCATTGATATTAAAGAATATTAAAAACAATAAACTTATAGATATGAAATTTAATATGGAATAATTTATAACCACAATATGGATTTTAATGATTAAAAGTAAAAAAAAACCCCGCCAGATGGCAGGGTTTAACGGTTCTGGAAAGCGAATTAACGTGCCAGCCAGCCACCGTCTACCGCAACGGTATAGCCGTTGATATAGTCAGATGCGCTGGACGCCAGGAACACGACTGGCCCCATCAGGTCGCTCGGCAGCCCCCAACGACCCGCCGGGATACGATCGAGGATTTCTGTGCTACGTTGCTCATCAGCACGCAGCTGTTGAGTATTGTTCGTCGCCATGTAACCCGGTGCAATCGCGTTGACGTTAATGTTATGTTTTGCCCACTCGTTCGCCATCAGACGGGTAACACCCATTACGCCGCTTTTAGACGCGGTGTAAGACGGCACGCGGATCCCGCCCTGGAAGGAAAGCATAGAGGCGATGTTGATAATTTTGCCGCCGTTACCCTGAGCAATAAAGTGTTTCGCCGCGGCCTGAGACATAAAGAACACGCTCTTAATGTTCAGGTTCATCACGTCGTCCCAGTCTTTTTCGCTGAAGTCGATCGCATCGTCACGACGGATAAGACCCGCGTTGTTGACCAGAATATCGATATGGCCGAATTCTGCCACTGCGCGCTCCAGCAGCGCCGGAATACCGTCGATTTGACGCAGATCGGCGGTCAGGCTTAAAAAACGACGGCCCAGTGCGGTCACGCGTTCGATGGTTTCTGTCGGTTCAACAATGTTGATACCGACGATATCGCAGCCCGCTTCAGCCAGACCCAGCGCCATACCCTGACCCAAACCTGTGTCACAACCGGTCACAACAGCGACTTTACCTTCAAGAGAGAATGCATTCAAAATCATTGTAAATCCTTAATTTTTATAATGCCCGCCGCAGCAGGCACGGCTGTCGCCCGCAACTAGCGCAGATCTTTGACTGCAACATGGTCCATATCATCAAAGACCTGGTTTTCGCCGACCATGCCCCAAATGAACGTATAAGCTTTTGTGCCGACGCCGGAGTGAATAGACCAGCTTGGCGAAATCACCGCCTGCTCGTTGTGCATCACAATATGACGCGTTTCCTGAGGCTGACCCATCATGTGGAAGACGCAGGTATCTTCTTCCATATTGAAGTAGAAATAGACTTCCATACGACGTTCATGGGTATGACACGGCATGGTGTTCCACAGGTTACCCGGTGCCAGTTCAGTCAGACCCATGCTCAACTGGCAGGTCTCCAGAACATCTGGCACAAAGTATTTGTTGATGGTGCGACGGTTGCTGGTGATGTTATCGCCCAATGTCACTGGCGCAACGTCGGCAGGCGTGACTTTCTTAGTTGGGTAAGTGGTGTGTGCCGGCGCGCAGTTGTAGTAAAACTTCGCCGGTTTCGCCGCATCAATACTGGCGAATACCACTTCTTTTGCCCCTTTTCCGACGTACAGCGCGTCGCGATGACCAATTTCATAGCACTGGCCGTCAACGGTAATCGTGCCCGGGCCGCCGATGTTGATCACGCCCAGCTCACGACGTTCGAGGAAATAGGTTACGCCCAGCTGTTTGCCGACTTCGCCACCCACAGAGACGGTTTTGGCCACTGGCATAATGCCGCCAACAATGATGCGGTCGATGTGGCTGTAGACCATGGTGTATTCATCTGCGACAAACACTTCTTCGACCAAAAACTCATTACGCAGCCCCTGAGTGTCCAGGGTTTTCGCATGCGCACTATGGATGCTTTGTCTTACGTCCACATTTACCTCCAGTGATAAATTGACCGTGAATGCTTAAACGAATAGCAAAACGCTGTTCCGTTTTATCTTATGCGCTCATGATATCCCTCCCTGAATGTGTTTTCAATTATAACTAAAACGATGTTTCACTTTTTCCGGATCTTATTATCAAAAGTGTAAGTGCGATCACGCTAGCGCAAATAAATCGCAAAAATGGTTTCAATAAAATTATTTAAAACAATTAGATAGATAAAAACACAAAAGAGTAGATCATTAGTAGCAGGGATAAGATATTGAAAACACAGCCAGGCTCATACGTCATTCACACACCTTTTCTAACAAAGTGCGCTATCAATCACATGAAATGAAACAACGTTTTGATATGTTGGCAGGGTTTAGAGTGTATGTTTCTGTAACTGGCCTTGCCCTCCTGCTGGAGGGCTTTTTTATAGATGCAGGAGAAAGTCATCAGGAAAGGCGTTTAAGCAGAGAAATCGAAGGAAAATTAGTCTCGTTCAATAGCGAGCGCCACCCCCTGACCACCACCAATACACAGCGTTGCCAGGCCCTTATGCGCCCGGCGTTTCACCATTTCATGTACCAGCGAAACCAGAATACGACAGCCAGATGCGCCAATCGGATGGCCGAGCGCAATAGCCCCGCCGTTCACATTCACCCGCCGTTCGTCCCACTCCAGCATTTTCCCAACGGATAATGCCTGCGCGGCGAAGGCCTCATTAGCTTCGATAAGATCAACATCAGCCAGTTGCCAGCCCACACGCTCAAGGCAGCGACGTGTTGCATACACTGGCGCAATCCCCATGAGCGCGGGATCTACCCCGACGCTGGCAAAGGCGCGAATACGGGCGAGTACCGGTAGGTTCAGCTCTTGCGCCTTGGCCTCGCTCATCATCATCACGGCGGCGGCGCCGTCGTTGATGGATGACGCGTTACCAGCGGTGACCGAACCGAGCCGGTCAAAGGTAGGATCCAGACGCGCCAGCCCTTCGGCGCTGGCATCGGTGCGCGGTTGTTCGTCGGTATCCACCACGAACGATTGCCCATTACGCTGTGTTACCACCGGCACGATTTCATCTTTAAAGCGTCCGGCATCAATTGCCATCCGCGCTTTGTGCTGCGAGTGCAGCGCGTAGGCATCCTGCAATTCGCGGCTGATGCCGTATTCTCGCGCCAGGTTTTCCGCGGTAACACCCATGTGATAATCGTTGAAGGCATCCCACAGACCGTCATGTACCAGGCTGTCGACCAGCTGGCTGTTACCCAGCTGTGCGCCGGTGCGGCTATCGGTAAGGACATGCGGTGCACGGCTCATATTCTCCTGCCCACCCGCAATCACAATGTCGGCTTCGCCACACTGGATAGCCTGGGTCGCCAGATGCAGCGCTTTCAGGCCCGAGCCACAGACATCGTTAATGGTGATGGCGGAAACGGTATTGGGTAGCCCACCATTGATGGCTGACTGACGCGCCGGGTTCTGCCCGGCACCTGCGGTAAGCACCTGTCCGAGGATCACTTCATCCACAGCGTGAACGTCCACGCCCGTGCGTTCCAGTAACGCCTTGACCACCATGCTGCCTAACTCAACGGCAGAGTGGCGCGCCAGCGTCCCCTGGAAGCAGCCAATCGGTGTCCTTAATGCCCCGACGATCACAACCTCTTTCATCACTACCTCAGCGCAAAATAACACCGCAATAGTAGATGATTGTTAAAAAGAGTTATCAAGGTTGTTTAAAAACGGTGATTTTTATCACAAAGGAAATTCATATCACTTATTGGTCATCTGAACGCCACTCTGCTGTAAATGGTCGCGCAGCCAGCTTCCTGCCACGCCAGGCGGTGATTTCTTATTCCACAACAGATCGATAGAGATAGCCTTTGGCCAACCAGGCATCTTTAATTGCACCAGCGGTTTTTCTGCCGCAAACTCTTCTACCAGCGCACAGGGGAGCGCACACCAGCCGAATCCCTGCACCGCCATACTTAGCAATAACAGGTAGTTAGGAGCCGACCAGACAGGGCCGCGCGCCACGTTGGTACCGCTTTCCAGATAGGTATTCAAACGCAGCTCGCGCCAGGTGTGTAGCTGCTCCCACTGCAGTTTTTCTTGAGCCGCGAGCGGATGCGATGCCGCCACGTATAATCCCATCCAGGTTTGCATCGGCAGACGCGTAACGCCCATGTCGGTCGGGTAATCCTCACGCGCTTCGATCAATCCCACCTGCGCACGTCCTTTTTGTAGCAGATCGATCACGTCCTCATCTTCGCCAATCAGGCATTCAAACTCGGTATGGGGAAACTTGCGATCAAACTGCACCATCAACTCTTCCAGCACATCTGGATGCAGCGTGTCCGAAAGCACGAAGGTCAGACGCGCTTCCGTTTCACCCGACAGCGAGATCGCCGCTTCATCCAGGCGTTCGCTGGCCGTCAAAATTGCCTGCACATAGCCCAGCACCCGCTTACCTTCTTCGGTCAGCGTCGGCTGGCGGGATGAGCGGTCAAACAGCGCAAAACCAAGATCGGCTTCCAGATGCGCAATGGCCGTACTGATAGTGGACTGGCTTTTGCGCAGCCGCCGGGCCGCCGCAGAAAATGAACCGCAGGAAACGGTCTCCACAAATGCCGTTAATGCTTCAGGAGAATAACGCATGAACTATCTACTTTATCGATGGATACTATCTTTTAGATATCATATAAAACGATAAAATTGCCACCATTCCGTTATCCGGGCATCAATGAAGGTTTTAGGTTATGCAACACGATACAGTCCAACGTCGCTCGTTAGTGGAGCGTATTTTTCATGCCGTCTGCTTTGAAGGCATTGCCACCGCGATCCTCGCACCAACCACCGCATGGTTGATGCAGCGTTCGGTACTGGAAATGGGCGGACTGACCATTCTTCTCGCCACCACGGCGATGATCTGGAATATCATTTATAACGCCCTGTTTGATCGCCTGTGGCCGTCGCACCTGGTAAAACGTACGGCGAAAGTGCGAGCATTTCACGCCTTAGGCTTCGAGAGCGGTTTTATTGTGATCGGGGTGAGCATCGTGGCGTATGTGCTGAACGTTAGTCTGCTTCAGGCATTCACACTGGAAATAGGTTTCTTCCTGTTCTTCCTGCCGTACACCATGTTCTATAACTGGGCTTATGACACATTACGCGAGCGCGTTATGAAGCGCCGCCAGCAGCGCGTTACTGCCTGATAATTAAAATAATAGTCGGAATCTTCTCGGTTCCGGCTATTGTCCCATTCACTCGCCCGCTTGTTCACACCTCCCCCAGCCCCTGCCATTTGTGGTAAATTGCGCTTCTTTTTGTTTATTTTATAGTTGATACGTTCAAATAATGTCGAAATTTTGGTCAAAAGAAGAGACTCTCTGGAGCTTCGCACTATATGGGACTGCCGTCGGCGCAGGGACCCTATTCCTCCCCATACAGCTGGGTTCTGCAGGCGCGGTGGTACTGTTTATCACCGCTCTCGTCGCCTGGCCTTTAACTTACTGGCCGCACAAGGCGCTGTGCCAGTTTATCCTGTCCTCAAAAACGTCGGCTGGTGAAGGGATCACTGGCGCGGTTACGCACTACTACGGCAAGAAGATTGGCAGCCTGATCACCACCCTCTATTTTATTGCCTTCTTTGTGGTGGTGCTGATCTACGCCGTAGCGATAACCAATTCACTCACTGAACAGCTGGCAAAACATATCGCTATCGATCTGCGGATCCGCATGCTGGTCAGTTTTGGCGTGGTGCTGGTGCTGAACCTGATTTTTCTGATGGGCCGACAAGCCACCATTCGGGTCATGGGCTTTTTGGTGTTCCCGCTCATCGCGTACTTTTTGTTCCTTTCGCTTTACCTGACCGGAAGCTGGCAGCCAACGCTACTCACCGGCCAGATGTCTTTCGATCAGCACACGCTTCATCAGGTTTGGATATCTATTCCCGTGATGGTTTTCGCTTTTAGCCATACGCCAATTATCTCTACGTTCGCCATCGACAGACGAGAGAAATACGGCGAGCAGGCCATGGGTAAATGCAAAAAAATCATGAAGGTAGCCTACGTCATCATCTGCCTGAGCGTACTGTTTTTCGTCTTCAGCTGTTTGCTTTCGATTCCGACAAACTATATCGAAGACGCGAAAAATGAAGGCGTGACCATTCTGTCCGCGCTGTCGATGATGCCAAACGCGCCGGCATGGCTGTCGATTTCCGGGATCATCGTTGCCGTCGTCGCAATGTCAAAATCGTTCCTCGGCACCTACTTTGGCGTGATTGAAGGGGCAACAGAGGTAGTAAAAACATCGTTGCATCAGGTGGGCGTGAAGAAAAGCCGGGCCTTTAATCGCGCTCTGTCCATCATGCTGGTCTCGGCTATCACGTTTATCATCTGCTGCATTAATCCTAATGCCATTTCAATGATTTACGCGATAAGCGGCCCGCTGATTGCCATGATTCTGTTTATCATGCCGACATTGTCTACCTATTTGATCCCGGCGCTGAAGCCGTACCGTTCAGTGGGTAATCTGATCACTCTGATTGTCGGTCTGCTGTGCGTATCTGTGATGTTTTTTGGCTAGAACGTGTTGTTTAACGGCTCATTCCAGTAGGTGGTGGATGAGCCGTTAAACTGGCTTATTTGATGTACGAATCCAGTACCTTCAGAACCACATCCAAATCTTCTTCGCGCTTAATTTCATCGCCCTGATGCACAATGTGCTCGGTCAGATGACCTTTAATCACTTCACGCATTAATCCATTTACCGCCCCGCGGATCGCCGCTATTTGCTGCAATACCGCCGCGCATTCATGCGGTTCATCCAGCATGGTTTTCAACGCCGCTACTTGCCCCTGAATCTTGCTGGTTCGGGCTTTCAGCTTTTGTTTGTCGCGGATCGTATGTGACATAACTTTACCTTTTTAACGTCTGGCTGTAGGGACAATACCATCGACATTCTACTGGGGGGTAGTATTTGATACTGGGGGGGAGTAGAATCAAGCAAAATTAACCAACTAAGAATCATTCTCATGGGTGAGTTTTCGACGCTTCTTCAGCAAGGCAACGCCTGGTTTTTCATTCCCAGTGCGATTCTATTGGGTGTGTTACACGGCCTGGAGCCGGGGCATTCCAAGACGATGATGGCGGCCTTTATTATTGCTATTAAGGGGACCATCAAACAGGCGGTGATGCTGGGGTTGGCAGCAACGCTATCGCATACCGCCGTAGTTTGGTTGATTGCGCTCGGTGGCATGTATATCAGCAAAGCGTTTACCGCCCAGGCCGTTGAGCCCTGGCTGCAATTTGTCTCGGCGATAATTATTCTCGGGACCGCATTCTGGATGTTCTGGCGAACCTGGCAGGGAGAGCAGAACTGGCTGGCCCAGACGCATCACGACCACGAGCACGAGCATAATCACGACCATGCCGCACTGGCAGGACTCACCGAAGGCTCGAAAGAGTATCAGGATGCCCACGAACAGGCGCATGCCACCGATATTCAGCGCCGCTTTGCGGGCAAAGAGGTCACCAACGGGCAAATTTTGCTGTTTGGCCTGACCGGCGGGCTGATCCCGTGCCCCGCAGCCATTACGGTGCTACTAATTTGCATCCAGCTCAAAGCCTTCACGTTGGGCGCCACCATGGTGCTGTGCTTTAGCCTCGGGCTGGCGCTGACGCTGGTAACGGTCGGCGTGGGAGCGGCAATCAGCGTGCAGCAGGCGGCCAAACGCTGGAGTGGATTTAACACGCTGGCACGCAAAGCCCCCTATTTTTCCAGTGTGCTCATTGCGATGGTGGGGTTGTATATGGGGATCCACGGCTATATGGGGATCGTCGGTTAACACTAAGAGAGCGCAGCAGCAATTGCCGCTGCGCGTAAAACCAGGCTAGCTTTCGACGACATTCCCCCACACCAGTTGCCCTTTATGGAAGGTCGCGGTGCGTGGGGAAATTCGCGCGACGGCTTCCGCCGAACAGGAGGCATCCACCAGCACAAAGCTGGCTTCATCCTGCGCTTTCGGCCAGACGCGCTCGCCTTTATCGTTAAGCGGCAGCACATCACCGGTAGCAAGGAACAACGCCCGCGACAGGTTCAGTTCGTTAGGGCGAATATAGAGCTGCGCGTACAGATTCGCCTTCTCCAGCATGTCGCCCAGTCCGTACGGCGACCAATGGTCAATCACGCTGTCGGTTCCGGTAATCACTTCCACGCCTTTGTCTCGCAGCGGCTTGAGCGGCATGTGCAAGGTACCGATCGGCACCGTCGAAGCAATGGTAATCTGCTGCGCCGCCATGCGGCTCGCCAGCGCATCCACCTGCTGTTCGTTCAGCGTCGCCAGCGCAAACGCGTGGCTGATGGTCAGTTTGCCCTTCAACTGCGGCGTTTTCTCCACCGTTTCCACCATGTAATTCACTGCCGCCACGCCTGCCGGACTGGTTTCATGCAGGTGGATATCCACGCCTTTATCGTAGTCCAACGCAATCTGGAACATGGTGTTGAGGGATTTTTCCATCGCCCCGTCGACGCTGGTTGGATCCAGACCGCCGACGTAATGCGCCCCCGCCTGCATCGCTTCACGCATCAGCGGTTCAGATTTTGATAACAGCAGGCCATGCTGCGGAAATGCCACGATTTCACAGGCAAAACCCGGTTGACGACGCGCCAGCACCGCCTGCAGGTTTTCGAGGTTTTTCAGCCCGGAAACCGGTTCTATGTTGCAGTGGCTGCGGGCGATCGAGGTGCCTTTTGATTGCAGCAGATCGATCAGCTTTTCCGCGCGCTCCTGCGTATAAGGCTGGAGTTCAGGCAGCAGCTTTTGTTCCAGGCGGATCATATCCTGAATAGTGGTGCCAGCCGGACGGTTCAGCGAACGCCAGGGACCGCCGTAAAAGGTTTTATCCAGATGAATGTGCATGTCGCGCATGGCGGGCAGCATCAGCTTTCCACCCGCATCGTAGTGCGGCAGCGTCGCATCCGGATGCTGCTTATTCTCGCGCAGCGCAACGATTTTTCCGTCTTGGATTTCAACGGTTTGCAGCGCGGTGCGGGTGTGCACCACCACCGAGTTTTCGTAATCAAAACCCGCTTCCAGCAGGACGTTATCCAGGTAATAGTGCTTATCATTAATCGTCATTGTGCTCTTCGACCCGCAGGTGTTCCCGACAGGGTTAGCAGCATACGCGACCGGAGCGACCGCGCCAAACAGCGCGGCAGCGGTCATCATTTTTCCGCTCTGGCTTAAAAATTCACGGCGGCTGTTACTTTCCTTCATTCACGTCTCCTCTCAGGAATGGACAATATGGGTGCCCGTTTCACCGCGCAGTGCTGCAGGCAGGCATTCCGGCGTGGTGATGATCACTCGTTTACCGCCACGCTCCAGGAACGCCAGACTGGCAACGATCTTGGGTAACATGCTGCCAGGCGGGAAATGTCCCTCCTGCATGTAACGGGTCATCGTTGTGACATCCACCGTATCCAGCGCCTGCTGGTTGGGTTTGCCAAAATGAATACAGACCTGCTCGACGCCAGTGGTGATCACCAGAATGTCAGCGCGGATCTCCTGCGCCAGTAGCGCCGTGGAGAGATCTTTATCAATCACCGCGTCCACGCTCTGGTAATCCCCTTGATCGCTACGCACCACCGGGATCCCGCCGCCGCCCGCGCCAATCACCACAAAGCCTTGCTGGGTCAGCGTTTTGATCGCCTCCGCCTCGACAATGCGCTTCGGTTGTGGAGAGGCGACTACCCGACGGTAGCCGCGCCCCGAATCCTCAACAAAGCGCCAGCCCGGATTGACCCGCTGCAGTTCATCACGCTGCGCTTCGCTAAAGAACGCCCCAATGGGCTTGGTCGGATTAGCGAAGCCCGGATCATTTTTGTCGACCTCCACCTGCGTGACCACCGTAACTGCCTTTTGCTCACCGCGCCGCGCCAGACGGTTATTCAGCGCCTGTTGGATCAGATAACCAATACCGCCCTGCGTATCGGCAACGCAGTTTGCCAGCGGGGTGAGTGGCAACCCTTCACGCTCGTGCGCGATTTCCGCACGCCGCAGATCCAGCCCCACCTGTGGCCCGTTACCGTGCGTCAGCACAATGTTGTAGTCCGATGCCAGCATCTCCAGCACCGTATCCGCTACCGCTTTCACCGCTTCAGCCTGGTGTTCAATCGACTGGCTGGCGTTATCTTTGATAATGCTGTTGCCGCCAATGGCAACGACCACAAGTTCTTTCATAGTGTTATCTTCCGCTTGCAGGCGATTCAGGTCGTTTTCGTCGGTTCCTGCTCAGGCGCAGTCACCGCTTCACGGCTATCAAGAACATGCTTGAGGACAAACATGCCGCTCATCATCAGGTAGGCCACAACAAACATCATCGAGCTGCCTTCCGCAAAGCCAACCGCCGGGGAGTGAATCACGCCAAACAGCGATAACAGCGCGCCAAAGGCTGCGGCAATCGCCCCGCGCAGCGGCTTATTCATAATGGCGAAGATAGCGACGCAGCCCCACAGCATGCTGGCCAGCGGCGCGCCGCTTCCCAGATGCACCAGGCCGTCGTAATAGACACCTTTGCTGTGCAGCAAGTCGCTACCCAGTTTCCCCGCGGATGTTCCGGCGGCGCCCATTACGCTGTTGACGATGGTCAACGCCCAGTTGGCGATCCACGGGAACAGACAGATGAAGATGACGGGAACCTCGACTTTGGGCGTTTCTCGCACCACCTGGTTGGCGGTCACCACGCCGATAAACACCAGAATCGGCACTATCGCGGTCATCGGAATAATGGCGAGCATAAACGCCCCCAGCCCAAACAGCGGCACCAGGAACATGGTGATGCCTGAAGCGAGGGTATAACCGATGCTGGCACCCATCGCTTTCCAGCCCGCATGCCCGACATACACTGTCACCGGGAACGGGTTACCCAGCATGCAGCCGAGCATGGAGGCAAAACCGTTCGCCATCATGACCTTACGGGTGTTGTACTCATCGCCAGCCGCGTGCGCACTTTCAATGTTCTCAAGGTCAAAAATGTAGTTCGCCAGACCCAGAGGAACCGCAGAAGCCAGATACGGCAGCGCGTGCGGCAAACCTTGCAGGAAGCTGTCGACATGAATTTCCGGTGGGTTGAAGCCAAAGGAAGACATCGACGCTTTAATGGCCTCCGGGCTTTGTAAACCGGAGATCCACGCCAGGGCCGTACCGGCAATCAGCAACAGCAAACCGGTAGGAATACGAGCAAAAATCGGCTTCTTACCGAACCAGTTAATGAAGATCAGCAACAAGACGATGAAAGAAACCGTCGGCGCTTCAAATGCCTGCAGCATCGGGTTCATCGCCAGCAGCAACAACCCCAGGCCGGACAAGCAAGAAAGCAGTACCGTACGCGGGATCATCTTGCGGATGGTCTCGCCCAGGAAGGAGCCGCCGACCAGGATCAACGCTTCGACAAAGCACCACACCAGGGCTATCTGGATCGCGAAGTTGGCATCTTTGGTTTGCTGATAAACCGGCATCAGCACCAGAAAAGTTACGGTAAAGATTGACGGTGCGCTCGGTCCGGACGGCAGCGCCGTCACGTCTTTACGCCCGGTGTGCTTTGCCATCTGCAGACCAAACCAGGCGTAGCAGACGCTGGCCACCAGCACCGCCAGACCAAAGGCAGGCGCAATGCGACCATAGACAATTTCGGTAGGGATCCCGACGACAAAAATGAGCAGCCCCATCATTGTCAGCAGGTTAGTCAGGTTGTTGGTCATCAGCCCAAAGTAGGCCGCCCAGTCACCACGTTTCCATTCTAGTTTTATGCTGTTCATGGAATATCCTTAACAGGTTAAGCATCGTTTGCGATCGCGGAGATCGCCCAGCCCTGCAGGTAAGCAACGTTTTTCGCTTCGCTACTGTGGGGCTAACCGCGTTAGCCCCGGTTATTGTTATTGGCAGTAGCGGTCGCGCCAGTTGAGGATCGCCTTTTCAAAACAGGCGAACGGCGGGTGAACGATTCCGGCGCCGATCATGCCGATCCCCGCATCTTTATGCGCAATGGCGGTGTTGATCACCGGCAGAATGCCAGTGCTGCCTACGCGCGTAATATCGATAGCAGTTGGTACGCCCATAAAACCAAGCAGTGGAATGGTGACGTTGGGGTTTTCGCCGAGAGTGATTTCTCGCATCTGGCGAGAGAAATCAACGGCCTCTTCGACCGTACCGCCCACCAGTGCCACAATGGCCGGCGCCGTCGCCATAGCGAAACCGCCAATGCCGTAGGTTTCGGTAATCGCGCTGTCGCCAATATCACGGCCGGAATCTTCCGGCTTGTAGCCCGCAAACATCGGGCCAATCACCTGCTGCGCCGGACCGGTAAACCACTGACCCGGCAAGCCGCTGATGCGCAGGCCGAACTCAACGCCGTTACGCGCCATCGTCGTCACCACGGTGCTGTATTCAATGCCGTGCGCAGCGTCCATGGCGGCTTTACACATCGCCATCCAGGTCGGTCCGGAGAAGTAATCACTACTGAGAACGAACTCAAACACCTCACGCTGCTGCTCAACCGGATAGCCGGTCTGAATAATCCACGGCGTCAGCGCCTGAATCAGCAGCGCCGTCCCGGCGTTGTTGCGGTTATGGCACTCATCGCCCATGTGCAGCGCCTGCGCCAGCATCAGGCGCAGGTCGATTTCACCCGCCAGTTTCATGGCGTCGCGCAGCATCGGTCCCAGCACATCGCGCATCCAGTTCAGACGATCGATAACGCTCTGATCGTTCGCGCCCATACGCAGGATCTTCGCCATCTGCTCGCTCATATTGGTATATGCGCGGTTGCCATAGGTTTTGTTCTCGACGATGTGCATAAACATCGATGCGGACGTCACGCCCGCCATCGAGCCGACACAGTCATGCTCGTGGCACGGAGAGAAGATGATTTCACCCGAAGCGGCCAGTTCGGCGGCTTCATCCAGATCTTTCGCCAGCCCTTCAAATACCAGCGCCCCGGTTACCGCCCCCTTCATTGCGCCACACATTTTTTCCCAGCGGATTGGCGGTCCGGCGTGCAGGATGGTGTTACGGGTCATACCCGGCACGACGTTGATCGCCTGGTCATAGCCAATCAGCACCGGATGTGACTGGATAATGCGTTCCAGCGCTTGCTGGTTAGCGGCCACGATTTTGTCTGCCAGCGGTGAATCAGCAATGTCGTCCAGTGCCGCTACCACCTGCATGTTGCCCTGGCCCGGCGGCGTCCAGTCGAGCTGGGTCACCGGTACGTTCTGCTTTTTCAGGTCATCGCTGAACATTGCGATACCGACGTTAATCACATTCAGCGGCTGGTTAAACAGTGTCTGGCTCATCAGGCTTCCTCCCCTTTACAGATAAATTCACGCGCCAGCAATCCGGTGTTGGTGCTACTGCTCGCCCAGATAACCCCGGCGTCGGTCAGCATCTGACACTGTTTTTCCAGCGACGGCGTATCAAGATCGGTTCCGAGCACATAGCCGAGGATCTCAAGCGGACGACCGTCTGCGGCGGCGATCGCTTTGGCTTCAACGATCGCATCGAGCATTACGCCAACCGGATCTTCATGCGATCCAAATCCAAGGACGAAGTCCATCACGATCACGCCAACTTCAGGATCGCGCGCTTCCTGCAACAGACGACTAATGCGGTTGGTGGGATCGATCATCGGGTGCGGTTTGCCGTTGGTAAAATCGTCATCACCGAAATCGAGGAAGGTATGCGCCACGCTGCGGTTGAGATCTTTCAGGCGGAACGCCGGATCCGGATGAATGTTGCTGTAAACTTCGGCATGTTTTTCCATGGCAGCAAACATCGCCTCATCGCACAACGTGCCACCGCAGAACAAGCCACGGATATACTTTTGTTGCGGGGTCAGACGGGCGCGAACCTCTTCAATCAGCGGCCAGTTGAGCGGATGCAGATCCAGACTCTCTTTTTTCACACCGGTCAGCAGTACCGCTTTCAACGCCGCCTCTTTAGTGCCGCGGGCAAACTGCAGGCCTTTTTCATCCGCAGACGCGGCTTCACGTCCAAGGAAACACACCACCACGGGCTTATGACAGGCGCGCGCACGTTCCAGCACCTTGCGCGCCACCGCTGGCGCAGGGGGTTTGGAAATCAGTGCGATGATCTCAGTTTGCGGATCGGCCTCCAGCATGCCAATCGCGTCAAGCATCATCAGGCCGCCAATCTTTTCGCTCAGATCGCGTCCACCGGTGCCAATCAGCTGGGAAATCCCGCCGCCAAACTCGTGAATGCGTACGCTCAGTTCCTGGCTACCGGTACCGGAGGCACCAATAATTCCGATGTTGCCGCGACGCACCGCATTGCCAAAACACAGCGCCGCGCCGTTAATGATGGCGGTTCCGCAATCTGGTCCCATCATCAACAGCCCTTTTTCATGCGCCAGCTGCTTAAGCGCCAGCTCGTCCTCAAGAGAGACGTTGTCAGAGAACAGCATCACATTGAGGTTATTTTGCAGCGCCTGACGCGCTTCACGCGCGGCAAACAGGCCGTTGACCGAGATCACCGCCAGATTGCTGTCAGGAACATGCTTCTTCGCGCTGGCAAGCGTGGCATAGCGCGCTTCGTGCTGACCACCCTGCTCTTTATGCGTAAACAGTTCATCGATAGCCACCAGCGTTTGCGCGTTTGCTTCGTCGCTCGCGCCTTTAATGACAATCATCAGATCGCCACTTTTCGCCTCTTCCAGCTCAGGCGTCAGCAGGCCGAGATTCTTCAGCACGCCCTTATTCATCTCTGTCGCCATAGCCACAAACGCCTGCTCAACGCCATCGAGCTTATTTGCGCGCGTGGAGATAGACATCAGTGAGACAGAATCAAAATACGTGTTCTTTTTAACAACTATCCTGATTGACATAATTCCCTCCGGACCTGTGGCTCAGGGCGCAGGCATCCGCCATGCCATACAGCATGTCGCAGCCAGAACTTGAGCCGATATTTTTAATGTCAGTAATATATTGCGTAGAAACGGGTTGTTGCTCAGTAATAAATTGGTTCAGCAGCCGTCCGACGTTTTCCCGATAACGCTGGTTAAATGCTTCCTCTAGCGTTATTTTGCTGAGTAGCGTTGTATTATTTCCGGCACATTGTAATGCTGCTAAAAAATCGTCTCGATATTTCCTCAGCGGATGTCCTGGAATAAATAAAATGGTGCTTAAGCCTACTAAATAATCATCCGATGAGGGCGTCAGCCCCATCCCCAGACCAATTAAATGGCTGACCGCCGTAGTGATATTTTCTCCTGTACGCAACGCCGTCAGTAATGTTTGTCGGCGGTTGAGTAATTGACGGGTGATTTCCTGATAAAACAGATTGTCACCCTGGTACAGAAATAATGTGTCGTCGCTTCTTAGCTGTTGGCGGATAACCTCTTCCCAATGCTGCCAGCCGACTGCGGCAAGGCTTGCTGCATCAGATGTCCACCGTGGTATTCGCCACAGCAGGCAACCGGCGGTTTCTATCCATTTATCATTGCCAACAACTATTCCCGACCCGCTAAAACTGACCAGCTCACCGGGGTGAAACAGGTCTTCACAATGCGTCAGCGCCACCCGACAGCTGTTAGGTGCGTTATCACAATCTTCACTCAGTAACGTCAGCAGCCGCTGCTGTTCGGGTATCAACAGGTTTACCGCGTGGGAAAAAACCTGTTCAACCCGTCCCGTTCCCCGGAAAGTGAGAAACGCGCTGTCTGCGGTTAGCGCCCGTACGCATCGCCGTGATGGCGTAGCGATAATGGCGCTCCTGTGTCAGGCTCCGGCCGCAATCAGCAGCTCGGCAATTTCGTGGTGCCCTTTCTCTCGCGCCAGTTCCAGCGGGGTTTTACCGTATTTATCCGTCATGTGCGGGTTTGCGCCATGGTCGAGCAACAGCTTAACGATCTCCTGCTGCTTCGCACCGCCGTCATTCAGCACAATGGCTTCCAGGAGCGGCGTCCAGCCAACAAAATTAGTATGGTTGACATTGATATCGGTACGCAGCAGCAGCTCACGCACGATCTCGACATGGCCTTTTTCGCTGGCTGGCGTAATACCGACACCGCCAAAACGGCTCAGGCAATTGAGGTCGGGGTTAGCCGGTAATACCGTACGCAACAGCGTTAAATCATTCGTCAGGCAGCTAATCAGGAAGGGGTTAAAACAAGTTTGATCTTGTTTATTAATATCGGCACCCTCTGCAATCAATAAAGAAACACAGTCATAATGTTTATTCAGGCTGGCAATAATAATGGCAGTACGCCCCTGGCGGTTAGTGGCATTAATATCCACATTTTTTGCCAGGCAGGATTTTAATCCATCGGCATTGCCTTGTTCTGCCGCCAGCAGAAATTCAGTAATGAGTTCTTTCTCTGACATAATCGCTCTCCTGCAGTTTTTTAGACTTTTTAAATATCCAATAACCTGAGAATAGCAACAGAGTGCAGAGAATAACATCCGCTTAAATTTCATTCATCGTTAGCGCATCGATTATTGAATCAATTTTAACAATGAGAACAAAACGTGCTGTAGTGCAATCTTTCCCTTATAGCTGGGGCCCTTTTAGCCATTAATCAGTAGTCCGGGAAATCAGGCGGTATGCTGCACGGATAGCGGCCTGCAATTAAAATACAGAAGTGTGATTGCCTTCAAATCAAATGTAAAACTAGTGTTAAATTCTGTTCAAAACTGATTGCTCTGTATAAGGATTACAAATACATTCAACAATCATCGTGTTGCAGATGCGCATTGTCGCCGGAGGGGAGAAAGATGAATTCAATATTTACCGAGGAAAACCTACTGGCATTTACGATGGCTGCTCGCTATAGCAGTTTCAGCAAGGCGGCGGAGGAGCTTGGCTTAACCACATCGGCAATTAGTTACACCATTAAGCGCATGGAAATGGGTCTCGACGTGGTGCTGTTTACCCGCAGTACTCGTAGCATTGAGCTGACCGAGTCCGGGCGCTACCTGTTTCGCAAGGCGACCGACCTGCTCAATGATTTCCACGCCATCAAGCGCAGCATTGATACCATCGCTCAGGGAATTGAAGCCCGGGTACGCATCTGCATTAACCAGCTGCTGTATACCCCTCAACATACGGCGCGGCTGCTGCAAGTACTGAAGAAACAGTTTCCAACCTGCCAGATAACCGTCACCACCGAGGTGTATAACGGCGTCTGGGATTCGATCATCAACAACCTCGCCAATATTGCCATTGGCGCGCCCGATACGTTACTGGACGGCGGCGGAATTGATTACACCGAGATCGGCGCGATCCGTTGGTCGTTTGCGATTGCCCCGGATCATCCGCTGGCGTTTATGCCTGAACCCATTTCTGAGAGCCAGCTGCGTCTGTACCCGAACATCATGGTGGAAGACACCGCACACACCATCAACAAAAAGGTCGGCTGGCTGTTACACGGACAAGAGTCGATTCTGGTTCCCGATTTTAATACCAAGTGCCAGTGCCAGATCCTGGGGGAGGGTATCGGTTTTCTGCCAGACTATATGGTGCGCGAGGCGATGGAAAAGTCGTTGCTGGTGACACGACAGATCCACAACCCGCGTCAGGATTCACGAATGCTGTTGGCAACCCAGCATTCGGCAACCGGTCGAGTCACTCAGTGGATTAAAAAGGAGTTTGGCCCACAAGGGATACTGACGGGGATTTATCAGGATTTGCTGCATCGGGCGTGATGCACCGGATGGCTGTTTTACCTTCCGGTGCACATAAGATAATCAGGCGCGGATATCGTCGTACTCGCGGGTTTTATCAAATTCATGTTTGGCAAACGGGCACAGCGGAATAACTTTGCGGTTTTCGGCGCGCATCTTCTCTACCACTTTAGCCACCAGCAGTTTGCCGACGCCCTGACCTTTCAGGCTGGGATCGACATCGGTATGTTCAATGATGCTCAGATGCTCGCCCGTCGGCACGAAGACAATCTCGGCAACCTGGTTGCCCTCAGCATCATTGACATAAAACTTGTTGTGGCCTGCAAGAATTTCCATGGTTCCCTCACTTATTTCTGGCGATATTTCAGCGCACCGCTCGGACAGGTATCGATGACCTTGATGACCGTTTCGACATCTACTTCGTCCGGGATGATCCACGGTTTACGTTTCAGGTTAAACAGCTTCGCGCTTCCCCGCACGCAATTGCCCGAATGCTGACATATCGCCGTGTTGAAGTAGACGTCAATCTTCTCGCCGGTATAGGCCCGGTAACCTGCATCCAGTAGTTCCTTATCCACGACATTGCCTCGCATTTTTTATTGTCTGGGTCTAATCATAGACCTATGCGAGGCTGAAGGAAGCGGCTGAAAGCAGAAATATCATTCAGGCTTTTTCTGTATCGACGGCTGCGGCTCTGGTGGCAAATACTCCAGCATCGCAGGCGTCGGCGGCGGGAGGCGGTTATCGGCAATATCCCTGTCCACATCGATATGACTGATTTCGCCATTCTCATGATGGTGGACCGTCAACACCCTCGCCTTGTTCAGTTCCGTAACCAGCTCCCGGGTAATACGCAAACTTTCTGCCAGCTCATGATCCTCAAGCCCGGGTCTGCGACTGCGGCGTTCCACCCGAAAACGAAACTGGTTGTACTTCGCCCAGCCAATCAGCACCAGGCCGTTGACCAGGGCAACAAGGATATAAAACGTGACCGTATCCAGCGTGGTGAAAAAGGGCCGCACACCCATATACGGTGAATGCGCCAGGGCTGTGATCAGCCCTTTATAGATCAAATAGATAAATCCAACCCATGCGATGGCCGTCAACAACACATCGATGATGCGCGGCAGCAGACGCCGCTCCGTGAAGATCAGTGGCTGGTTCATGATTCGATCCTCCCAATACCACGGTCAGGGCTCACCCAACGCGCTCTGCCGCGTTTGCGTTTGAGCATCACTTTCGGGAATGACACCAGAGTGGTGAACAGGCTTAGCATCCAGTACACCACCGGGAACCAGATAATCCAGAACAACGAAGCGCCAATATTTTTTTCATAGCGTCGTTCAATCATCAGGCTCACCGCAAACTGCAGCAAGCACACCACACCGAGGATAAGCCCGGTAAAGGCCGGTGGGAACAGATGTTGTACATACAGCGAGTCCGGCATCGGGATCATCAGCCCTAACAGGAACAGCACAATACTGATCGCATAAGCAAATGCCCATGCGGTAGAAAAACAGAACTCAAGAAACAGCGGCCACATGCGGCGGAACTCCCACGACCACAGGCGACGCATGTTAACGATAAACACCTCCGCACCACCCTGGGCCCAGCGCAGACGCTGCTTCCACAGCCCTCTTAACGTTTCAGGCATTAAGATCCAGCACAGTGCGCGCGGCTCAAAGAATACCGACCAGTGGCGCAATTGCAGCTTCCAACTGATATCGATATCTTCGGTGATCATGTCCGGGCTCCAGTAACCGACCTCGGCCAGCGCGCGACGACGAAACGCCGCAACCACACCTGAGACACTAAAGATCTGCCCATAGACTCGCTGAGTGCGCTTAATCAAGCCGATAATGGAAGTGAACTCACCGACCTGCACACGACCGATTAACGTAGAGCGGGTTCGAATACGCGGGTTCCCCGTCACTGCACCAACGCGTGGGAACTGGATCAGCGGAGCCACCATATAAGCGACGGCATCGCGCTCCAGTAACGCATCGCCATCAATACACACCAGATAATCGCTGCGCGCCGCGGCTGCACCGGTCTTGAGCGCCAGCGCTTTACCCTGGTTTTCAGCCAGATGAATCACCCGCAGGCTGGGGTATTCCACTGCCAGTTGTTCCAGCACGTCGTGGGTGTCATCCGTTGAACCATCGTTGATGGCAATCACTTCGATATTCTTATATCGCTGTGCCAGCGCGGCCTCAATGGTTTCACGCGCGTTGATCCCTTCGTTAAAACAGGGGATCAGAATGGAAACCAGTGGATTCCCCTGCAATGTCGGTGGTGGCGTGTCATCTCCCCATTTCCAGTGACGTTCACGGTAAAACCAGAAATAGACCCCGCCGCTTATCCATAAGCCAGACATGAACAAAGGCCAGAAGAAGACGAAGTTCAACATCACTTCACCTGTAAAGATGACAGCCACCCCAAACGGCAGGCTGAACATCAGGCAAAGTATCAGGAAAGCAATAATGCGATCGGTCATTTTTGCGGATACCAGTATGAGGAGAACGTCGAGCGAATCTCTGACATCTCAGGTTTGTCGCTGATGAAATCATCCGGATAATAGCCGTAGTTACCTGCACCGCTTAATTTCAGCTGGCGCATCCATTCGGCTATTTGTTTTCCGCTGATTTCAGCCTGATCCCCGGATTTACGCCAGTCTCGTGCCTGCAGTTCAAACACGGTTTTATCCAGCGCCCCAGGGGTTTGTGCAACGGCATTCACCAGTCGGTCAAGCCATGCGTTGGCATCATTGGCCGGGATCTGTTCCATGAATGGCATCGCCATCGGCGCCGTCCAGTCATAGGTATTGAGGAAATCATTCAGGTTTTGTGCAAACCAGGCTTCGCTTTCAGGCTCCAGTACCGGCATGGCGTAAATATTGCGCGCAGTTTGCACCTGTGGACCGCGAATATTACGCACCGACCGGGTCAGTTGTTTGGTGAAGTCGATCAGCATCTTACTTTTCAGGCGAGTCCAGCGCTCAAACGCCTGAGGATTATTACGTATTTGCTCGATACTGCCCGGAAGCCCTGCTGCACGGTAGGCAGCTAACGCCTCCGGCGACGCATCTTCAAAGTCCGTCAGGAAAGCATCGTCATGGAACAAAATACCTTTGAAGCTGGCGTGCTTCGCCAGGTCTTCATAGATTTCAGTGATGCGTTTACGCGCTTCGCTGTCCCAGGGAGAGAGACGAACATAGTTCTCGTGATTGATTGCAGTACGTCCCGTTTTCGGATCCCATGCAGTTACGCGTGGAATCGACGCGTCGAGATCGAAAGCCAGAACCGGCATCCAGGCATACACCGTCACCCCTGCCCGCGTTTGTAATTGCCAGGAGATATAGTTAAAGAGATCGGCACGCATCGGCAGCCAGCGGTTGGGGAAATAGACCTCGCGAATATTCCCGTCGCCCTGCGGATCGGCGTACGCCTGCAGGAAAACATGAGAAATGCGCATGTCATAAACACGCTGGATCAGCTTATCGATGTTTCGCTTCTGCTGAGCAGGGTCTTTGTCATACACATAATCCAGATCGACATGCATCACGCGCATCGTCTGTGGTTCACGGACCTGAGCGACCTGACTGGCAAAACGCTTAAGGGATGGGTTATCAGAGATCAGCACGCGCGGAATATCATCCAGAAACGCGGCATTCGCCAACCCTTCATTAAGCGTAAAGGCCATCTTATAGCCATGCTCTTTGGCCAGGTTTAGCGTCGTGCCGTTGGCTGCGCCGTAAGGCCATACCCACGCGCGCGGCGATTTCCCGGTCACCGCTTTGATCTTGTTAGTGATCAGAGAGATATCCGTGTTTATACGTCGCGTGTACTGTTCGTCCGTTTCATAAGTGCCGGTTTTCTTATCATACAGGCGGTTCGCTACAGCAGGCTCTTTACTCCCCTGCGGGTTGGCCTCAGCGCCAAAGTGCGAGTTCCAGGTGTGCGCACCGACTTCCACCAACGGCGACTTGCCCATTTCTTCGACCATCTTCCATGTGGCGAATTTGTCGCGCGCGGTCATTAAGCCGCCAAAATCGACTTTTTTGTTGGCTGGCGCATCGACCCAACTGCCTACTGGCGCCCAGAGCGCAGGCCAGTTGTAGGCTTTCAGCAATGGCCAGACGCGGGTATAAAAACTGCTATACCCGTCGTCAAAGGTGAGTAATACCGCTTTTTCCGGCAGTACAATTTTACCGTCATGGGCGTCCAGAATTTGCTGCACGCTGATCGGCTGATAGCCATTATCACGCAGCCAGGCCATTTGGTCGCTCAACGCGCTGGTACGTACAGAGAGGTAACGCTGATCGGCAGCACCATCTTCAACATCGTGATAACCCAGCACCAGGAAACTATTTTTCGGCCACTGATGATCCGCCGTCAGCGGTGTTCTCTCCCCGGGAGGAACATAGCGAGGCGTTGTATTGTGCGCGCTGCTGCACGCGGTAATCATCAACCAGCCAGCGATTAATGCGCTAAGCCACAGGCATCTTTTCAGCATGAACAATCCTTAAAACCTGACATTTAAATCGAAAGCGAGGGAGATATTCCGCTCACGTTTACCGTCATAGGGGCGTTTATCCCAAATCAGCATCACCCCGCCATCTACGACGTTGTTCCATTTAAGCCGTTGTCCGTATCCCACCTGGACGATAGCGCCTGCATCTTCACCTTGCTGCCAGTAGCCACCTACGCCTGCCAGACCTTGCTGCGTCCAGACGGTATCATAGTGGCGGTAAAGAACCTGCTCTGCGCTCAGGCCAGGGACAACCGAAAAATCACTCTTCGGGTTGTAATACGGAACATTTTCTTTGGTGTTGGTGCTCCCGCCAATGCCCGGCGTAAAGTCCAGCGTGAAGCGAGGCGTGGTCCACATGCGCTCTTTTCCGCTGACTCCGTATTCGATGCGATCGTTACCGTCCGAGAAATGTGATGCGGCAAACGACAGTTGATATTCACGTCGTTCGTTTTGATACCAGCGAACGAACATATCGCCGCCGTTGGCATACACACCACTACGCAGCGCGCGCAACGGGGTGTTGCGAGAGAGGCGCTCAGCCGAACCACCAACGCGCCAGTTGTCATTGAAGTCATGCCAGCCGGATAGACGCCCACCAATCTTCTGACCATCGCCATAATTTCGGCCAGACACTTCCATTTCCGCCCAGTAATCACGGGAAGTCCATTCTGCACCCGCCGCCAGATCGCGGCTGATGCCCTTCCCTTCCTCAAATTCACCGGTAGCGAAGTTGAATCCGGTAAACAGTCGCCAGTTGTCATTAATCGGCGGACTGTAAATAGCCGTGTTGATGTTAAAGTCATTCTTACCGCTGACCGGGCTATCGGACGAGATCCCCTGCGTACCGCTAATGCGCACTTCCGACATTTTGTGGACATCGCGAATACGCGCGAGGCGCAGCGTCGCTTCATCATCCGGACTACGGGCAATAACGTCATCCGTCAGTTCATCGGCCTGCTTCCATTCCTGGAGATCCAGCGCAACGTAAGCCTGCTGGCGCTCCAACTCCAGGTTGCTTGGCTCAATTACTTCCGCCAGCTTAAGCTCTTTCTCCGCCGCATGCGGCAATCCACGCGCTTCAAGCACAGAGGCATAGGAAATGCGCAGTCCCTGGTTACCGGAGCCAGTTCGTGCCAGATGCTCTGCAAGCTTTTCCGCCTCCGGCAGTTCATTAGCAGCGATATGATATTGCGTCAGCAGCGACTGTCCGAGCAGCCAGTTATCGTTAGGCTGCGGCGTTGGCGAGCCATAGATACGCCGCAGATACGGACTCTCTTTGATCAGATCATCGACTTGTTTTTTCGCAGCATCGAAGTTTTCATTATCAATGTGCGCGTAGAACAGATCTTGTTGATCCTCAGGACTGAGCGGCGTGACCGGGATAGGTCCATTCGGGTAGTAGATGCTCGCCAGCATCGCTTCGGTTTTTTCCGGCTGACGTTCGCTTAACCATGCTGATGCCACCCAGCGTTTTGCATAGTTTGGTACTTCGCCGCTCGCAGAAAGGGACTCATATTCCTCGATTACTTCGGCAGTACGCTTACGCACCAACAGGGCACCCATACGGTCAATTCTCGCCCGGCGGACATCATTCTGCGCAGACGACTCATCTTTCCAGGCCGCCAGCAACTGGTCATAACGGGCCAGCGCTTTATCCGCTACGATAAAACGTTCTTCTTCATTACGTGCGGACGTATAAGAGGATCGGACCATTTCAGCTGCCGCATCAAGCTCAAGGCGGCGCTTCACCGGATCAGCCGTGGGAACGACCTCCGACATATTTAAAGCGGGTCCGGAAACACGGTTCGCCGACAGCGCAGACAGCAGCGTGGATTTTGCATTTTTGTTGCCTGGATCGACGTCATCCGCCTGGCTGGCAACCAACAGTGCATCCCAGTTTTTCCCCTGAGAATGATATACGTAGGCAAGCAGTGCGTCGGAATCTGCGCCCGGATGAGCCTGCGCCCATTTATTCGCTTCAGTAAGGGCTTGCTGATTGTAGCGCGCATCCGCCAACGTCATTATCCAGCCGGTGCGTACATCCACGTTATCAGGTTCTTCCTGTAAAACGCTTTCCCACACCGCCAATGAATCATTCCAGTTTTTCTGGTTACGATACGCACGTGCTGCGGCGACTTTGCCCCGCGCAGGCACATCCATCTGCCCACGATACCGCTGCCAGATTTCAATTGTTGTTTTATCGTTGTTCTCAACCCAACCAGAAACTTGCAGCCAGTCGGCAACCTGATTTGGCGTTAGCGCACTTTTCTTTCCCTGATCCTCAAGGTAGCGCAATAGCGGCGCACTATTCCCCCCCCGCGCCTCAATAACCAAAGCATCATAATCTGATACCGCAGCAGAGATTTGCATAGGGAAAAGAATGCTTGCTGTAAATAAACAGCTTACAGACTTAAAACGTTTAATGAAGTTGGCATGTCGACGCATACTGAACATATCTGCCCTTATATCTTACATCAGAGTAAAAATAAGCGTTTTCAATAAGTTAAGGTAAATCCTTGACGATTGTCGACCATGTAAGATGCACTGCCGCTTATTTCGTAATAGGGTTATGAAGCAATTAATTCTTTCGTCTTATTGACTACCCTCACCGCGCCCTCTAATCGTTGGACAGGAGGCATAAACTCGGGAATTTTATCACTCCATGTAGTTCGTGGCTACGTAATAAGAAAAGTCTTAGGCAAAAAAGTATTTTAGACTAAATAATCCTAATACTCTTGGGATTGAATTCTGGATTTAAACAAAGTTTGCCCGGTGACATCATGTGACGATGCTTACTATTGCTGGTCAGCATAGCTACACCGCGCAACTGTTTGCATGGTAACTATTTTGAGAGGGGAATAGAGAAAAATCTGATAATAGGCTCTCTGCTAACAACAAAATATAACTTAATTTTTGGGGTTCAAACAGGGCCAATGAAATGAAAATAAAGGTACAGGCGCAGGAGGAATTAGATACAGCAACAACACATTGAAATAAAACAACTTTATTCATCAATTTTCGAAACCTACCATAATTGGTATTTGGATACACGTTCGAAGATGTGCACGAATAATTGTGTATTACTCTACGCGTTAATGTATTTACCAACCTTGCGTATTATTGACAACATCAACCACAAGCAATTATTTCACCTTACAATATGCAAGCCTATTTGCATTGCAAGCAACTGATAGAAGCATAACTTTTTGCACTTACCTTCCCCTCAGTCTTTCAGGTAATCTGGGCAAAGACGCCAATGGGAGCTGGTCAATGAAAATCGTTAACGCAGAAGAAAAGCACATCCCCGCCATACGCGATATCTATGCTCATCATGTTCTTCACGGTACCGGCAGCTTTGAATCCGACCCGCCAGATGCACACGAGATGCTTGCTCGTCTGGAAAAAATCCGCAGCCTCGGGCTGCCGTGGGTCGTCGCTCTGCAGGAAGATAAGGTCATCGGGTATTGCTACCTCACCCGCTACCGCGAGCGCTATGCCTACCGCTATACCCTTGAGGATTCGATTTATATTGCTCCAACGGCTCAGCGTCAGGGTGTAGGAAAAGCATTACTGCGTCATGTGATTAGCTGGGCTGAAGCGCAGGGCTATCGGCAACTGATTGCCATCGTCGGCGACAGCAATAATCAGGGATCGTTAAAAGTCCATCAACAAGCCGGATTTACGGAAATCGGCACACTGAATAACATTGGCTTCAAACATGGGCTATGGCTCGACACGGTATTGCTACAACGTAATCTGGGTGAAGGTAACAGCACGCTGCCACCGGATTCCGGTGTCGCTATTTAACATTTATAAAGAATAACTACAGGGAGAGAGTTTTGGAGCGGGCGAAGGGAATCGAACCCTCGTATAGAGCTTGGGAAGCTCTCGTTCTACCATTGAACTACGCCCGCATTGAAGTGCGTAAGGGATTATAAACCTTACGCTCTTCTTGGCAAGGGACTAACCGACTGACTGGCGATTAATTCACCGTCAGCATTTTGGCTTACTCCCCTGTGGCGGCAAATAACGCAGCGGATCGATAGCCGTCGCCCGGTAGCGGATTTGGAAATGCAGGCGCACCGTAGTCGCATCCGAGCTGCCCATCGTCGCGATCTTCTGACCGGCCTTCACGTTTTGACCGTTGTTCACCAGCATGGTGTCATTATGCGCATACGCAGTGATGTAGTCCTCACTGTGCTTAATCATGATGAGATTACCATAGCCCCGCAGCTGATTACCGACGTAAACCACCTTCCCGGCGCCGGCGGCATAAATCGGTGTGCCGCGCGCAGCAGAGATATCAATGCCCTTATTGCCGCCGTCCGCGGTTGAATAAGGCAGGATCACCTTACCGCTGGCAGGCCACTGCCAGCAACGTTGCCCTACTGGCGGCCAGGACGACTGCGGCACAGAAGAAGATGGTCTGACCGCCGCCGTTTTGGTTGAGGATTTCTTGGTTGTTTTGCCAGATCCAGAACTGGTTTTCGCGCCGCCGCTGACCTTCAGCTTTTGCCCAACTTCAATGGTATAGGGCGGTGAAATATTATTCAGGCGGGCAATCTCTTTCACGCTGGTCCCGGTAGCGCGCGAAATACGGTATAGCGTATCTCCCCGCTTCACGGTATACACGGAGCCGGAATAACTTCCTGTATCAGACGATTTGCTCCCGGAACACCCTGCTAACAGCAGACCGACACACAGCAACATCACGATACCCAGGCCATTTTTCTTCAGGCGTCCTGCACTCAAAACAATACCTCGCAACATTTTCAGACGCTTTATCATAGCAGCCAGAAACCGGATGCCAAATCATATCGCGCAACGAACCGTCTGCTCTGGCATTTCACACCCTCTGTTAATTAATCTGACTTAATTAAGCATATAATATGGGTGCTTAAGATTGATGGTGGACGCTATGCGACAGGAACATGTCATTTTATTGAATGAGCAGGACCAACCCTGCGGAACGCTGGAAAAGTATGCGGCGCATACCGCCACAACACCCCTTCATTCCGCTTTCTCGTGCTGGATATTTAACGAGCAGGGCCAACTGCTGGTCACCCGCCGCTCGCTGCACAAAAAAGCCTGGCCAGGCGTCTGGACCAACTCTGTCTGCGGTCACCCGCAGTTGGGTGAAACCAACGAAGCCGCTATTGTCCGCCGGGCTCGCTTCGAACTGGGTGCAGACATTGACGCACTCAGCCCCGTATACGCTGACTTTCGTTATCGCGCCACGGACCCAAGTGGAATTGTGGAAAACGAAGTATGCCCGGTTTATGCCGCACATATCGTCAGTGAGCTACAGCTAAACCCAGATGAAGTGATGGATTGCCAGTGGAGCAATCTTGAGGATGTCTTAAGCGGGATTGACGCGGCGCCGTGGGCTTTTAGCCCGTGGATGGTAATGCAGGTTGCAGACAAAGAAGCGCGTGCGCTGTTGCGGAATTACTGCCAACAAATAATTGCCTGATGGCGATACGCTTGTCTGGCCTACATAACGAATCGTAGGCCGGATAAGGCGTCAGCCGCCATCCGGCATTTTACATCTTACTTAACCGGGCGCATCGCCGGGAACAGGATCACGTCGCGGATGGTGTGGCTGTTGGTGAACAGCATAACCATACGGTCAATACCAATGCCCAAACCCGCAGTCGGCGGCAGACCGTGTTCCAGAGCGGTAACGTAGTCTTCGTCGTAGAACATTGCTTCGTCATCACCCGCATCTTTGGCGTTAACCTGATCCTGGAAACGCTGAGCCTGATCTTCTGCATCGTTCAGCTCGCTGAAACCGTTACCGATTTCACGTCCGCCGATGAAGAATTCGAAGCGATCGGTGATTTCCGGGTTTTCGTCATTACGACGCGCCAGCGGAGAAACTTCTGCCGGGTACTCGGTAATGAAGGTCGGTTGAATCAGGTGCGCTTCAGCAACTTCTTCAAAGATCTCGGTCACGATACGACCCAGACCCCAGCTCTTCTCAACTTTGATGCCGATAGATTCAGCAATCGCTTTTGCAGAGTCGAAGTTATCCAGATCGGCCATGTTGGTTTCCGGACGGTATTTCTGAATCGCTTCACGCATGGTCAGTTTTTCGAACGGCTTACCGAAGTCGAAGACTTCTTCACCGTAAGGCACTTCAGTCGTTCCCAGAACGTTCTGCGCCAGCGTACGGAACAGTGATTCGGTCAGTTCGATCAGATCTTTGTAATCCGCATAAGCCATGTAGAGTTCCATCATGGTGAACTCTGGGTTATGGCGAACAGAGATGCCTTCGTTACGGAAGTTACGGTTAATTTCGAATACGCGTTCGAAGCCGCCAACCACCAGACGCTTGAGGTACAGTTCCGGCGCGATACGCAGGTACATGTCCAGATCCAGCGCGTTATGATGAGTGATAAACGGACGCGCTGCCGCACCGCCTGGGATCACCTGCATCATCGGGGTTTCTACTTCCATAAAACCACGAGCAACCATGAACTGACGGATGCCAGCCATAATCTGTGAACGCACTTTAAAGGTATTGCGGGATTCATCGTTAGAGATGAGATCCAGGTAACGTTGACGATAGCGCGCTTCCTGATCCTGCAGACCGTGGAATTTGTCCGGCAGCGGACGCAGCGCTTTGGTCAGCAGACGCAGTTCGGTGCAGTGGATAGACAACTCACCGGTCTTGGTCTTGAACAACTTACCTTTCGCGCCGAGGATATCGCCCAGATCCCATTTCTTGAACTGCTCGTTGTAGACGCCTTCCGGCAGGTCGTCGCGAGCTACGTACAGCTGAATACGGCCGCCAACGTCCTGCAGCGTAACGAATGATGCTTTACCCATAATACGACGGGTCATCATACGGCCAGCAACGGATACCTCAATGTTCAGCGCTTCCAGCTCTTCGTTTTCTTTTGCGTCGAAGTCAGCATGCAGTTGGTCTGAGGTATGATCGCGACGGAAATCGTTCGGGAACGGGATCCCCTGCTCACGCAGGCTCGCCAGCTTCTCACGGCGCGTTTTCAGTTCATTGTTAAGGTCGGCTACCGCGTCAGCGCCCTGTACGTGTTGTTCAGACATGTTGGTTCCTCATAACCCTGCTTTCAAACTTGCTTCGATAAATTGATCCAGGCTGCCATCCAGCACCGCCTGCGTGTTACGGGTTTCAACCCCGGTACGCAGATCTTTGATGCGGGAGTCATCAAGGACATAAGAACGAATCTGGCTACCCCAGCCGATATCTGACTTGGTGTCTTCCATCGCCTGTTTCTCGGCATTCTTCTTCTGCATTTCCAGTTCATAAAGCTTCGCTTTCATCTGCTTCATGGCCTGGTCTTTGTTCTTGTGCTGGGAACGGTCGTTCTGACACTGCGTCACAATCCCTGTCGGGATGTGGGTAATACGCACCGCAGATTCCGTACGGTTAACGTGCTGACCACCCGCACCGGAGGCACGGTAAACGTCAATACGCAGGTCCGCCGGGTTGATATCGATATCAATATCATCATCAACTTCCGGATAAACAAACGCAGAACTGAACGACGTATGGCGACGTCCGCCGGAGTCAAACGGACTCTTACGAACCAGACGGTGTACGCCGGTTTCAGTACGCAGCCAACCGTATGCATATTCGCCAGCAATTCTGATGGTCACGGATTTAATACCCGCCACTTCACCTTCAGATTCTTCAATAATTTCAGTCTTAAAGCCGCGCGCTTCAGCCCAACGCAGATACATACGCATCAGCATGCTTGCCCAGTCCTGCGCTTCTGTACCGCCAGAACCAGCCTGAATATCGAGATAGCAATCTGCGCTGTCATATTCACCGGAGAACATACGACGGAATTCCAGCTGGGCCAGCTTATCTTCCAGCGTATCGAGTTCTGCTACGGCTTCGTTAAAGGTTTCTTCGTCGTCGGCTTCTACAGCCAGCTCCAGCAGGCCGGAGACATCTTCCAGGCCCTGACTCATCTGATCGAGCGTATCGACGATGGCCTCAAGAGAAGAACGCTCTTTACCCAGCGCCTGCGCGCGTTCGGGTTCGTTCCATACGTCCGGCTGTTCCAGCTCGGCGTTTACTTCTTCCAGACGCTCTTTCTTGGCATCATAGTCAAAGATACCCCCTAAGAACGTCAGAGCGCTCCGTGAGGTCCTGAATGCGGTTATTTACCGGATTAATTTCAAACATTGTCTGATTTCTTTTATTGGACTAGTCAAAATGCGGTGATAAGAGCGGGATTGTAACTAATCCACGCCCTTTTTTATAGCGATTAGTGACGCTAAAGTGGCCAGATATTGTCGATTATAATCTGCAAACTACGGTTGCCGCGAAACTCATTAATATCCAGTTTGTAGGCAAGTTGAACTTCGCGCACGCCGTTGTCCGGCCAGCAGGTGGTATCGACGTTAAACGCAATGCCGTCCAGCAGTGGACCACCGCCTACAGGCTCGACCATTACCTTCAGATGACGCTCACCGACCAGACGCTGCTGCAGCAAACGGAAATGCCCGTCAAACAGCGGTTCCGGGAACATTTGCCCCCACGGTCCGGCATCGCGCAGCATTTGTGCGACCTCCATGGTCATCTCCGCTGCGCTCAGTGGGCCATCCGACACCACTTCACCTTGCAGTAAGGCGGGATCCAGCCACTCGGTTACCAGTTCGCCAAAACGCTGCTGGAAACGCTCAAACTGCGCCTCTTCAAGCGATAACCCCGCCGCCATGGCGTGACCGCCAAACTTGAGGATCATGCCCGGATGAAGGGTGTCCAGGCGCTCCAGCGCATCGCGCATGTGCAGCCCCTGAATCGAACGTCCGGAGCCTTTTAGCGTACCGTCACCTGCCGGGGCAAACGCTATCACCGGGCGATGGAAGCGCTCTTTAATACGCGATGCCAGAATCCCCACCACGCCCTGGTGCCACTCGGGATGATACATCGCCAGACCGCCCGGTAGCGTATCGCTACTGCGCTCCAGCTTTTCACACAGGGTCAGTGCTTCGGCCTGCATACCCTGCTCGATCTCTTTGCGCGTCTGGTTGAGTGCGTCCAGCTCATTGGCCAGCACGCGCGCTTCACCAATGTTGTCGCACAGCAACAGCGCTACGCCAACGGACATATCGTCCAGACGCCCCGCCGCATTCAACCTTGGTCCCAGGGCAAAACCTAAATCACTGGCAGCCAATTTGAGGGGGTCGCGATTGGAAATCTCCAGCAGCGCTTTAATACCAGGGCGACACTTTCCGGCGCGGATACGGCTTAAGCCTTGCCACGTCAGAATGCGGTTGTTGGCATCCAGCGGAACCACGTCAGCCACCGTGCCAAGTGCAACCAGATCGAGCAAATCCGCCAGGTTCGGTGGAGCAATGCCTCGTTCATCAAACCAGCCTTTATCACGCAGGAAAGTACGCAGCGCCAGCATCAGATAGAAGGCTACACCAACGCCTGCCAGCGATTTCGACGGAAACTCACAGTCGTGCAGGTTAGGATTGATGATCGCTTCAGCACCCGGCAGCGTATCCCCTGGCAGGTGGTGATCGGTCACAACGACCGGAATCCCCAACGTTCTGGCATGTTCGACACCCGCGTGAGACGAGATGCCGTTGTCTACTGTGACAATCAGCTGCGCGCCCCGGGCATGGGCCTGATCAACGACTTCCGGGCTTAAGCCATAGCCGTCTTCAAAACGATTGGGCACCAGGTAGTCAACGTTACTGCAGCCCAACGCGCGCATCGCCAGGATGCTTAGTGCCGTGCTGGTCGCGCCGTCAGCATCGAAATCGCCGACAACGATGATGCGAGTTCCCGCACGAAAGGCGTTGTAGAGGATCTCAACCGCCTTTTCGACACCGTTTAAATGCTGCCACGGCAGCATTCCTTTCACGCTACGCTCAAGTTCCTGCGCGCTACGCACGCCGCGACTGGCGTATAAACGGCGCAGCAGTGGCGGCAAGTCTGCAGGTAGCTCGACGGTCTCGTCGGCTTCACGCCGACGAAGTTGTATCTGTTGTTTCACGCGAATTATTTACCGCTGGTCTGTTTTGCATGTGCGTCGAGGAATTCTTTCATCTCTTTCGGGCCCTGATAACCAGGTACGACATAGCCATTGCTCAGCACAATCGCCGGTGTACCGCTGACGCCAAACTGTACGCCCAGCGCATAGTGGTTAGCGATATCCACATCACAGGTCGCCGGTTTTACGTCCTTGCCAGTCATCGCGTCGTCAAAGGCTTTGTTTTTGTCCTTCGCACACCAGATAGACTTCATGTCCTGCTCAGCCTGGCTGTCCAGCCCCTGACGTGGGAAGGCAAGATAACGTACGGTGATCCCCAACGCATTGTAATCTTTCATCTCTTCATGCAGCTTGTGGCAGTAACCACAAGTGATGTCGGTGAAAACGGTAATGACGTGTTTTTCCTGCGGCGCTTTGTAGATGATCATCTCTTTTTCCAGCGCGTTCAGATGCTTCATTAGCAACTGGTTGGTGACATTTACCGGACTTGCGCCGCTCACGTCGTACATCGGTCCCTGAATAATATGTTTACCATCTTCGGTAACGTACAGCACGCCGCTATTGGTCAGTACGGTTTTCATGCCCGCAACCGGAGCTGGTTGAATCTCGGTGCTCTGCACACCCAGCTTTGTTAATGACTGGCGAATTGCCGCGTCGTCTGCATGTACCATGCCGGAAAACGCCGTCGCCAGCAGGGTGAACATCATAAAACGTTTTTTCATAGCCTATCCTATCCTGTCAGCACTCACGCTCGCGGGTGATGCTGTTGATGTAGTTGCCGCAAGCGCTCCGTTGCGACATGAGTATAAATTTGCGTTGTCGAGAGATCGCTATGCCCCAGTAGCATCTGCACCACGCGCAGGTCTGCGCCATGGTTGAGCAGATGCGTGGCAAACGCGTGCCGCAGGACATGCGGTGACAGCTTTTCGCTGTCGATTCCCGCCAACACAGCATAGTGTTTGATACGATGCCAAAAGGTCTGACGGGTCATCTGTTGCGCCCGCTGACTGGGAAACAGCACATCAATCGATACGCCGTTGAGCAACCATGGACGCCCATGCTCCAGGTATGTCTCCAGCCAGTACACTGCCTCCTCACCCAACGGAACAAGGCGCTCTTTGTTACCTTTACCAATCACCCGTACCACGCCCTGACGCAGGCTGACGTCACTCATCGTCAGCCCTACCAGTTCAGACACGCGCAGGCCCGTTGCATACAGCACTTCCAGCATGGCTTTGTCGCGTAGCTCCAGCGGTTGCTCAATAAGCGGCGCTTGTAGCAGCCGCTCAACCTGCGCTTCGCTGAGATCTTTAGGCAGGCGCTGCGGAAGTTTAGGTGATGCAAGCGAGGCGCTGGGGTCATCTTCGCGATATTTTTCGCGATACAGATGCTGAAAAAAACGTCGCGTCGCACTGAGCAAACGTGCGGAACTGGTGGCTTTATAACCCCCATCCATCCGCTCAGCCAGCAGGGCTTGCAGATCATCACTTTGCGCGGTCGCAAGCGAAGCGCCGCGGTGATGTAACCATTCCACAAGCATGGTCAAATCGCGACGATACGCACTTAATGTGTTTTCCGCCAGATTTCGTTCCAGCCACAGGGCATCAAGAAACTGCTCGATGCGCGCCAGATCCTGTTCCACTCGCGCCCCTTATTCCACTCTCATTTTTGATGCATTATGCCTCATTGTGCCGAGAATGCGGCGATTCTGTTACACTACCCGCAACGCTACAGCAGAATTGAGATGTTTACGTCATGAACATGGGTCTTTTTTACGGTTCCAGCACCTGCTACACCGAAATGGCAGCAGAGAAAATCCGCGATATCCTGGGTCCCGAACTGGTGACACTACACAACCTCAAAGACGATTCCCCGACTCTAATGGAGCAGTATGACGTGCTCATTTTGGGTATTCCAACCTGGGATTTCGGTGAAATTCAGGAGGACTGGGAAGCGGTCTGGGAGCAACTGGACGACCTCAACCTGGAAGGCAAGATTGTCGCGCTTTACGGTATGGGCGATCAGTTGGGATACGGCGAATGGTTCCTGGATGCGCTGGGTATGCTGCACGATAAACTGATCACCAAAGGTGTAAAGTTTGTCGGCTACTGGCCCACCGAAGGCTACGAATTCACCAGCGATAAACCCGTCATTGCTGATGGACAACTGTTTGTTGGCCTGGCGCTGGATGAGACGAACCAGTACGATCTCAGCGATGAACGCATTCAGGCCTGGTGCGAGCAAATTCTTGGGGAAATGGCCGAGCACTGGTCCTGATAACCGGTTTGCCGGATGACGGTGTAAATGCCTTATCCGGCCTGTATGATGCACCTAACTGTAGGCCTTCAAGCTGCACGCCATAAGGCATGTGTCATGCGTTACCCTTGCTTCGCCTTTTGCAGCATCAACCGCCGTAAATCCCGCCACTCTGCATCATCCATACTGTCTGCTGCCAGCCACAAATGTTGACGTTTTCCGGCATCAGAACGCAAACGCAGCATCATGCCAGTTTTAACCATCCAGGGGGCGCTAACGATAGACCACTCTTGCCCTTGCCAGCGCAGACGGCCATCCATCAACAGCCGAATCTCACCCTGACAGGCGTTGATTCGACGCTGACTGCGAACGCTATCGAACACCACCAGAGAGAGCAAAACCAGCCATAATGGGGTGTAGCTCAATGGCCAGGGCATCAATAAAATAAACACCGCGACCAGTCCATGAATTAGCAGTGAAAGCCACTGCGCGCGCCATGATACGCGTAAATCAGATTGCCACTGGACCACGTTCCCGATTCCGTGTCTGGATAAGTCGCACCATCTGCTCCAGCTCTGCATCAGCTGGTTTCCCATGATTCATCAACCAGTTAAATAAATCTGGATCATCACATTCTAGCAGACGGATAAAGATACGTTTTTCTTCGTCACTTAAGCTGTCATATTCATGTTCGAAAAACGGCATGATCGAGATGTCCAGCTCGCGCATACCGCGGCGGCATGCCCAATGAATACGTGCTTTGTTGTTAATATCCATGTTCTTCTCCCTGTCTCGCGAAAACGAAGTATCCCGCTATTGTAACGTGTTTTTCCCGCTCTTTTACGGGAATATCAGTAAACTGAAGCTCGCTCGCTAAATAAAACCTTATTAAGCCAAAGGATTCACCATTTTTGGATGTCTCCTCGCAAAGCGCAATATATGGCACAAATAGCCTGTTTAAACCGCTTGCAATGGGCCATAGCTCTTTTACCATTAGTCATTATCACAGCGTTAAGCAAATCAGGACATTATTATGGCTTTTACATCTTTTCCTCCTCGCCAGCCTTTTGCGTCAACGCGTTTACCTCTGACGCTAATGACGCTCGATGACTGGGCGCTCGCCACCATCACCGGTGTCGACAGTGAGAAGTATATTCAGGGTCAGGTCACGGCGGATGTCAGCCAGATGGCCGAGCATCAGCACGTTCTTGCAGCTCATTGTGATGCCAAAGGTAAAATGTGGAGCAACCTGCGCCTGTTCCGCCACGGCGACGGTTTTGCATGGCTTGAGCGCCGTAGCCTGCGCGATGCGCAGCTTACCGAACTGAAAAAATACGCGGTCTTCTCGAAGGTGGTGATCGCCCCAGACGACGAGCGCGTCCTGCTGGGCGTAGCGGGATTCCAGGCACGCGCGGCGCTGGCCAATCTCTTTAGCGAATTACCGAACAGTGATAAGCAGGTCATTACCGAAGGTGCCTCCACGGTATTGTGGTTCGAACACCCTGCCGAACGTTTTCTGCTGATCGTTGATGCCACCACAGCAGAAACCTTGGTTGAAAAGCTGCGTGGCGAAGCTGAGTTAAATAACAGCCAGCAGTGGCTGGCGCTGGATATCGAAGCGGGTATCCCCGTTATTGATACAGCCAACAGTGCACAGTTTATTCCACAGGCTACCAATCTGCAGGCTCTGGGCGGGATCAGCTTTAAAAAAGGCTGCTACACCGGTCAGGAAATGGTTGCTCGTGCAAAATTCCGTGGAGCCAATAAACGCGCCATGTGGACTTTAGCGGGCGCCGCCGGTCGAGTACCGGAAGCTGGCGAAGACCTTGAATTAAAAATGGGCGAGAACTGGCGTCGTACCGGTACCGTACTTGCCGCAGTACAACTGGCCGATGGTCAGGTACTGGTGCAGGTTGTGATGAATAACGACATGGAGGCCGACAGCGTGTTCCGCGTTCGTGACGACGCAAAAACGCTGCATATCGTACCGCTGCCATATTCGTTAGAAGAAGAGTAATTAGTAGGCCTGATAAGCGCAGCGCCATCTCGCAATTCGGCACAAGTCGCCGGATTGCGGCGTTGCCTTGTCCGGTCTACAAAATACAGCCCGGGCGAGGCGTTTACGCCGCCCCAGGGATTACACTGAATCTATGCGTGTTATCCCACATACAGATAGATCGCCAGGAAGTGGCAAACGCTGCCGCCCAGCACAAAGCCGTGCCAGATCGCATGGTTGTAAGGAATACGCTTACAGACGTAGAAAATTACGCCCAGCGAATACACCACACCGCCAACAGCCAGCAACGTCACGCCTCCCGCCGCCAACTTAACCGCCAGTTGATACACAACAATCAGCGAAAGCCAGCCCATCGTCAGGTAGGTTACCAGTGACAGAACCTTAAACCGGTGCGCAATGGTTAGTTTGAATAAAATACCGATCAGCGCCAGGCTCCAGATAACAATCATCAGCCCACGTGCCAGCGGCGAATCAAGCCCCACCAGCAGAAATGGCGTATAGGTCCCGGCAATCAGCAGATAAATCGCACAGTGGTCGAATTTTTTCAGCCAGACTTTCGCTCTCTGATGGGGGATCGCGTGATACAAAGTTGAGGCGAGGAACAGCAGGATCATGCTGCCGCCGTACAGGCTATAGCTGGTGATCGCCATAGCGCTGGCATTGGTATCCACTGCCTGGACCAGCAATAACACCAGTCCGACAATCCCAAACACCAGCCCGATACCGTGACTGATGCTGTTGGCTATTTCCTCTGCCAGCGAATATCCCTGCGCGATTAATGGCTTCTGAACCATAACTTACTCCCGAGAAACGAACACTATCGTGATTGCTCCTCTAGCGTAACTGAGAATGGTTCCAGTGAACACCTGTTAGCTAAAATAATTACCAGATAAATATTTATCAATAAAAATCATGGTGTTAGTTTTTAAATTTCAGCTAACATGCGTACCATTAAAATCAAAGACATTTAAAATCAATCACATAAAATTGCGTCTGATTCGGGTAAATCTCGGCAATCACATGTTTAAGTTCTTCAAGCGTCATGTTTTCCTGCTGGGCATGTTTATCCGTCAGCGTATCCAGCGTGACGGTTGAGGTGGCAACAACCTCAATCGTGCAGAAGTAACCGTCATCTTCGAAGCGCCCAACCCGTAAAATGTCCCCGGCTTTAAAGTGTGATTCGGACTCGTCACGAATGGTGATGGTCTTGCGTCCGGCCAGTATGTCATCCTGGAAACGCTGAAAAAAAGTGATGTCATTTGGCTGCATGTTATTATTCCCTGTAGATGAAGTCTGATGAGTGAGTTTTGCCATTGTGAGTATGTTCTCCCACGCTGCCATCGCCAGTCTCAACAATCTTGAGATGCTGGTCTATAACTATGTCATCAAAAACCGTGACAAAGTCATGTACATGACCATTCGCGAACTGGCCGATGCCGTGGGTGTTTCCACTACCACCGTACTGCGCTTTTGCCGCAAGCTTAAGTGTGAAGGTTACTCAGAATTTCGCGTGCGCTTCAAATTATATTTAGAGCAGAATGAACCGCAACAGGCTAATTTCGGTGCCAGCGAAATTATCAGCTTCTTTAAAGGCGTTAATAACGATGAGTTCGATAATCTGCTCGATCGGGCTGTTGATATTATATTATCTTCTGAGCGTATTATATTCGTTGGAGCGGGAACATCCGGAGCCTTAGCAAAATATGGTGCACGTTTTTTCTCAAACGTCGGAAAATTCAGTAATCACATTGATGACCCTTATTTCCCAGTAACGAATGATATGGCCAGAAACGCGCTGGCGATCGTGCTTTCCGTTTCCGGTGAAACAGAAGAGATCCTGCGCTTTGCCAGCCAGTTCAGCCTGCATAACTGTAAGGTCCTGTCTGTCACCAGTCATGAACATTCGCGTCTGGCCAAATTGGCTGACTTTAATCTCTCCTGGCACGTTCCACAGACGCGCATTGCCGGGGTATACGATATAACCACGCAGATCCCTGTTATTTATATTCTGGAATCACTCGGCCGCAAGTTGGCGAAAAGAATAGCGTAAAAAAACAATCTGTTTTTTGGATGTAACAAATCACATTAGCGCTATTTTGTTATATCGTGACATTTATCTTTCCTTTGTTAGACTCAAAATCAGATTGTATTAATTTGAGACTGAGCGCAGATGAAAAAACTTACCTTACCAAAAGATTTTTTATGGGGCGGCGCGGTTGCGGCGCACCAGGTTGAAGGCGGCTGGAACAAAGGTGGCAAAGGCCCCAGCATTTGCGACGTACTGACCGGAGGGGCACACGGCGTTCCGCGAGAAATCACTCAGGAAGTTGAGCCCGGTAAGTACTACCCCAACCATGAAGCTGTCGATTTTTACGGTCATTACAAAGAAGACATCAAGCTGTTTGCCGAGATGGGCTTCAAATGCTTCCGTACCTCAATCGCCTGGACCCGTATCTTCCCCAAAGGGGACGAAACCCAGCCGAATGAAGAAGGGCTAAAGTTCTACGACGACATGTTCGATGAACTGCTGAAGTACAACATCGAACCGGTCATCACCCTTTCCCACTTTGAAATGCCGCTGCACCTGGTTCAACAGTACGGTAGCTGGACAAATCGTAAAGTCGTCGATTTCTTTGTCCGATTTGCTGAAGTCGTTTTTGAGCGCTACAAGCACAAGGTCAAATACTGGATGACCTTTAATGAGATCAACAACCAGCGCAACTGGCGCGCACCGCTGTTTGGTTATTGCTGCTCCGGCGTGGTGTATACCGAGCATGAAAACCCAGAAGAAACCATGTACCAGGTGCTGCATCACCAGTTCGTGGCCAGTGCTCTGGCAGTGAAAGCCGCACGCCGCATCAACCCGGAAATGAAAGTCGGCTGCATGCTGGCGATGGTGCCACTGTACCCGTTCTCCTGTAAGCCTGAAGATGTAATGTTCGCGCAGGAATCGATGCGTGAGCGCTACGTTTTCACCGACGTTCAACTGCGCGGCTACTACCCAAGCTATGTACTAAACGAGTGGGAACGCCGCGAATTCAACATCCGAATGGAAGCCGGCGATGAGCAAATCCTGCGTGAAGGCACTTGTGACTATCTCGGATTCAGTTACTACATGACCAACGCAGTAAAAGCGGAAGGCGGCAGCGGCGATGCCATTTCTGGTTTTGAGGGCAGCGTACCGAACCCACACGTAAAAGCCTCCGACTGGGGCTGGCAGATTGATCCGGTCGGCCTGCGTTACGCCTTATGCGAACTGTACGAGCGCTATCAGAAGCCGCTGTTTATCGTTGAAAACGGATTTGGTGCCTACGACAAAGTGGAAGAAGACGGCAGCATCAACGACGACTATCGCATCGACTATCTGCGCGCCCACGTTGAAGAGATGATGAAAGCGGTAACTTATGATGGCGTAGATCTGATGGGCTACACGCCGTGGGGGTGCATCGACTGCGTTTCGTTCACCACCGGTCAGTACAGCAAACGCTACGGCTTTATCTACGTGAACAAACACGACGACGGCACCGGCGATATGTCGCGCTCGCGCAAGAAAAGTTTTAACTGGTACAAAGAGGTAATCGCCAGCAACGGCGAGAAACTTTGATTTTTTGCCGGATGGCGGCTTAAACGCCTTATCCAGCCTACAGATTAAATTCCCGTAGGCCGGATAAGCGTAGCGCCATCCGGCGATTAAATCCTACTTCCCGCCAGCCAGTTCCAGAAAGCTTCCCGTTACGTAGGACGCCTTCTCGCTCAGCAGCCAGGTAATCGCCTGCGCGACCTCCTCCGGCTGTCCGCCGCGCTGCATAGGCAACATCGATTTCACGCGATCGACCCTTCCCGGCTCGCCGCCGGATGCGTGCATTTCAGTGTAGATAAGACCAGGTCGCACGCAGTTTACGCGGATCCCTTGCGCCGCAACCTCCAACGCAAGGCCGGTGGTGAGCGTGTCTACAGCGCCTTTTGAGGCCGCGTAATCAACATATTCGAATGGCGCACCAAGCCGCGATGCCGCCGAAGAGACATTCACAATCGCCCCGCCTTGCCCTCCGTGCTTAAACGACATGCGCTTAACCGCTTCCCGACAACACAGAAAATAGCCGGTAACATTGGTCGCCAGCACACGGTTAATTCGATCGGCAGTTAGGCTTTCTACCGTGCTTTGTTCAAACAAAATCCCGGCATTATTCACTAACGCAGACAGTGGTTCACCTTCGCGGTCAATGGATTCAAACATCGCCATAACCTGGCTTTCATCACTGATATCAGCCCGTAGAGCAAATGCCTTTCCCCCGGCAGCGGCAATGGTATTCACCACCTCCGTTGCCGCACGGATATTGTGATGAAAGTTAACCGCGACCGTGTAACCCTCTTGCGCTAACTGCAGCGCGGTTGCCCGCCCGATGCCGCGACTGCCACCAGTAACCAGTGCGATTCCCATGGATACCTCCAGATATGAAAAAGCCGGGAGGCGACTTCGCCTTACCCGGCCTACAAAAGCTTTACTGCGCGGAAAAGTTACTGATATTCGCTCATCGGCACGCAGGAGCAGAACAGGTTACGGTCACCGTAAACGTCATCAAGGCGTTTCACGGTTGGCCAGTATTTGTTCGCCACACCTGCCGGGAAGACGGCGATTTCGCGGCTATAACCGTGATTCCACTCCGCGACCAGCTCGTTTTGCGTGTGCGGTGAGTTAACCAGCGGGTTATCTTCCAGTGACCATTCACCGGCTTTCACGCGATCGATCTCAGCGCGGATTGCCAGCATCGCATTAATAAAGCGATCCAGTTCCACTTTGCTTTCAGACTCAGTCGGTTCAACCATCAGGGTACCCGCGACCGGGAATGACATGGTCGGCGCATGGAAACCGTAATCGATCAGGCGCTTGGCAATATCCAGTTCGCTGATGCCGGTCTCTTCTTTCAGTGGGCGAATGTCGAGAATACATTCATGCGCCACGCGACCATCGCGACCGGTATACAGTACCGGATAAGCATCTTTCAGACGGCTGGCAATATAGTTAGCGTTAAGGATCGCCACCTGGCTTGCCTGCTTCAGACCTTCTGCGCCCATCATACGGATGTACATCCAGCTGATTGGCAGAATAGATGCGCTACCGAACGGCGCCGCAGAAACTGCGCCCTGACGGGTGAGCATTCCTTCAATCTGCACTACGCTGTGACCCGGTACGAACGGCGCCAGATGTGATTTGACGCCAATCGGTCCCATACCCGGGCCGCCGCCGCCGTGCGGAATGCAGAATGTTTTATGCAGGTTGAGGTGCGAGACATCTGCGCCGATAAAGCCCGGCGTGGTGATCCCAACCTGAGCGTTCATGTTCGCGCCATCAAGGTAAACCTGGCCGCCAAACTGGTGTACAACGTCGCACACTTCACGGATCGTTTCTTCATACACGCCGTGAGTAGACGGATAGGTCACCATGATGCATGAGAGGTTCGCAGCATGTTGTTCTGCTTTTGCTCGCAGATCGTCCAGGTCGATGTTGCCGTTCTTATCACAAGCGACAACCACAACCTGCATCCCCGCCATCTGTGCGGATGCCGGGTTGGTACCGTGGGCAGAAGCCGGGATCAGACAGATATCGCGATGGCCTTCGTTACGGCTTTCGTGATAGTGACGAATCGCCAGCAGACCCGCATACTCGCCCTGTGCGCCGGAGTTCGGCTGCATGCAGACAGCGTCATAACCGGTCAGTTTTACCAGCCACTCGGAAAGCTGGCCGATCATCTGGTGATAACCTTCTGCCTGCTCTGGCGGGCAGAACGGGTGAAGTTCAGCGAATTCCGGCCAGGTGATAGGGATCATCTCGGCGGCGGCGTTCAGCTTCATGGTGCAAGAACCCAGCGGGATCATCGCCTGGTTCAGTGCCAGATCTTTGCGCTCCAGCGAGTGCATGTAGCGCATCATCTCGGTTTCGCTGTGATAGCGATTAAACACCGGATGGCTGAGGATCGCATCGTCACGCAGCATGCTGTCCTGAATGGAACGGCTGTCGAGCGCCACGTCTTTATCCAGCGTATCGATATTCAGGCCGTGACTGTCGCCCAGCAGAACATTAAACAACTGCACCACGTTTTCACGGGTGGTGGTTTCATCGAGCGTAATACCTACCGCGTTATGGATATCGCTACGCAGGTTGATTTCTGCCGCTTCAGCACGTGCCAGAACAGCCGCTTTGTCGGTCACTTCAACACACAGAGTGTCGAAGTAGTGCGCATGACGCAGCTTCAGTCCTTTCTGCTGCAGACCGGCCGCCAGAATATCAGTCAGGCGATGGATGCGATTAGCGATACGTTTCAGGCCAACCGGACCATGATAAACGGCATACAAACTGGCGATGTTGGCCAGCAGAACCTGTGAGGTACAAATGTTGGAGTTCGCTTTCTCGCGGCGGATATGCTGTTCGCGAGTCTGCATCGCCATGCGCAGTGCGGTATTGCCCGCCGCATCTTTCGATACGCCGATAATACGGCCTGGCATGGAGCGTTTGAATTCGTCTTTAGCGGCGAAGAATGCCGCGTGTGGGCCACCATAACCCATCGGTACACCGAAGCGTTGCGCAGAGCCGAAAACGATATCCGCGCCCTGTTTGCCCGGAGCAGTCAGCAGTACCAGCGCCATAAAGTCGGCCGCAACGCTAACCACAACTTTACGGGATTTCAGCTCAGCAATTAGTTTGCTGTAGTCGTGCACTTCACCGGTGGTGCCAACCTGCTGCAACAGCACGCCAAACACATCCTGGTGATCCAGCGCTTTCGCCGCATCATCAACAATGACGTCAAAACCAAAGGTTTCTGCACGGGTGCGAACCACGTCCAGCGTTTGCGGATGAACATCAGCCGCCACAAAGAAACGGTTGGCATTTTTCAGTTTGCTGACGCGTTTGGCCATCGCCATGGCTTCAGCCGCCGCAGTGGCTTCATCCAGCAGAGAAGCGGAAGCCATATCCAGCCCCGTCAGGTCCAGTGTGACCTGTTGGAAGTTCAGCAGAGCTTCCAGACGCCCCTGAGAGACTTCCGGCTGATACGGCGTATATGCGGTGTACCAACCTGGGTTTTCCAGCATGTTACGCAGAATAACCGGCGGCAACTGCACGGCGGTGTAGCCCATGCCAATGTAGGACGTGAAGCGCTTGTTACGCCCGGCGATGGCTTTTAATTCAGCCAGCGCAGCGTATTCGGTCGCCGCCTCGCCCACCTGTGGCGGGGTTGCGAGCTGAATGTCTTTCGGCACAATCTGGCCGATCAGCGCGTTTAACGACTCGGCGCCAACCGCATTCAGCATCTCTTGCTGCTGCGCGGCGTCCGGTCCGATGTGGCGTTCAATGAAAGCGCCGCTGTTTTCAAGCTGGCTTAACGTCTGTGTCATGGGCGATGGTTCCTGAAACGTGCAGTGAATCGTAGGTGTCTCTACTTACCTGAATACGCAAAATAATTCGCGTTGCAGGACAAACTGGCTACGCCAGTTTGAACAGCGCTTGCGCTGGCCCCGTAGGGGCGAGGCCAAGGGCCGAGTAACGCGGCGACGCAGCGCATCCCCAGGAGCTTACATAAGTAAGTGACTGGGGTGAGCGAGGAAGCCAACACACCTGCAACGTGAAGAATGAAGCGTATTTATTCGTCTTCTAACAATGCTTCGTATGCGGTCGCATCCAGCAGCGATTCAATTTCGCTTTCATCGCTGGCTTTGATTTTGAAAATCCAGCCGCCTGCATACGGTTCGCTGTTGACCAGTTCCGGGGAGTCGCTGAGCGCATCGTTAACCGCAACAATCTCACCGCCTACTGGCGCATAGATATCGGATGCCGCTTTTACGGACTCCGCAACGGCGCAATCATCGCCCGCGCTGACGGTGGCGCCAACTTCTGGCAGGTCAACGAAAACCATGTCACCTAACAACTCCTGAGCGTGTTCTGTGATGCCCACGGTGTAAGAGCCGTCAGCTTCTTTGCGCAGCCATTCGTGTTCTTTGCTGTATTTCAGTTCTGCAGGTACGTTGCTCATCAATCAATCTCCAAAAAAGGATGAATTACGCGACGGCTTTGCCGTTACGCACAAAAACAGGTTTAGTCACTTTTACCGGCATTTCACGGTTACGGATCTGTACGATCGCGGTCTCACCGATACCCGCAGGGACACGCGCCAACGCGATGCTGTAACCCAGGGTTGGGGAGAATGTGCCACTGGTGATAATGCCTTCGTGCTGGTTGCCAGAAGCATCGGTGAAACGTACCGGCAGTTCATTACGCAGCACGCCCTTCTCGGTCATCACCAGTCCGACCAGCTGTTCGTGGCCTTTCTCACGCTGCATTTCCAGCGCTTCACGACCAATAAAGTCGCGGTCAGCCGGTTCCCACGCGATGGTCCAGCCCATGTTGGCCGCGAGCGGAGAAATACCTTCGTCCATCTCCTGGCCGTACAGGTTCATACCCGCTTCCAGACGCAGGGTGTCGCGCGCGCCGAGACCACAAGGTTTGACACCAGCCTGTACCAGCGCACGCCAGAAATCTGCTGCTTTTTCATTCGGCATGGCAATTTCATAACCTGCTTCGCCGGTATAACCGGTGGTTGCAATAAACAAATCACCCGCCTGAACGCCGAAAAACGGCTTCATGCCTTCAACCGCATGACGCTGCTCGTCAGTAAACAACGTAGCTGCTTTTTCCTGCGCATTTGGACCCTGCACCGCAATTAGCGACAGGTCGTCACGAACGGTGATGTCGATGGCGTAAGGTTCAGCGTGTTGGGTAATCCAGGAGAGGTCTTTTTCGCGGGTGGCGGAGTTTACAACGAGGCGGAAGAAATCTTCAGTGAAGTAGTAGACAATCAGGTCATCTATCACGCCGCCCGAAGCGTTGAGCATCCCGGAGTAGAGGGCTTTACCCGTCTTCGTTAGCTTCGCGACGTCGTTTGCCAACAGATAACGCAAGAACTCCCGGGTGCGGCTACCGCGCAGGTCGACGATGGTCATATGCGACACATCAAACATACCGGCATCGGTGCGAACAGCATGGTGTTCATCGAGCTGAGAACCGTAATGCAGTGGCATCATCCAGCCATGGAAATCGACCATGCGCGCGCCACATAGCGTGTGTTGTTCGTACAAAGGAGTCTGTTGAGCCATCTTTTCCTCGTTGAATAAGCGGGGCTACCAACTCTTTCGCGGTGAAATTTTCGCCACGAAACCCAGCACCGCAGCCGCTCCTGGGGCTACGACGCAAACGTTCTCTTTGTCCTGAACTTACCACCGAAATAGACGCTAAACCATAAGTCAAAATTAACCATCACATTAGCTTATGGCGAAAAACAGCCAGATCGTCAACAGAATAAAACTCCATGCATATAGTAATTAATCAGAATAACAAACAAAGATAAGCGCAAACTTACAGCACTAACCCACATTAAATGTGGAAAAAATGTCAAAAATGGCGTTATGAAAAAAACGTAATATTAGAAAAACTAATGCGAAAAAAGGCGTGGAATTAGATTATTTCAAATGAGAGAAGCACCCCGGCGCGCAGGCCGGGAGAGGAAAGTGTGACGGGTCTCAAATTCTTAAGATTGTCCTTACGGACACTAACGTAACCACTCAGGAAGATCATTCAGTCCCATCGCCTGGCGGATGAGTTGTGGTTTTACGCCCGGGAGGGTATCGGCCAATTTCAGCCCAATATCGCGTAGCAGTTTTTTCGCCGGATTCTCGCCTGCAAACAGTTCACGGAAACCCTGCATCCCCGCCAGCATCAGCGCCGCGCTGTGCTTACGGCTGCGTTCGTAGCGGCGTAAATAGAGATACTGACCAATATCTTTACCCTGACGCTGTAGCCGCTTAAGTTCATCGATCAGCTCCGCCGCATCCATAAAGCCAAGGTTAACCCCCTGACCCGCCAACGGGTGGATGGTATGCGCCGCATCCCCAACCAGCGCCAGACGATGGGCCGCGAACTGGCGGGCATAGCGTCCCGTCAGCGGAAACGCCTGACGTTCGCTTTCAAGGCTGCACAGTCCCAGACGGTTATCAAAGGCGATATTCAGCGCCTGATTAAACTCTTCAACGCTTGCCTGCTGCATACGTTCTGCTTCCTGCGGCGAGAGCGACCAGACGATAGAACACAGGTGTGGATCTCTGAGCGGCAGGAATGCCAGAATACCCTCGCCGTGGAACGCCTGACGCGCAACCGCACCGTGTGCTTCCTGCGTACGGATAGTCGCCACCAGCGCATGATGACGATAATCCCAGAAGGTGAGCGGAATATCTGCTTTGTTGCGCAGCCAGGAGTTAGCACCATCAGCACCGACGACCAGACGCGCCGTCAACATTGTGCCATCTTTCAGGCTCAGAAATGCCTCGTTCTCGCCCCAGGCCACCTGCTGTAATTCAGCGGGTGCCATCAGCGTAATATCAGGTGAACGCTGTGCCTTTTGCCACAGTGCATAATGGATTTCTGAGTTTTCAACGATGTGGCCCAAATGGCTGTAGCCCATGCTCTGGTCATCAAACGCAATGCGTCCAAAGCTGTCTTTGTCCCAGACTTCCATGCCGTGGTAGCAGCAAGCGCGACGGGCAACAATGTCGGACCAGACGCCAAGACGGGTAAGCAGTTTTTCGCTGGCTGCATTAATTGCCGATACTCGAAGCTGAGGAGGTGCATCCGCCGCCAATGGCTGCGGAACATGTTGTTCTAATACAGCAACGCGCAACCCACTGCCCTGCAGGCCGCAGGCAACCGCCAGTCCCACCATGCCGCCACCAACAATTGCTACATCAACACTTTGCACTGTTTATACCTCGAAACCTGTAATCCGTAGGCCTGATAAGCGCAGCGCCATCAGACATTTTTGCGGGGACCCTTGCCGGATGTCGGCGTTGCCTTATCCGGCCTACAGGTCATATTTATCGTGCAACCCAACCCAGGGTCCGCTCCGCCAGCGCATCGCGCGCAGGGGTGAATAATTCCATCGCCATCAGCCCGACGTTGCGCCCAACAACCAGCGGAGCCCAGCGATTAGCAAACAAATACACTAAATTGTTGGTCACACCAATCGTCGTATCACGATCGCGCTCGCGACGCTGCTGATAGCGTGCCAGCACCGCATAATCACCGATATCTTCCGCGTTGTTTTGCGCCTGCGTCAACGTCTCAGCCAGGCTCATTACGTCACGCAGACCAAGGTTAAAACCTTGTCCGGCAATAGGATGCAGCGTCTGGGCTGCGTTCCCAACCAGCACGGTACGATGGGTAATCGCTTTCAGCGCCGTAGTTAACGAAAGCGGATAAGCGCTGCGTTTACCAGCCTGGGTAATACGTCCCAGTCGCCAGCCAAACGCGGTTTGCAGTTCACGGCAAAACTGTTCGTCGGACCAGGCCAAGATCTCATCACGCTGCTCCAGTGGATGGCACCACACCAGCGAGCAGCGACCGTCAGACATCGGCAGCATTGCCAGCGGGCCATATTGCGTGAAGCGTTCAAACGCTCGCCCGTCGTGCGGGACCGAGGTCGTGACGTTGGCAATCACCGCCAGTTGCTCATAAGGCTGTTGCAGCCAGTCAACACCGCAGGCAGTCGCCAGTGTGGAACGCGTGCCGTCAGCAGCCACCAGCAGGCGACCGGAAATCATCTCACCATTTTCCAGCGTTACTTCAACGCGCTCCTGCGTGCGCGACACGCTGGCTACGCGGTCGGGGCAGTGCAATGTGACGCCCGGCGCTTTGCGCAGCAGCGCAAACAGACGCAGCCCGACGTCGTGCAGTTCTACCACCTGGCCCAGAGCCGAAATACGGTATTCCTGCGCATCCAGCGTCACAAATCCGGCATGGCCGCGATCGCTGACGTGAACCGTTTTAATGGCCGTTGCGCAATCGGCAATCGCCTGCCATACGCCAATTCGCGCCAACTGTTGGCAGGTACCTGCCGCCAGCGCGATCGCCCGGGCATCAAACCCAGGATGGCGGTCAGTTTCAGGTTCGCTCGCTTCTATCAGATGAACCGGCAGAGTCCCATGGCTGAGCTGAGAAATGGCCAGCGCCAGCGTCGCGCCAACCATACCACCACCGACGATAATTACGCTCATTGCAGTCGCGCCGCAGCCATTAAGGCTTCAATGTCATCGGCTTTCTTCACTACGCTGGCGGTCAGGTTTTCATTGCCGTCCTCGGTGATGAGGATGTCATCCTCAATACGAATGCCGATACCACGATAAGCCGGCGGTACATCGGCGTCCGGCGCGATATACAGTCCCGGCTCGACGGTGAGTACCATACCCGGCTCAAGAATACGTGAGCGGTCCTGACCATAAACGCCGACGTCGTGCACATCCAGCCCAAGCCAGTGGCTTAGACCATGCATAAAGAATGGGCGATGCGCATTTTCAGTAATCAACTGATCGACATCACCGTGCAGAATACCGAGTTTCACCAGGCCCATAATCATGATGCGCACCACTTCGCCAGTGACTTCCTGAATGGACGTTCCGGGACGATACAGACGCAGGCTGGTCTCTAAGGATTCCAGCACGATATCGTAGATTTCACGCTGTGCTGGGGTAAATTTACCGTTCACCGGAAAGGTACGCGTAATGTCGCCCGCATAGCCTTTATATTCACAGCCAGCGTCGATCAGCACCAGATCGCCATCGCGCATTTCACTTTCATTTTCGGTGTAATGCAGGATACAGCCGTTTTCACCGCTGCCGACAATCGTGTTATAGGACGGATAACGCGCGCCATGACGGGTAAATTCGTGGTGAATCTCCCCTTCTAACTGGTATTCAAACATCCCCGGACGGCATTTTTCCATCGCACGGGTATGCGCCAGCGCGGTGATTTCTCCGGCACGACGCATGACCGCAATTTCTTCCGGTGATTTGAACAGGCGCATCTCATGCACCATTGGACGCCAGTCGATAATCGCGGCAGGCGCGTGCAGATTTTGTCTGGAGCCTTTGCGCAGTTTATCCAGCGCCGTGCATACAATTTCGTCGGCCCAGGCATACTCGCCCTGAGCGTGGTATACCGCGTCCAGACCATTGAGCAGCAAATACAGCTGTTGGTTGATTTCACTGAAGGCCAGCGCCCGGTCAACGCCAAGTTTTGCCGGGGCAGCATCCTGGCCCAGACGGCGGCCAAACCAGATTTCCGCCGTCAGATCGCGAACCCGATTGAACAAAACGCTGTGGTTATGAGTGTCATCACTTTTGATCAGCACCAGCACGGCTTCAGGCTCGTTAAAACCGGTGAAGTACCAGAAATCACTGCTTTGGCGGTAGGGGTATTCACTGTCCGCGCTACGCGTCGCTTCCGGTGCGGCAAAAATCAGCGCGGCGCTGCCGGGCTGCATTTGTGCCAGTAAAGCCTGGCGACGACGCTGGAATTCTTGCTGAGATATCTCGCTCATCACACTCTCCTTTGCGTTTCGTTCTTAGTGCAGAGTCGGTTTACGGACTTCCGGCGCGGTCGGCTGCTGACGCGTAAACGTGTCATGGCACAGCAAGGCGGCTACGCGCACGTATTCGATGATCTCTTCGAGCGACATTTCCAGCTCTTCCTGATCTTCGTCTTCGTCATATCCCAACTGAGCGATATTGCGCAGGTCGTCAATCGCTTCCCCGGTTTCGCCGGTCACTTTGTCGAGCTTCGGCTGCGTGACGCCAAGGCCCAGTAAAAAGTGGTTTACCCATCCCGCCAGCGCATCGGCGCGATCGAACACGCTGACGTCATCCCCTTCAGGCAGATAAAGCTGAAAAAGGAAGCCGTCGTCTTCGAGGGCATCACTGGTGGCAGAGTGCATTTTCAGCAGCGCCTGAGCCAGCTCGTGACCAAAGGCCAGACCTTCGTTCGTCAGGTCATGCAGCAGCGGCTGCCATGAGCTGTCGTTGTTTCCGCCGCAAATCATTCCGCTTATCAAGCCGTGCATTTCGGCCGGGGTTAATCCAGCCCCTTGTTGGTTCAAAAACTGGCTAACTTCGTTGTAACCAGGCATTTCGTTCTGTATAGACATAAGCATTCGTCATCAAAGGGAGGAATATTCATGGTATGCTACCACTTTGGACCCTGGTGGACCAGAAAAGGGCTTGTATCTTGATACCAGGGTAGCTATAGTGTCGCCCCTTCGCGGACCCACGGTCTGGAGACGAAGGCAGCGCAGTCAATCAGCAGGAAGGTGGCATGTCTGCACAACCCGTCGATATCCAAATATTTGGCCGTTCACTGCGAGTGAATTGCCCGCCTGAACAAAGGGATGCGTTGAATCAGGCCGCGGACGATCTCAATCAGCGATTGCAAGATCTGAAAGTTCGCACTAGAGTCACAAATACTGAGCAGTTGGTTTTCATCGCCGCGTTGAACATCAGCTATGAATTAACTCAGGAAAAAGCGAAGACGCGTGAGTACGCGGCGAGCATGGAACAACGTATTCGGATGCTACAACAGACCATCGAACAGGCGTTGCTTGATCAGGGTCGCATAACCGAAAAAACGGGCCAAAACTTTGAATAACACTTTTCGGTTTACTGTGGTAGAGTGACCGTGAAGACAAAATTTCTCTGAGATGTTTGCAAGCGGGCCAGTCCCCTGAGCCGATATTTCATACCACAAGAATGTGGCGCTCCACGGTTGGTGAGCATGCTCGGCCCGTCCGAGAAGCCTTAAAACTGTGACGACGCATTCACCTTGAACCAAGGGTTCAAGGGTTACAGCCTGCGGCGGCATCTCGGAGATTCCCTTCTACCTGGCAACAGCCATGACATTACTTTCTGAACTCCCTTTATCCCGACAAGAAATCCGTCAACTGATTCGGCAGCGTCGTCGTGCGCTTACCTCCGAACAGCAACGACAATACGGTCAGCAAGCCGCGATCCGAATGCTCAGCTTTCCCCCTGTTGTACTCGCTCATACGGTGGCGGTATTCCTCTCGTTCGATGGCGAACTCGATACCCAGCCGCTAATAGATCAGCTGTGGCAAGCGGGCAAGCGCGTCTATCTTCCGGTTCTTCATCCCTTCAGCCCTGGCAACCTGCTGTTCCTGCACTATCATCCGCACAGCGACCTGGTAACCAATCGTTTAAAGATCCAGGAACCACGGCTTGATGTCCGTGACGTATTGCCGCTCTCACAGCTGGATGTACTGATTACGCCGTTAGTGGCGTTTGATGAAGACGGACAGCGCCTGGGTATGGGCGGTGGATTTTACGATCGAACGCTACAAAACTGGCAGCAGCATAAGATCCAGCCCGTAGGCTACGCGCACGATTGTCAGCGAGTGGAAAAGCTGCCTGTCGAAGAATGGGATATCCCGCTGCCTGCGGTGGTGACGCCGTCCAAAATTTGGGAGTGGCCAAGCGATAATTAACAGGATCAGCAGCATGATGACGTATCTCATCATCGTCCCTTTCCTTTTTAGAGCCCCTGCTTCGCCAGGGACTTTCCCGTTCCAGCGCTATGCTGCGCTCCTGGCGTAAATTCCTTTTATTGCTGTACAACACGCAGCACATCCTTTAGTTACCAATTGCGGCAAGGCTCGAAAATAGGATGTATGCGTTACAGGAAGAGATTTTGAGGCCGGGAAATCAGAGGAAATAATGGGCAGGTCAACCGCCTGCCCATGTAGAGGAAATCAGTACAGCAGACGAGCGCGAATGGTTCCCGGAAGGGCTTTCATCGCCAGCAGCGCTTTCTCTGCCACATCTTCATCCGCTTCAATATCGATAACCACATAACCTACCTGTGCGGAAGTCTGCAGATACTGTGCGGCAATGTTGACGCCCTGCTCGGCAAAAATCTGGTTCAGCGCAGTCAGTACGCCCGGACGGTTTTCGTGAATGTGCATCAGACGACGACCGCCGTGCAGCGGCAGCGAAACTTCCGGGAAGTTAACTGCAGACAGCGTAGAGCCGTTGTCGGAATACTTGGTCAGTTTCCCAGCCACTTCCAGACCGATGTTTTCCTGTGCTTCCAGCGTTGAACCACCAATGTGCGGCGTCAGGATCACGTTGTCGAAATCACACAGCGGCGAAGTGAAAGGATCGCTGTTGCTTGCCGGCTCGGTTGGGAATACGTCGATTGCTGCCCCTGCCAGGTGCTTGCTCGCTAACGCGTCGCACAGCGCAGGAATATCAACAACCGTACCGCGTGCGGCGTTAATTAGCAGCGCGCCCGGTTTCATCAGCGAAATCTCACGCGCACCCATCAGGTTTTTAGTGGAGGCATTTTCAGGTACGTGCAGACTCACCACGTCGCTCATATTGAGCAGGTCGGAAAGATGCTGCACCTGCGTGGCGTTGCCGAGCGGGAGTTTATTTTCAATATCATAGAAATAAACATGCATCCCCAGCGATTCAGCCAGAATACCCAGTTGAGTACCAATGTGGCCGTAGCCGATGATCCCCAGTTTTTTGCCACGTGCTTCAAACGAGCCGGTAGCCAGTTTATTCCACACGCCGCGGTGTGCTTTGGCGTTCGCTTCGGGTACGCCGCGTAGCAGTAGCAGCAGTTCGCCAATCACCAGTTCTGCAACGGAACGCGTGTTAGAGAATGGTGCGTTAAACACGGGGATCCCGCGCTTTGCTGCAGCGCTGAGATCAACCTGGTTGGTGCCGATACAGAAACAGCCAATCGCGACCAGTTTCTCTGCGGCGTCAATCACATCTTCAGTCAGATGGGTACGGGATCGCAGGCCAATGAAGTGGGCATCACGGATGGACTCTTTCAGTTGTTCAGTGTCCAGAGCGCCTTTGTGAAACTCGATGTTGGTATAACCTGCTGCACGAAGGCTTTCGAGCGCTTTTTGATGCACGCCTTCAACCAGCAGAAATTTAATCTTATCTTTCTCCAGTGATACCTTTGCCATTTCCCCGACCCTGTCTTTTTTTGTTCAAACTGATGTGTTGTGTGTGGGATTTTCATCCGTCTCTTCAACATATCAAAAAAAAATATTGCGGCAATATGAACGTTTGCGTCGCCATGCTGAAGAAATGTCATTCAGAGAGAAATGTCAGAGGAAAATACTGGCGATAACTTTTTCTTTGGAGAGATCGGCAGGACAATATTATAAACGTGACACAAGTCACCAAATTTGCCCTGCCAAATTTTTTTTAACGGGAGAAGACACTCCCGTCAGATCATTTTACGATAGTTTTCACGCCGTCTGGCGTACCGATCAGCGCGACATCCGCACCACGGTTAGCAAACAGACCGACGGTTACCACGCCCGGAATCGCATTGATGGCGTTTTCCATCGCGATGGCGTCGAGGATCTCCAGACCGTGTACATCAAGGATCACGTTGCCATTGTCCGTCACTACGCCCTGACGGTATTCAGGACGACCGCCCAGCTTCACCAACTGGCGAGCCACAGCGCTGCGCGCCATTGGGATCACTTCAACCGGCAGCGGGAAGTTACCGAGAATATCCACTTCTTTGGATGCGTCGGCAATGCAGATAAATTTCTTCGCCACGGAAGCAATGATTTTTTCACGGGTCAACGCTGCGCCGCCGCCCTTGATCATCTGCATGTGGCCGTTAATTTCATCCGCGCCGTCAACGTATACGCCGAGACTATCAACTTCGTTAAGATCGAACACGTGGATGCCAAGACTTTTGAGTTTTTCGGTCGAGGCGTCCGAACTGGATACCGCACCTTCAATCTGGCCTTTCATTGTGCCCAGCGCATCAATAAAGTGTGCGGCTGTTGAACCTGTACCTACGCCCACAATGGTGCCGGGCTGTACATACTGAAGTGCCGCCCATCCTACTGCTTTTTTCAGTTCATCCTGCGTCATGATCGTTTCGCCTGTGGTGTGAATTCAGGCGTATTATATACAAAAAACGGTAATTAACCCCTGTCAGCAAGCCGTGTTGTTAACTCATCGATGAAATAGCGCGCAATGGCGGGCATTCCTCTGCTTCCAGGAAATAGCACATAAATCTGCTTTGGCAGGCTACGCCATTCAGGAAAAAGCTGCACCAATGCCCCCGCCTTCAATTCCTCCTTACAGGCAGAAAGTGGTAACAATGCTACGCCATTTCCTCCTGTCGCCGCCTGCAACAGAACGCGTAAATTATTAGAATGCAGACGCGGAGAAACCGTCAGCATTATCTCCTGGCGGTCATTAGTTAAATGCCACTGATGCGCCCGATCTCCACCATGCCTCACCATTGCCGGAACCCCTTCCAGATCGCTGATGCTTTTTAAATTAGGAAATTGGGCAATCCATTGAGGGCTGGCGACCAGAATATCGAACTGTGTATCAAGTTTTTTATAGTGCAACGAAGAATCAGGTAGCGATTCAGAACTGGCTGACAATGCAATATCAATACCTTCAGCAATCATATCTACCGATCGATTAACGGCAATAAGCTGCAAAATTGTCTGCGGCCAACGCGCAATAAATTCACTAATAAACTCACCCAGCCAGGTTTCCGCCATAAATACCGGAGCGCTAATCCGCAATGTCCCCTGCGGATATTCCTGTACCGCCTGTACCACCGCCCGCGCCCGCTCACTTTGAATGACCAGCGTCTGACATTCCTGCGCAAATTGCTCCCCAACAGTCGTCAGCGCCAAACGTCGGGTTGTTCGCTGGATAAGACGTACGCCCAGTCGCTCCTCTAATGCTGATATTCGTCTGCTGAGCACCGACTTAGACACCCCCGCACGCACAGCCGCCCGACTATAGCTGCCCTCTTGCGCAATCAATGCAAAATACCAATAGTCATTCCAGTCGATCATAATTGTTCTTTTATCACAACAATGAAGTTCAATATCATCTATTTAATCACCATTAAAACAACAGTTAAACTGATCTCACGCTTTTAATGAGATGAACAAAATGAATATTCTTCATATCGATAGTAGCCCGATGATCCATAGCTCAAGTTCACGAAAACTGAGCCAGGCGCTGACAACAGCTATCTGCCAACGCTTCCCCAAAGCCAATGTGATTAGCCGCGATCTAGGATGCATGCCGCCTCCCCATTTACGTGAAGAGACTTTTTTAGCACTTACGGGGAAATTAATATCACCGAATGCGCAAACGCAGCGCGAAGTGACAGATATCAAAAACTCGATTAAGGAGTTGAACGACTGTGATGTCCTGGTGATTGGCGCACCGATGATCAACCACTCAGTTTCCTCTGGCCTAAAAAGCTGGATAGATCAGGTTTGCCAGGCTGGCCTGACATTTCGTTTCACGTCTACAGGCGCAGTTGGATTACTGACCGACAAACCGACGTTCATTGTGTCCACACGCGGCGGCATTTATTCAGATATTGAGCATCTGGCGTTAGATCATCAGGAAAGCTATCTACAATCAGTGCTGAATTTGCTGGGTATTACCAATATCCATATTTTGCCCGCTGAAGGGGTAGATAAAACAACCCCGGGTCGAACACTCGCGGAAAAAAATGCGCTGGCATTGATACCCGATATGCTGAAGCATGCGTTAAAGGGTCTGTAACCAATCAAAAATTGTGTCATAGTGCAGGACTAACAAAAATTTCAGGAGTGCGTCAAAGCAATGAAACGTCCGGACTACAGAACACTACAAGCACTGGATGCGGTTATTCGTGAACGAGGATTTGAGCGTGCAGCGCAAAAGCTGTGCATCACACAATCCGCAGTTTCACAGCGCATAAAACAGCTTGAGAATATGTTCGGACAACCGCTGCTGGTGCGTACCGTACCGCCTCGCCCAACCGAACAGGGGCAGAAACTACTGGCGCTTTTGCGTCAGGTTGAACTGCTGGAAGACGAGTGGCTGGGAGATGAACAAACCGGTTCGACGCCGCTGCTGCTCTCGCTGGCGGTGAACGCCGACAGTCTGGCGACCTGGTTACTTCCGGCGCTGGCCCCGGTACTGGCAAATTCGCCGATTCGGCTGAACCTGCAGGTTGAGGATGAAACCCGCACGCAGGAACGTCTGCGTCGTGGTGAAGTGGTTGGTGCGGTGAGTATTCAACATCAGGCGCTGCCAAGCTGCCTGGTGGATAAACTCGGGGCGCTGGACTACCTGTTTGTTGGTTCTAAACCTTTCGCCGAGCGTTATTTCCCTAACGGCGTCACCCGCGCTGCCCTGCTGAAAGCCCCAGCGGTAGCGTTTGACCATCTTGATGATATGCACCAGGCGTTCCTGCAACAAAACTTCGACCTGCCTCCGGGCAGCGTGCCGTGCCATATCGTTAACTCGTCTGAAGCCTTTGTTCAATTGGCGCGTCAGGGAACGACCTGCTGCATGATCCCCCACTTGCAGATTGAGAAAGAACTGGCAAGCGGCGAGCTTATCGACTTAACGCCGGGCCTGTTCCAGCGCCGGATGCTGTACTGGCACCGTTTTGCCCCAGAAAGCCGCATGATGCGTAACGTCACTGATGCGCTGCTTGCGTACGGTCATAACGTACTGCGTCAGGATTAAACCGTTCATAACCTTAAGTGCCGGATGGGGGCGTAACGTCTTATCCGGCCTATAAGCCTTTACCCTCTTTTCATGCTATTCCCGCCACGTCTTTGAAATACATCACAAAATAAAGCACACCACGCGGCAAAAAACGACGCCTTGTTGGCTATTTTTTGCTGGCGACAAGCCAAATGAAAAAGCACACCGTATTCGCAAAGATTCAACTTATTGCGTAATACGGAGCAAAAAATGGCAAACGTGCAGGAGTGGAAAACACTCGCCAATAAAGAACTCAGTCGACGGGAAAAAACCGTCGACTCGCTGGAAAGACAGACGGGGGAAGGGATTGCTATCAAGCCGCTGTATACCGAAGCGGACCTTGATAATCTGGAAGTCACGGGCACCCTGCCCGGCCTGCCGCCTTACGTGCGTGGCCCGCGCGCCACCATGTATACCGCGCAGCCGTGGACCATTCGTCAGTACGCCGGTTTCTCTACCGCCAAAGAGTCCAACGCCTTCTACCGCCGTAACCTCGCAGCCGGGCAAAAAGGGCTTTCCGTCGCCTTTGACCTTGCCACCCATCGTGGCTATGACTCTGACAACCCGCGCGTATCAGGTGACGTCGGCAAAGCGGGCGTGGCGATCGATACCGTCGAAGATATGAAGGTACTGTTCGACCAGATCCCGCTGGATAAGATGTCGGTATCGATGACCATGAACGGCGCGGTGCTGCCAGTGCTGGCGTTTTATATCGTCGCGGCAGAAGAACAAGGCGTAGCGCCGGAACAACTCACCGGGACCATTCAGAACGATATTCTGAAAGAGTACCTGTGCCGCAACACCTACATTTATCCACCAAAACCGTCCATGCGCATTATCGCCGACATCATCGCCTGGTGCTCCGGCAACATGCCGCGCTTTAACACCATCAGTATCAGCGGCTATCACATGGGTGAAGCCGGAGCGAACTGCGTGCAGCAGGTAGCGTTTACGCTGGCAGACGGCATTGAATACATCAAAGCCGCACTCTCCGCCGGACTGAAAATTGATGACTTCGCCCCGCGCCTGTCGTTCTTCTTCGGCATTGGCATGGATCTGTTTATGAACGTCGCCATGCTGCGCGCGGCGCGGTATCTGTGGAGCGAAGCGGTCAGCAGTTTTGGCGCGACCAACCCGAAGTCTCTCGCTCTGCGTACCCACTGCCAGACGTCTGGCTGGAGCCTGACCGAGCAGGATCCATATAACAACGTGGTACGAACCACTATTGAAGCACTCGGCGCTACGCTTGGCGGCACCCAGTCGCTGCATACCAACGCCTTTGATGAAGCGCTCGGTCTGCCCACCGATTTCTCCGCCCGTATTGCGCGTAATACGCAAATCATCATTCAGGAAGAATCAGAGATCTGCCGCACCGTTGATCCGCTGGCCGGATCGTATTACGTCGAGTCACTCACCGATCAAATCGTGAAGCAGGCACGCACGATCATCAAACAGATTGATGAGGCAGGCGGCATGGCGAAAGCGATTGAAGCCGGGCTCCCTAAACGGATGATCGAAGAAGCTTCCGCGCGCGAACAGTCGCTGATCGACCAGGGTAAACGCGTCATCGTCGGCGTCAACAAGTACAAGCTGGATAAAGAAGATGAAACGTCGGTACTGGAGATCGACAACGTGAAGGTGCGCAACGAGCAGATTGCCTCGCTGAAACATATCCGCACCACCCGCGACAACGATGCCGTCAAGGCCGCGCTATCCGCGCTGACCCACGCCGCACAGCATAATGAAAACCTGCTGGCCGCCGCCATCAACGCCGCTCGCGTTCGCGCCACGCTCGGTGAAATCTCCGACGCGCTGGAAGTCGCTTTTGATCGCTATCTGGTTCCCAGCCAGTGTGTCACCGGAGTGATTGCGCAAAGCTATCATCAGTCAGATAAATCCGCCGATGAGTTCGATGCCATCGTTGCGCAAACCGAACAGTTCCTCGCGGAAAATGGCCGCCGCCCGCGTATTCTGATCGCCAAGATGGGTCAGGACGGCCACGATCGCGGCGCGAAGGTGATCGCCAGCGCCTACTCCGATCTCGGCTTTGATGTCGATCTCAGCCCGATGTTCTCCACACCGGAAGAGATCGCCCGCCTGGCGGTAGAAAACGATGTGCATGTGATTGGTGCCTCATCGCTGGCCGCCGGCCATAAAACGCTGATCCCGGAACTGGTTACCGCACTCAAAAAATGGGGGCGTGAAGATATCTGCGTGGTAGCAGGAGGTGTTATTCCGCCGCAGGATTACGCTTTCCTGCACGAACATGGCGTGGCAGCCATTTATGGCCCCGGCACACCAATGCTCGACAGCGTCCACGATGTGTTAACCCGTATCAGTCAGCATCATGATTAACGCCGCCACGCTTGAGGATACTGTCCGCCGCTTGCGACTCGGTGAACGGGCTACGCTCGCCCAGGCAATGACGCTGGTCGAAAGCAACCACCCGCGCCACCAGCCGCTGAGTACGCAATTGCTGGACGCGATTATGCCGTTCACCGGTAACGCCCTGCGCTTAGGGATCACCGGTACGCCGGGCGCGGGCAAAAGCACTTTCCTGGAAGCATTCGGCATGCTGCTTATCCGCCACGGATTACGGGTAGCGGTGATCGCCGTCGATCCCAGCAGCCCGGTCAGCGGCGGCAGCATTCTTGGCGATAAAACCCGCATGACGGAGCTGGCCCGCGCCGAATCTGCGTTTATTCGCCCGGTCCCTTCCAGCGGTCATCTAGGCGGTGCCAGCCAGCGCGCCCGCGAATTAATATTGCTGTGCGAAGCGGCTGGCTTTGACGTGGTGATTGTAGAAACCGTCGGCGTAGGGCAGTCAGAAACCGAAGTCGCAGGCATGGTGGATTGCTTTATCTCACTGCAAATCGCTGGCGGTGGCGACGATTTACAGGGCATCAAAAAAGGCCTGATGGAAATGGCGGATCTGGTCGTCATCAATAAGGACGACGGTGATAACCATACCAGCGTGGCCATCGCCCGCCATATGTACGAATCCGCCCTGCATATTCTGCGCCGCAAATATGACGAATGGCAGCCGCGAGTATTAACCTGTAGCGCCCTGGAAAAACGCGGCATTGAGGAGGTCTGGCAGGCGATAACCGATTTTAAAACGTGCCTGACCGCCAGCGGTCGACTGGAAAAAGTTCGCCAGCAACAGGCGGTGGACTGGTTACACCAGCAGGCTGAAGAAGAAGCCCTGCATCTGTTGTTTGCCCGCACTGATTTCGACCGCTATTTCCAGCAGACGCTACAGGCCGTCAAAAACAATGATCTTTCGCCGCGCACCGGCCTGCGGCACATCAGCGAATTTATCCAGCATCATTACTTTCAATAAAGAGAACATTATGCCTTATCAATACGTCAACGTGGTCATCATCCAGAAAGTCGCGGTTATTGAGTTCAATTACGCCCGCAAGCTCAATGCCCTGAGTAAAGTGTTTATTGACGATCTGATGCAGGCGCTGAGCGATCTCAATCGTGCGGACATTCGCTGCATCATTCTGCGCGCCCCGAGCGGGGCCAAAGTGTTCTCTGCCGGGCATGATATTCATGAACTCCCGACCGGACGTCGCGATCCGCTCTCCTATGACGATCCGCTGCGTCAGATCACCCGTATGATCCAAAAATATCCGAAACCGGTGATCTCCATGGTCGAAGGCAGCGTCTGGGGCGGCGCGTTTGAAATGATCATGAGTTCCGATCTCATCATCGCCGCTGAAACGTCCACCTTCTCAATGACCCCGGTCAACCTTGGCGTACCGTATAACCTGGTGGGCATCCACAACCTGACCCGCGACGCTGGTTTTCACATCGTTAAAGAGCTGATTTTTACCGCTTCGCCTATTACCGCTCAACGCGCCATGGCGGTCGGGATCCTTAACCATGTCGTGCCCGTCGAAGAACTGGAAGATTTCACTCTGCAAATGGCACACCACATCTCGGAAAAAGCGCCGCTGGCCATCGCCGTCATCAAAGAAGAACTGCGCGTGCTGGGTGAAGCACACACCATGAACTCAGACGAATTCGAGCGTATTCAGGGCATGCGCCGCGCGGTGTACGACAGCGAGGATTATCAGGAAGGGATGAACGCGTTTATGGAAAAACGTAAACCAAACTTTGTTGGCCATTAATCACGTCCGAGGAAGGAGACGGCCATGAAACGGATGAGCGCCGAACAGGCGGCAGAAATTATCCAGCACGATGATATGGTGGCGTTTAGCGGCTTTACCCCCGCGGGTTCGCCAAAAGCGTTACCCACCGCAATTGCCCAACGCGCCTGCGAACAGCATCAAAACGGACAGCCTTTTCAGATCCGCCTGCTGACCGGAGCATCAATTGGTGCCGCCGCTGATGATGTACTATCCGCGGCGGATGCCGTTTCCTGGCGTGCGCCTTATCAAACGTCATCGGGCCTGCGCGAGAAAATTAATCAGGGCCAGGTGAGGTTTGTCGATCTCCATTTGAGCGAAGTGGCGCAAATGGTTAATTACGGCTTTTTTGGTGAGATCGATGTTGCCGTCATTGAAGCCTCCGCCATCGCGCCAGATGGCCGGATTTGGCTTTCCAGCGGTATTGGCAATGCACCCACCTGGCTGCTGCGGGCGAAAAAGGTGATTATCGAGCTAAATCATTACCATAATCCACGCGTGGCGGAGTTTGCCGACATCGTAATACCCGGTGCGCCGCCGCGGCGTAACAGCGTACCCATATTTCATACCATGGATCGCGTGGGCAGCCAGTGCGTACAGATAGACCCGAAGAAAGTGGTTGCGGTGGTGGATACCGAGCTGCCCGATGCCGGAAATGCGGTGGATAAAACCAATCCGGTCAGCCAGCAAATTGCCGATAACGTAGTCACTTTCCTGCTGGCAGAAATGGCGCACAAACGCATTCCAGCGGAATTTCTGCCCTTACAAAGCGGCGTGGGCAATATCAACAACGCGGTGATGGCGCGACTGGGGGAAAGCCCGGATATTCCGCCTTTTATGATGTATTCGGAGGTGTTGCAAGAATCGGTGGTGCATCTGCTGGAAACGGGCAAGATAACCGGAGCCAGCGCCTCCAGCCTGACCATATCAGCCCCGTCGCTACAAAAGATTTACGACAACATGGACTTCTTCGCCAGCCGGATAGTGCTGCGTCCGCAGGAGATCTCCAATAACCCGGAAATCATTCGACGGCTGGGGGTTATTGCGCTCAACGTCGGTCTGGAGTTTGATATCTACGGCCATGCCAATTCCACGCACGTTGCGGGGGTGAACCTGATGAACGGCATTGGCGGCAGCGGGGATTTCGAGCGCAACGCCTACCTGTCTATCTTTATGGCACCGTCGATTGCCAAAGGCGGGAAAATCTCCACCATCGTGCCGATGTGCAGCCATGTCGACCACAGCGAACATAGCGTTAAAGTGATCGTGACCGAACAAGGGATTGCCGATCTGCGTGGGTTATCTCCAATGCAGCGGGCGCACACGATTATCGATAACTGTGCACACCCTCTTTACCGGGATTACCTGCACCGCTATCTGGAGAAAGCGCCCGGCGGACATATCCATCACGATCTCAGCCATGCGTTCGATCTGCATCGCAACCTTCTCGAAACAGGATCGATGCTCGGTTAATTTGCGCTACCGTCACGATCCTCAGCAATATGCTCGAGCATGGTGGCGGTATAGCGATGATTTTTCAGCGAATAGAGAAACTCCTGCATATACATGGGACTTCCGGGTGCATCGAAATACTTTAGCGTCGACGGGTTCACCAGCCGCCAGGCGAAATGAGGGATCACCGTCAAAAACTGTCCGCGCTCCACGGCGCTAATTTTGGCCATAAAGCTGTACGGACGGTAGATAATCGTCGGGTTGATCCCGCAGGGCCGCATGTATGCATCCAGCATCGCCTCAAAGTTGGCGCGATTCTGGAAGCGCATTTGCAGCCATGGCAGCTCGCGCAGCAGATCCTGTGGCTGTTTTTCTTCGTAGCGCCGGGAAACGAGAAAACCCAGACGCAGAGGAGGCAGCTCGCTAATCGCCAGATTCTCCAGTTCCTGTACGCGGGGAGAAACGTGTTGCGGCGAGATAATAAAATCCAGTTTGCGATCGAACAGGTTATCAATCACCCCATTCTCGCTGAATTCAACGGCCTGAGCTGTCACACCGTCATACTTGTCACCAAGGCTAATCAACTGGTCAAAAATAATCGTTGGGTAGGTATTGTCGATACCGATGACGATTTCCCGCGAGCGGCGAGAGGCGTTATGGATTTCGTTATCGATGGCAGAGAGGCGCTGATAAACGGGAAACAGCTTCTGATACAGCTCTTGTCCGGCTTTATTCAGGCTGATGTTGTTATCTTTGCGGGTAAACAGCGTATAGCCGATTTGATCTTCCAGTGCGGCAATGCTTTTACCGAAAGGCGATGCGGTCATATGTATTTTTTCTGCCGCTCTGGCGATGTTATTGGTTTGCGCCAGCAGAATGAAATTACGCATCTTTTTCGAGATAAAAATATCCATAGCGTCCCCTTAAAAATCGCTATGGCCTATCCTCATTACGGCGAAAAAAAAGACTGGATGTGGGGTCTCATTTTTACAGTTGCTCACAGAAAAAACCCGGCTGGAAAGCCGGGTCTGCAATGATTACTGGGTTTTAGCTGGCGTTGCTGCTGGTTGTCCCGCCGTCGGCTCTATCTGGAAGACCACATCAACCTGATCGTCAAACTGAATAACCGGCTGTTCGTAGGTTTCCTGAGCGGATGTCGCAGGCGCCGCGTCTGCTTTCATCATCCGTACCATCGGGCTCGGTTGATAATTGGAAACGTGGTAGCGCACGCTGTATACGGGCCCCAGTTTGCTGTTAAAGCCCGCAGCCAACTGCTCAGCCTGATGAATAGCATCATCAATTGCCGCTTTACGTGCTTTGTCTTTGTAAGTATCTGGCTGGGCAACGCCAAGCGATACCGAACGGATCTCATTCAGACCGGCCTTCAGTGCACCATCGAGCAGCGCGTTGAGTTTGTCCAGCTGACGCAGCGTGACCTCAACGGTACGTACCGCACGATAGCCTTTAAGGACGCTTTTACCATTCTGGTAGTCGTAGTCCGGCTGGGTGCGCAGGTTTGCAGCGCTAATATCTTTCTTCGCTATCTGGTTCTGTTCAAGGAAGGACAGATATTGCGCCACGCGCTCATCGGCCTGCTTCTTCGCTGAAGCCGCATCCTTTGCAGCAACGTTCACTTCAATCGCCAGAGTAGCGATGTCTGGTGTCGCATCCACGCTTGCCGTTCCGGAAGTCACGATGTGCGGTCCATTTGGCAGCTCATTTGCCTGTACCGATAGTGCGCTGAATCCGACTAATGCCGCCAGGGCCATTATTTTGAACTTCACGGTCGTTCCTCCATGTTTCATTAATCACCCCGAAACTCAGGGCACATGCAGGCAAGCTTAGCCGATCTCGCTGCGTTGTCCATCAGACAACACTTAGTTGAACAACGCATGAACGTGCGCAACACCTTCTTTTGCCAACTGAAAAGCGATAAACCACATCACCAATCCTACCAGGGTATTGATGATGCGCTGTGCTTTAGCAGTGCGCAGACGCGGAGCCAGCCAGGCCGCCAGCAATGCCAGGCCGAAGAACCACAGAAACGAAGCGCTGACGGTACCCAGCGCAAACCAGCGCTTCGGCTCAACGTCCAGTTGCCCTCCCAGACTCCCCAGCACCACAAAGGTATCCAGGTAAACATGAGGGTTGAGCCAAGTCACCGCCAGCATGGTAGCGATGATTTTCCAGCGGCCCTGCTTCATCACCTCGGCGCTGGCCAGTTCCAGGTTACTGCTCATCGCCGTTTTTAACGCCCCGAAACCGTACCAGAGTAAAAACGCCACCCCACCCCAGGTGACCAGCGCCATTAGCCACAGCGACTGCATCAGCAAGGCGCTACCGCCAAAGATCCCCGCGCAAATCAGCACTAAATCGCTGATAGCGCAGAGTAAAGCAATCATGATGTGATACTGGCGACGGATCCCCTGATTCATCACGAAGGCGTTTTGCGGACCGAGCGGAAGTATCATAGCTGCACCTAGTGCAAGCCCTTGAAAATAATACGATAACACGTTAATCATCCCGAACTGTTTCTCTTAGGAGCAGACTATAGCGCGGGGAAAACATTAGCGGAAATGGATAATTTTAATCAGGGATAAGAGGAATTAATACCGGAGGGAAAATGCCGGACAACGGCTGACGCCTTGTCCGGCCTACAGCTTTTGTCGGCCCGGTAAGCGAAAGCGCCACCGGGCACGCAATTACTCTGCCGCGCGCTCTTTCACACGCTTGAAGTTCACATCCATCTGCGGGTACGGGAAGCTGATACCGTTGGCGTCAAACTCGCGTTTAATACGTTCCAGTACGTCCCAGTAGACGCTTTGCAGATCGCTGCTGTTGCTCCAGACGCGTACGACGAAATTAATCGAGGAAGCACCCAGTTCATTCAGGCGCACCGTCATTTCACGATCTTTAAGGATACGCTCGTCAGACTGAATGATATCGGTGAGGATTTTTTTCACCTGATCGATATCGGAGTCGTAAGCCACGCCGATGATAAATTCGTTACGACGAACTGGCTCACGAGAGAAGTTAATGATGTTCCCGGCAATGATTTTACCGTTTGGGATCACCACAATCTTACCGTCTACGGTACGCATAGTGGTGGAGAAAATCTGCACGTTAAGCACGGTTCCCGCTACGCCGCCGAGGTCTACATACTCACCCGCGCGGAACGGACGGAACATCACCAACAGTACGCCGGCGGCGAGGTTGGACAGTGAACCTTGTAGTGCCAGACCAACGGCTAAACCTGCAGCACCAAGAACGGCAATCACAGAAGCGGTTTGTACCCCAACGCGGCCCAGAGCGGCAATCAGCGTGAACGCGATAATACCGTAGCGCACCAGTGCGGAGAGGAAGTCAGCAACGGTTGCATCAATTTTACGTGCCACCATCAGGCGGTTAACGGTGTTTGATACGATGCGCGCCACAATCATACCGATAATGACAATGGCGATGGCCGCAACGATGTTGACGGCATAGCTTAACAGCAGCTCCTGATTGCGGACCAGCCAGGTGCCCGCACCATTTATGCTGTCGACAACATTCAAATCTTCCATTCAATATTCCTTGGTCATATTAAATATATAGCAAATGAGATCACTCTCACGAAAACGACCTTTTAAAGGTAAACAAAAACGATCGAATATTCCATTTTTCAACATGACCCAACATTATATATAGAAAAAATCAATACTCAGTAGGGTGATCCACCATTCGAAGAAAGCCACTAACCAGAGGATTCTTCCGTTTAAACACATCCGCAATTTCGTTGACCACTTTACCGCTTCCCGCATTCTTCCAGGCAATAGAAAGAGGTGAAGGCTGGCGCGGATTCATAACGTCAAGAACCACTAATGCCCCAGACTCAACATATGGACGACATAACCGTTCAGGTAAAAAACCCACGCCGAGACCGCTCAAATGGCAGGCAAGTTTGGTGCTGAGATCAGGAACCTTGATCTCTTTTTGCCCACTGAGCAACCAAGCAACGCGTCGGGTAAGAGTACGTGAGGTATCTTCGATATTTATCGCCGGATAGCGACGCAGCATATCGTCAGATAACGCTGATCCAGGATGGCTGGCTAGGGGGTGACTCTGTGCCACCACAAATTTCCAGTTAATTTCTCCCAGCGGGAGCAAGGAGATGTTATTGGATAGCGATTCAGATCCGGTTACGCCTATTGCCAATTGAAAGTCGTCATACAGCAGCGAATCCCATACTCCCATGTAAACCTGACGAGAAATTTGAAAACGAGTAAAAGGAAACTGCTGATGCAGCCAGGTCAGTAGGTCCGCCGCGGTTTGCGGTTGATAGAGCAAGTTATTGATAACAATGTTCACCTGCCGTTCAACACCCGCGTTAATTTGTTGAAGTTCATCTGGCATAACATCTAACCAATTAAGCCACTGTCGGCAGTGCTCCAGCAGATGTTGCCCGGCAAGCGTCAGGCTAACGGTTCTCGTGGTGCGCAAAAATATCTGCGTCCCAACCTGCTCTTCCAGCGTTTTAATACGATAGCTGATCGCCGCTGGCGTTTTGTGTAATGAGCAGGCTGCTCGGGAAAAACTTCCCGTCTCAGCGACCCGAATAAATGTACGTATTGTTTCCTGATCGAGCATGCCTTCCCCTTGAATAGCCCGCTTGTGACCATCGCTGTGCTATCGCTATGCCCAGCATGATATCCGCCCCAGAAGTGTGTCCAACAGCGAGCAATCTACGCACGGCAAAATGCGGATCTCGTCCCAATGATAAGCTGCGCATAATCTTCAATACTGGCGTCGCGAAATAGCCAATTCTGGCACTATTGAGATAACTGCAGCTTACCGAAGTTGTGAGTTGCGCAAGTTGATCCGCTGGGGGTAAAAAAGAAGGCTGTTGCGTAAAAATCCCCCCGGTATGCAACACTGCCATCATCCCCGTCAGCACATCATCGCCGCTGGGTGTTAATCCAGGTCCCCGGCCAATAAGCCATCGCCAGTCAGGCACTGAGCCCAAGCGCCAGCATTCAAGTTGCGCCAGGATTTCCTGATAATATGGCATAGTTTCTGGCGGTTGATTCAACGCACCGCATAAGCCGGTTTGATGCGAATAACATGAGAGATCTACGGGGATCAAAGCGTTAGCTTGCAGTTGTAGTTCGAGAATTCGACGAGAGCAAACCATCATGTTCTGCACTCGCAAAATGTTTCCTTGCTTGAAGATACGAGAAATGTGAGCAAAGCTGGAGAATTGCTTAGTATTCAACAACACTCCCGCTGGCCCCATACCCTTACCATACCGAAATAGCGTAAGCAGCCCACCCTCAGGATGACAAAAGTTAATCGCTTGCGAGAAACGACTGTGCAATGTCCATTCACCATCCGGAAGTCGATCAAGTCCGGCACAAGCCAGCGCGTTGATGATCATCATCGGTATACTCCGATTTGCCGGATGAAGGCCTCGCCTTATCCGGCCTACAAAATGCATTCACCTGCAGGCCGGATAAGACGCATTTCGTCACCATCCGGCACCTTATCATGCGGTAATGTGGTGCTCTTCCGCCAGCGCCTCCAGCGCTTTTTCAAAGCACAGCAGCGGTGCACGTACTGTTCCAGCCCCAACCTGACCAATCCCTGCTTCACGGTGGGCAATACCGGTATTAATCAATGGCGTAATCCCTGTTTCTACTACACGGCGGATATCAAGCCCCAGACACGCCCCCTTGAAATCCCATGATGGGATTTGGAATAGCGGGTTATTCGCAAGATAAATTTCTGCCATCTCTTCAGAGGTTTCCAGCGCCGCGCCCATACCACCCGCACCAACAAAACGCGTCACACCCGGTGCGGCAATCATTGCAGCGCCGCCAATGCCCAACGTTTCGGTTATCGCGCTGTCACCGATATCCGGATTAGCATCAGTCTGGCTATAACCCGTAAAGAAGAGTCCCTGTGGCGTGTTCACTGGTGCGGTGAACCAACGATCGCCTGTACCGCTGACGCGAATTCCGAACTCACGACCGTTGCGGGTCATTGCTGTCACCACCGATCCGGCTTTAATCACTGCAGCTGCATCCATAACCGCTTTGCTGTATGCCATCGCCAGGTTGAGGAAGAACTGATCGGTTACGCTCAGGAATTGCAGCACCTCAATGATTTCCGCCTTCGGACGATCCAGTCCCGCAATAACCGGCGACAACGTGCGCAGCAACAGAGAAGATGCAGCAATATTACGCTGATGGAACTCATCGCCCATCGTGATTGCCTGGGCCATCATTGCTGTCAGATCAATGCCGTTTTCCATGCCGGATAATGCTTCCTGAAGCACCGGAGCCAGGGTATCGCGCATCCAACGAAGCCGGGTTTGTACATCGTCACCATAAGCGCCAAAGCGCATCACTTTGCCAATCCCTTCGTTCAGGTTGCAGCAGGACTGATTGCCATGCACCATGTCACGTACAACCAGTACCGGCATGTTCGCGGAGGTGATGCCGCCCATAGGCCCTACTGCGCCCACATGATGACAAGGAATAAATTCCACCTCACCTTGCTCAAGCAGTCGAATGGCCTCTTCTTCCGTCACTGCCCAACCCTCAAACAGCAATGCGCCAATACAGGCACCACGCATCGGCCCAGTCATATCAGCCCAAACAATCGGCGGACCGGCATGCAGTAATTTACGCCCGGAAGAGAGTTCGGCAACGGCCTCTTTGGCCGGACAAACGGCAACCCAGTGCGGGCGCGCAGATTTAATACGTTCAATAATAGCGTCGTTAGCCTGTGCAATAGATGAATACATATCGGTACCTCTGAAATTAATGTAACTGCTTGAGTAAACTGGCAAGATGGGTGTTACCGCCGGCAATTGGAGCCCATTGATAATGCGCTACCGGCGTACCGCTACTTTGCAGATCTATCGCAAAGCTACGCAGCCCTGCGTTAATCACGTGGATGCCATCCAGCAAGGGATTGTGGTCAGGCACGGCGCTAGTATCCTGATAATGGGTCAGGCTAATGGCGAGCAAAACAGCCTCTTCCAATGTTTCCACCACCGAGATGCCTGCTGCTCGCAAAATATCGATTTGATCGCTACGCCCCTGCGGATCAGCGTCCGTACCAGTCAGGGTCGCGATGGTCACCAGCGGTTCGGCGCGGTTGTCGCGAACCCGCTCAACCGCATCAACTACAGCACCTGCCGGGTCGGCACATGCGCCAAAGCCCAATACGATATCAAGCAGCAGCACGCCCACATCAGGAATTGCAGCCAGTTTTTCGATTTCAATGCTGCGCGTCGTTGGGTCGATCATCGGGTGCGGTCTGCCCAGGGTGTAGCTGTCGTCGCCAAGGTCAACAATGCGATGCCCGTTCGCCTCCAGCATGACGCCATTGGCATGACTTTCACTAACCGGTACGCCAATCCCTACAGAGAGCAGCATTGCGGCCTCTGCGGCGAGGGTACCTCCGGCATAGAGACCATAAATTCCTTTACCGGTGACCTTCGGCTGAAGCACCTGCTGCTGCGACACTCGCATCAGCAGAACAGCCAACTGCGCCGCATCCGACAGCGAATTCGCCAGCCAGACGTTCCCTTCACGGCGTTGCTCCGGCTTGCTGCCAAGAAAAAGCGCTACCACTGGTTTACCGACCTTCTGCATCGCAGCAATAATGCGGGTTCTGACCTGCGGTGATGGTGGTTTTGACACAAAAGCAATGATTTGTGTTATTTCATCTGCGGCCAACATTTCAAGCGCGGTTAGCGCGCTAATCCCTCCGACTTCCGCGCTCAGATCACGTCCGCCCAGACCAATAGCATGGCTTATCCCCTGCTGATGTAGAGCTATCTGCGACGTGATTTCCTGAATACCGGTACCTGATGCGCCAATGACCCCAATTCCCCCCTCTGGCAAAACGTTGGCAAAAGCCAGTGGGCTGCCGGCAATCATCGCAGTACCGCAGTCTGGCCCCATCACGATCAGCCCGCGCTCACGCGCCAGAATTTTCAGTTCCACTTCTTGTTCCAGCGGCACGTTATCGGAAAACATCATCACGTTCATACCGGCTAACAGCCCATCTCTGGCGACCGAGGCGGCGTATTCACCGGCCACAGAAACCAGCAGTAAATTAGCCTGCGGCAGTTTCTGGCAGGCACTTTCCCAGCGGCGTGCTTTCAACAGCTGTTGCGAACTACCTGACGAGGTGGCGATGGCGCTCAGCTCTTTTTCCAACTGCTCACGGATTAATCCGAGGATCTCCGGTTGCTCTTCATGGGTTCGTGCCGCAACACAAATATCGTTTGGCGTGGCATCGGCAAAATCGTCGTGCCAGAAACCCGTGGAATCCAGCATGGCTTTATTCGCTGGTGTTCCCATCATGACAGAAACTTGATCGACCTCCGGGTGCTCACTTAATTTACGAGAAATAATCATCAAGCTGACGGAGTCCTGAAAACTTCCTTTTTTAATAAAGGCATAAATCATTACCGCTACCTCTCAAGTACGTTTTTCTTTCAAAAACAACATTGCCACTAGTCCGATGCCCAACAGTATGGCGGACACATAGAAACTGGATGCCAGACTACCGGTTATATCGCGTGCCGCACCGGCAATAATCGGTGCCAGAATGGACGAACTCATGCCGATAAAATTAAATAAACCAAAAGCAGTACTGTAATTATTTTCATCGACGCTATCAGCCACCAGCGCGACGAGAACCGGATCCAGTGCTAATTTGCCTACCAGACCGTAAACACACAAAGCGATAACTACGCCTGTCATATTCGGCATCCAAATAATTGACAGCATACTAATAATAGCTACTGGCACGAGGAAAAGGATTAACGGTTTACGTTTACCCAATTTGTCCGACAGGCTTGAGAATAACAGCGCCCCAGGAATTGAAATCCAGGCCACCAGCGATGAAATAAACCCGGTTTCACTACCAGCAATACCGCGCTCACTTTGCAGATAATAAGGAAGCCATGTAAGAATGACGAAGAACCCAAACAGGCTACAAAACACCATAATATAGGTTAGAATTAAATTCCGGTTCTTCAGGAGGTCGCTAAATTTACCTTTTTGTACCTGTTTACCATCGGCATCCGCGACCCGCTTTTTCTCTTTCACAAATAGCCAAATGGCGACACCAACCAGTACTGACGGGATAGCCATTGCATAAAACGGCATGCGCCATGAGAAGCCCTTTTCATAGACCAGCCAGCTTGAAGCCATCAGCCCCAGCGCAATACCGAAGGCCATACCACTGTTGATGATCGCACTGCCCAATGAGCGGTATTTTTTGGGGATTTGCTCAGAGGATAAGCCGTATTGTGGTCCGTAGTACGTACCCTCTCCTGCACCGGTTATCACCCGTGCAAATAGCAGCGTGTACCAACTTTTTGCCCAACCAGTTACCGCAGTGAAAACACCAAACAGAATAAAGCCAGGCACCAGCACTTTTTTCTTACCAATTTTATCACCCAGAATTCCTGCCGGAACCTGTAATAAAGCATAAGAAAAATAGAAAACAGAATTAAGAATACCTAATTGCGTTCCGCTCAAACCAAACTCTTTCTCCAATTCACCCATCACCGGGTTCAATATTGTCCGATCGGCATACATGAAGATCCATCCTAGCCAGAACAGAAAAATAGTGACCCACCAGGCCGGCATTCCTTTTTTCTTTGTGACCTCAGTCACTTCACATGATTCAGACATAAACTGTCTCCGAACATTAGCTTCCCCAACAGATGAGGAAAGAGGTTTAAACTAAATCTACCTTATCGGGCAAAATCATCTTTTCTTTTGAACAAAGTCACACAAAATCTATTGTCTTAAATTCCTAGTGATTGACACTAGCATTATTAAAAAAAATCTAACAATCATTATTAAATCAATTTAAATAAGCGCCATGCACATTAACCAATGATTTTTTAGGTTCCTGGTATTGTTGGGTTAGTCACATTATAAAAAAACAATCACGATATTTTTACCGCGAAATATTATTCACATTGAGGTCATAATGAAAAAGAAACTGGTTATTGCCCTAGGCGGCAATGCGTTATTACAGCGCGGTGAAATTCTGAGTGCAGAAAACCAACAACGAAACATTAAGCTTTTTTCCCAAATGGTCACTTCACTGACGCGGGATTACCAACTGGTGATTGTTCACGGGAATGGGCCGCAGGTGGGCCTACTGGCACTGCAAAATGCAGCATACCTGGAATCCCCCGCCTGGCCGCTGGACATTCTGGTCGCCGAAAGCCAGGGGATGATTGGCATCGCAATAGCTGAGGCGCTCACAAATTCCGCTGGTAGTGTTCCCGTTACGACGCTGATGACGCGTGTAGAGGTCAACCCACAGGATGAGGCCTTTTCTGCGCCAGGCAAGTATATCGGCCCAGTCTACCAACCGGAGCAACAAGAGGAACTGGAGGCTCGCTACGGCTGGACGATGAAGGCCGATGGACAATACATTCGTCGGGTCGTTCCCTCACCAACGCCACAGAACATTATCGACAGCCAAGCGATTCATGCGCTAATGGAAGTAGGACACACGGTGATTTGCTGCGGCGGTGGCGGCGTTCCGGTTGTCGCCGAAGATGACGGGTATAAGGGCACCGAAGCGGTGATCGATAAAGACCTGACGGCGGCGGTACTGGCCAGCTCCATTAATGCCGATCACCTGCTGATTCTGACTGATGCCGATGCAGTCTATGAAAATTGGGGAACTCCGCAGGCACGCGCATTGCGGCACGTAACAGCAGAGGAAATGTCGCCTTTTGCCTCACCTGACGGCGCAATGGGACCAAAAGCAGCGGCTGTTATCCAGTTCGCTAAGCAGACCGGTAATACTGCGTTTATCGGCGCGTTAAAAGACGCCCCGCTGATTCTGGCTGGCGAGAAAGGCACCTGCGTAACACCGTAATCTTTTTCCGGATGCGGCAACGCCTTATCTGGCTACAGCGACAGCCAGCAGTACATTGAAATGGCAATAAAAAAGGCCCGCATTTGCGGGCCTCATGTCACGTAGAACGGCGTAAATTACAGAACGTCAACCGCGTTCAGTTCTTTGAAAGCCTGTTCCAGACGGGTGATCATGGTTGCCTGACCAGCACGCAGCCATACGCGCGGATCGTAGTATTTCTTGTTCGGCTGATCTTCGCCTTTCGGGTTGCCCAGCTGGCCCTGCAGGTAAGCTTCGTTTGCTTTGTAGTAGTTCAGAACGCCTTCCCAGGTAGCCCATTGGGTATCGGTGTCGATGTTCATTTTCACTACGCCGTAGCTTACGGAGTCTTTGATTTCCTGAGCAGTAGAACCGGAACCGCCGTGGAAGACGAAGTTCAGGCTGTTGTGCGGCAGGTTATGTTTCTTAGAAACATAGTCCTGAGAGTCGCGCAGGATGGTCGGGGTCAGAACGACGTTACCCGGCTTGTAAACGCCGTGTACGTTACCGAAGGAAGCGGCGATGGTGAAACGCGGGCTGATTTTGCTCAGCTCGGTGTATGCGTAATCAACGTCTTCCGGCTGGGTGTACAGTGCGGAAGCGTCCATGTGGCTGTTGTCCACGCCGTCTTCTTCGCCACCGGTGCAACCCAGTTCGATTTCCAGGGTCATGCCCATTTTGGACATGCGCGCCAGGTATTTGGAGCAGATTTCGATGTTCTCTTCCAGAGACTCTTCAGACAGGTCGATCATGTGAGAAGAGAACAGCGGTTTACCGGTTGCTGCGAAGTGTTTTTCACCCGCGTCCAGCAGACCGTCGATCCACGGCAGCAGTTTCTTCGCGCAGTGGTCAGTGTGCAGAATAACCGGAACACCGTAGTGTTCAGCCATCTGGTGAACGTGATGCGCGCCAGAGATAGCACCCAGGATTGCAGCGCCCTGAGGAACGTCGGACTTCACGCCTTTACCCGCGATGAAAGAAGCACCACCGTTGGAGAACTGTACGATTACCGGCGCTTTAACTTTTGCAGCGGTTTCCAGAACGGCGTTGATGGAGTCGGTACCAACGCAGTTAACTGCTGGCAGAGCAAAATTGTTTTCTTTAGCTACCTGGAAAACTTTCTGTACGTCATCACCAGTGATTACGCCTGGTTTTACGAAATCAAAAATTTTAGACATGTTGCGGGTCCTGTATCTTCGGCCTTGGAAAGGGCGCGCGCTCTATAGCACGCTAATAATTGGGCAGGTTTCCCTGCCCATTAAATTCTTACTTTTTAGCGCGCTCTTCGAGCATCGCTACTGCTGGCAGTACTTTGCCTTCCACGAATTCGAGGAATGCGCCGCCGCCAGTTGAGATGTAGGAGATTTTGTCAGCAATGCCGAACAGGTCGATTGCTGCCAGGGTGTCACCGCCGCCTGCGATAGAGAATGCTTCGCTGTCTGCGATAGCGTTAGCAACGATTTCAGTACCTTTGCGGAAGTTCGGGAATTCGAACACGCCAACCGGGCCATTCCACAGAATGGTTTTCGCATTCTTCAGGATGTCAGCCAGCTGCTGTGCAGAAGCGTCGCCGATGTCCAGGATCTGCTCGTCTTCTTTCACATCGCTAACGGACTTCAAAGTAGCCGGTGCAGTTTCAGAGAATTCAGTCGCTACGCGAACGTCGGTTGGGACCGGGATGTCGCAAGTGGTCAGCAGACGCTTAGCTTCTTCAACCAGGTCAGCTTCGTACAGGGATTTACCCACGTTGTGGCCTTGAGCGGCAACGAAGGTGTTTGCGATACCACCGCCAACGATCAGCTGGTCAGCGATTTTTGACAGAGAATCCAGAACGGTCAGTTTGGTAGAAACTTTAGAACCGCCAACGATAGCAACCATCGGACGAGCAGGTTCTTTCAGCGCTTTACCCAGTGCATCCAGCTCAGCAGCCAGCAGAGGACCTGCGCAAGCTACATCAGCGAATTTACCGATACCGTGAGTAGAAGCCTGTGCACGGTGAGCTGTACCGAAAGCGTCCATTACGAATACGTCGCACAGCGCAGCATATTTTTTGGACAGTGCTTCGTCGTCTTTCTTCTCGCCTTTGTTGAAGCGAACGTTTTCCAGAACCACCAGTTCACCGGCAGCGACTTCAACGCCGTCCAGGTAATCTTTTACCAGGCGAACCGGAGCAGACAGTTTGTCTTTCAGGTAGTTAACAACCGGCAGCAGAGAGAATTCTTCGTTGTACTCGCCTTCGGTAGGACGACCCAGGTGGGAAGTTACCATCACTTTTGCACCCTGTTTCAGGGCCAGCTCGATGGTTGGCAGTGAAGCACGGATACGCGCATCGCTGGTTACTTTCCCTTCTTTAACTGGTACGTTCAGGTCCGCACGGATAAAAACGCGTTTACCAGCCAGATCCAGATCGGTCATCTTAATTACAGACATGGTGAATCCTCTCGTTGATTCATAAAGTTTTGTCGACGCTCAAGCGTCGAGCCTGAAACCAATAGCAGCCATCGCTAACGTAGTGTCGAGCATACGGTTAGCAAAGCCCCATTCATTATCACACCAGACCAGCGTTTTGATCAGGTGAGCGCCACTCACACGCGTTTGCGTACCATCAACGATGGCGCTGTGCGGGTCGTGGTTAAAATCTACAGAGACCAACGGTAATTCCGTATAGTCAACTATACCATGAAATGCACCTTGTGCTGCTTTTTGCAGCAACTGGTTGACTTCACTGGCTTTTACTGGTTTTTTCACCGTCACACTTAAGTCGATCGCCGTCACATTTATGGTCGGTACACGCACCGCTATCGCTTCAAAACGATCGTTAAACTGCGGGAAAATTCGCGTGATGCCCGCCGCCAGTTTGGTATCAACCGGAATAATCGACTGGCTGGCCGCTCGCGTGCGACGCAGGTCAGGATGATAAGCATCAATAACCTGCTGATCGTGCATCGCGGAGTGGATCGTGGTGACGGTACCAGACTCAATGCCGTAAGCATCATCCAGCAATTTAATGACGGGTATTATGCAATTCGTGGTGCAGGAAGCGTTGGAAACGATCCGGTGCTCAGCGCGCAGCTGATCCTGATTAACGCCATACACAACGGTTGCGTCGATGTCGTGACTACCAGGATGTGAAAAGAGCACTTTTTTTGCACCAGCGGCAATATGCGCCTCGCCGTGTTCGCGATTGCCGAAGACCCCCGTACAATCCAGCACGATGTCGACACCCAGTTCGCGCCATGGAAGCGCATCGAGTGTTCGCTCATGCAGAATGCGGATCGCGTCATCGCCAACGATGAGCTGGTCACGTTCCTGACGAACATCCCAGGCAAAACGTCCATGGCTGGTGTCATATTTCAACAAATGCGCCATGCCTGCAGCATCCGCAAGTTCGTTGATTGCCACCACGGTGATTTCCGCCCGACGCCCGGATTCATACAAAGCACGAACCACGTTGCGTCCGATGCGACCGAAACCATTAATCGCTACGCGTACGGTCATAGGTCTCCTGCAAGGATTTCTCAGAAACGATGTGGCAGACAGAGTAATGCAGCAAATCGCTCAGGGAAACCTTACCTGTCGCAAACTGCGACTAATTGGTTAATTGTCGAACATTTAATCGACTGAAACGCTTCAGCTAGAATAAGCGAAACGCGGAATAAAAGGAATGATTGTCCAGCAACAGAACACAATTATCTGACTTGCGTCACATTTCAACGCCCTTCAACGCTAAATTTATTCCATATTCCAGAATGACGAATAACCGTAACAAAATTATTTCGTTGTCGTGTTACACAACCTGATTTAAATCAGAAAGCCCCCTAACCAACATCTAATCACCAGCGCAAGGTGCGAGTCCCGGAACTCCTCAACGATGGCCGCAGGCGCTCTGGATAGCAGACTGCGCCATGCGATTGCGCAACGCGCGGCGCGTTCCTGAAAAGCAAAAAAAACGGGCCGCCTGAGCGACCCGTTTTCACCTGTAATCGAAATTACAGCAGTTCTTTTGCTTTCGCGACAACGTTGTCTACGGTGAAGCCGAACTCTTCAAACAGCAGCTCTGCCGGAGCAGACTCACCGAAGGTGGTCATACCGACGATAGCGCCATTCAGGCCCACGTATTTGAACCAGTAGTCGGCGATACCCGCTTCAATTGCCACACGAGCAGAGACAGCTTTCGGCAGCACGGATTCGCGGTAAGCGGCATCCTGCTTGTCGAACGCGTCGGTAGACGGCATGGAAACCACGCGCGCCTTCACGCCTTCGGCAGTCAGTTTGTCCCACGCAGCCACAGCCAGCTCAACTTCAGAACCGGTAGCGATGAAGATCAGTTCCGGTTGACCGTCGCAGTCTTTCAGCACGTAACCACCGCGAGCGATGTTTGCCAGCTGCTCTTCGGTACGCTCCTGCTGTGCCAGGTTCTGGCGGGAGAGGATCAGCGCGGTCGGGCCGTCCTGACGCTCAACGCCGTATTTCCACGCAACGGCGGATTCAACCTGGTCACACGGACGCCATGTGCTCATGTTCGGGGTCACACGCAGAGAAGCAACCTGCTCTACCGGCTGGTGAGTCGGGCCGTCTTCGCCCAGACCGATGGAGTCGTGGGTGTAGACCATTACCTGACGCTGTTTCATCAGCGCAGCCATACGCACCGCATTACGGGCATATTCCACGAACATCAGGAAGGTGGAGGTGTACGGCAGGAAACCACCGTGCAGGGAGATACCGTTCGCGATAGCGGTCATACCGAATTCGCGCACACCGTAATGGATGTAGTTACCGGCAGTATCTTCGTTAATTGCTTTCGAACCAGACCACAGCGTCAGGTTAGACGGTGCCAGGTCAGCGGAGCCGCCGAGGAATTCAGGCAGCAGAGGACCGAAGGCTTCAATCGCATTCTGAGAAGCTTTACGGCTGGCAATTTTCGCCGGATTAGCCTGCAGCTTAGCAATGAACTCGTTCGCTTTTGCGTCGAAGTCAGACGGCATTTCACCTTTCATACGACGGGTGAATTCAGCCGCTTCCTGCGGGAAGGCTTTCGCATAAGCAGCGAACTTCTCGTTCCATGCAGCTTCTTTTGCCTGACCGGCTTCTTTCGCATCCCACTGCGCGTAGATTTCAGACGGGATTTCGAACGGCGCGTATTTCCAGCCCAGCTGTTCACGGGTCAGTGCGATTTCTGCATCGCCCAGCGGTGCACCGTGAGAGTCATGAGTACCCGCTTTGTTCGGGGAACCGAAACCGATGATGGTTTTGCACATCAGCAGGGACGGTTTGTCAGTCACTGCGCGTGCTTCTTCAACTGCGCGCTTAATCGCGTCAGCATCGTGGCCATCAACGCCACGAACCACGTGCCAGCCGTAAGCTTCAAAACGCTTCGCGGTGTCATCGGTGAACCAGCCTTCAACGTGGCCATCGATAGAGATGCCGTTGTCATCGTAGAACGCAACCAGTTTGCCCAGCTTCAGCGTACCAGCCAGGGAACATACCTCGTGAGAGATACCTTCCATCATGCAGCCGTCACCCATGAAAGCGTAGGTGAAGTGGTCAACGATGTCGTGACCTGGACGGTTAAACTGCGCCGCCAGCGTTTTTTCAGCGATAGCCATACCCACTGCATTCGCAATGCCCTGACCCAAAGGACCCGTAGTGGTTTCAACACCCGCGGTGTAACCCACTTCCGGGTGACCCGGAGTTTTGGAGTGCAGCTGACGGAAGTTCTGCAGCTCGGACATCGGCAGATCATAGCCGGTGAGGTGCAGCAGGCTATAAATCAGCATGGATCCGTGACCGTTGGACAGCACGAAGCGGTCGCGGTCAGCCCAGGACGGGTTAGTCGGGTTGTGGTTCAGGAAATCACGCCACAGGACTTCGGCAATGTCAGCCATACCCATCGGGGCACCCGGGTGACCGGATTTGGCTTTCTGTACTGCGTCCATGCTCAGCGCACGAATAGCATTGGCAAGCTCTTTACGTGAGGACATTTTGACTCCAGATCGGATAATGAAGGCCACGCCCTAAACGACTTGACGACAGCGCGTTTTGGGCTACGCCGGAAAAAAGTGCCAACAATGTAACCCAAGCCGCGTGTCATGTACATGGAGCATCCTTTTACCGCTTCAGAAATCTCTGGATCATGCGCGCAAGTTGCGCAATCTTCTCGCCCGCGTATTGTTCTTTTCTTTATACTTAGGCCGAGCGTCGGTTCACCTGCAAACGACGTAATTTTTAGAATAATCCTGACTTTGTGCGGAAGAGAAAAAATGAAAATTCGCGCTTTACTGCTTGCTACGAGCATGGCTGCGGCATTGACCGGCTGCCAGAACATGGACTCCAACGGACTGCTTTCTTCTGGCGCGGAGGCTTTTCAGGCCTACAGTCTGAGCGATGCTCAGGTAAAAGCGCTGAGCGATCAGGCCTGTAAAGATATGGACAGCAAGGCTACTATTGCCCCGGCCAGCAGCGAGTACGCAACGCGTCTTGGCAAAATCGCCGCCGCACTTGGCGATAACATTAACGGCCAGCCGGTGAACTACAAAGTCTATATGGCGAAAGATGTGAATGCCTTTGCCATGGCAAACGGCTGTATCCGTGTGTACAGCGGCCTGATGGATATGATGACTGACAACGAAGTCGAAGCGGTGATCGGCCATGAAATGGGCCACGTCGCGCTGGGTCACGTGAAAAAAGGTATGCAGGTTGCGCTAGGTACCAACGCCGTACGTGCAGCAGCGGCCTCCGCAGGCGGTATTGTCGGCAGCCTGTCGCAGTCGCAATTGGGCGATCTTGGCGAGAAACTGGTGAACTCGCAGTTCTCCCAGCGTCAGGAATCCGAGGCGGATGATTACTCGTATGATTTGTTGCGCAAACGTGGGATCAATCCGGCAGGTTTAGCCACCAGCTTTGAGAAACTGGCCAAACTGGAAGCTGGACGTCAAAGCTCAATGTTTGACGATCACCCGGCATCCGCAGAACGTGCGCAACATATTCGCGATCGCATGAGCGCAGACGGGATCAAATAACCGTTAATCGTGCCGGATGGCGCTAACGCTTATCCGGCCTACAAGCATCAACTACCTGTAGGCCGGATAAGCGTTAGCGCCATCCGGCAAAACAACTTATTCGCCTTTCTTCGCCGCCTGAATGTACAGCATTTCCAGAGCCAGCGTAGCCGCCGCCAGTGCGGTGATCTCTGACTGATCGTAGGCCGGAGCCACTTCAACAACGTCCATCCCGACGATGTTCAGATCTTTCAGACCACGTACCAGCTTGATCGCGCGATCGGAAGTCAGACCGCCAATTACTGGCGTACCGGTACCCGGCGCAAATGCTGGATCCAGGCAGTCGATATCAAAGGTCAGATACACCGGCATATCACCGACAATCTGCTTAACCTGGGCGATGATGTCATCTACGCTGCGATCGTTCACCTGGCAGGCATCCAACACGGTAAAGCCGTTGTCTTTGTCGAATTCGGTACGAATACCAATCTGCACAGAGTGATTCGGATCGATCAGCCCTTCGTTCGGGGCCGTGTAGAACATGGTGCCATGGTCGAATTCGCAGCCGTTCGCGTAGGTGTCGGTGTGGGCATCAAAGTGCACCAGTGCCATTTTACCAAAGTGTTTAGCGTGCGCGCGCAGCAGCGGCAGCGTGACGAAGTGGTCGCCGCCAAAGGAGAGCATGCGCTTACCGGCAGAAAGCAGCTTCTCAGCATGCGCCTGCAGTTTTTCACTCATTTCACGGGCATCACCGAACGCGTAAACCAGATCGCCACAGTCCACCACGTTCAGGCGTTCGCGCATATCGAAGTTCCACGGGAAGCGGTTGTGCTCCCACGCCAGGTTAGTGGAAACCTGACGGATTGCCGCCGGACCATGACGACCGCCCGCGCGGCCAGACGTTGCCATATCAAACGGTACGCCGGTGATCACCCAGTCGGCGTCGCTATCGTATGGCATGAAGTTCATCGGCAGACGTAAAAAACCAAAGGCGTTAGAAACCAGGGAGTTGTCGTATTGATGACCTAAGGTGCTCATGTACTGACCTCTTTAAAAATCGATGAAAAAAAATCCCCTCCGCGTCGTTAAGCCCGACGAGGAAGGGATTGATTTGGTAACTGCATATTTACGGCAAATTATCGCCGTTATTTTGTACGGATTCAAGTGAGAGCCATAAATGCTGCCCCCGCGGATTCCGACTGCCGGATGGCGGCTTCGCCTTATCCGGCCTACTTTCGTAGGCCCGGTAAGCGCAGCGCCAGCGGGCATTTATCGTTACTCATCTTCCAGATAAGTATAACCGTACAGACCGGCCTCAAACTCTTCGAGGAACTGTTGCTGCAGCTCGGTATCCAGATCGGTGTTCTTCACCTGGTCACGGAACTGCGTCAGCAGGGTGTTCGGATCCAACTGCACGTACTGCAGCATATCCGCCACGGTATCCCCTTCGTCGGACAGCTCAACTTCTACGCTGCCGTCAGGGAAGACAAACACGTCAACCGCTTCGGTATCACCGAACAGGTTGTGCATGTTGCCGAGGATCTCCTGGTACGCGCCGACCATAAAGAAGCCCAGCATCGGCGGGTTCTCCGGGTCGTATTCCGGCATCGGCATAGTGGTCGCAATGCCATCACCGTCAACGTAGTGATCGATCGCGCCATCAGAGTCGCAGGTGATATCCAACAGCACCGCACGGCGTTCAGGCACCTGGTTCAACCCTTCCAGCGGCATTACCGGGAACAGCTGATCGATACCCCACGCATCCGGCATCGACTGGAACAGCGAGAAGTTGACGTAAATCTTATCCGCCATACGCTCCTGCAGCTCGTCGATAATCGGACGGTGCGCGCGGTTGCTCGGGTCGAGTTGTTTCTGCACTTCATGGCACATGTTCAGATAAAGCTGCTCAGCCCACGCGCGCTCTTGCAGGCTAAAGGCGCCTGAAGAGTAACCAACATGAATATCGTGCAGATCCATCTGGCTGTCGTGCAGCCATTCACGCAGCGAACGACGGGTTCCCGGTTCATGCATTTCTTGCCAGGTTTCCCACATGCTTTGCAGAGCACGCGGCGCATCGTCAGCCGGAGGCGTTGCTTCTGTGTTTTCGCTACGCTCAACGCCGATAATGTTAGATACCAGCACGGTATGGTGCGCGGTAACCGCACGACCGGATTCGGTGATTACCGTCGGATGCGGCAGACCGTGTTCTTCACAGGCGTCGCCAATAGCCCAGATGATGTTGTTGGCGTATTCGTTCAGACCGTAGTTTACGGAACAGTCAGACTGCGAACGGGTACCTTCGTAATCCACGCCCAGACCACCGCCCACGTCGAAGCACTGGATGTTGACGCCAAGTTTGTGCAGCTCAACGTAGAAACGCGCCGATTCACGTACGCCGGTGGCGATATCACGAATGTTCGCCATCTGTGAGCCGAGATGGAAGTGCAGCAACTGAATGCTGTCCAGACGGCCGCGTTCGCGCAGAATCTCTACCAGCTGCAGCACCTGGTTTGCCGCCAGGCCGAATTTTGATTTTTCACCGCCGGAGGACTGCCACTTGCCGGAACCCTGCGACGCCAGACGCGCACGCACGCCCAGACGCGGAACAACATTCAGGCGTTCAGCTTCATCCAGCACAATAGCGATTTCAGACATCTTCTCGATGACCAGATAGACCTTATGGCCCATCTTCTCGCCAATCAGCGCCAGACGGATATATTCGCGGTCTTTATAACCGTTACACACGATCACGCTACGGGTCATTCCGGCATGGGCCAGAACGGCCATCAGTTCAGCTTTGGAACCCGCTTCCAGCCCCAGCGGTTCGCCGGAGTGGATCAGAGATTCAATCACGCGACGGTGCTGGTTGACCTTGATCGGGTAAACGAGGAAATAGTCACCGTTGTAACCGTAAGATTCACGGGCGCGTTTAAACGCGGCGTTAATCGAACGCAGACGGTGTTGCAGGATCTGCGGGAAGCAGAACAATGCAGGCAAACGCTGGCCCTGCGCTTCACGGGCTTTCACCAACTCAGCAAGGTCAACGCGCGCTTCGGGTACGTCCGGATCCGGGCACACGCTGATGTGACCCAGTTCATTGACGTCATAGTAGTTATTACCCCACCAGGCAATATTGTAAGTACGCAGCATCTTGCTGGCTTCCTGGGAACTCATTGCAACCTCCTGCATGGAGCGTAGTACACCGTGTTCGCCTGCTGACGAAGGCGAACCCAAAGAAATGTCGTCAGACATAGCGAACCTCAAATTTTATTAACAAGTGTAAAACAGTTGACTACTATCGCAATCCGAAGACGCGATAACAACCCAAATACAGGCAGAATTTGCAGCAGATAGTGCTGACGCTCCGACTGTGCGACCGGTTTCTTTTTCATATCAATGTAAACACGTAACCGAACTTAATGCTGACGGTTCGGCGAAACCACGAGAAAACTTTTGTTTACCAAGAGCGCCCTTGTTCAGTTCTTAGTGACCGTTACCGGCTCTTGAGTCCTGAGATACGCCGAGATGGGTATACACTTCATCCTTCATGCAGCCTCTTTGTTGGCTACGCTCATTCGCCCCAGTCACGTACTACTCGTACGTTCAGGGAACTCATTCACTTGCCGCCTCGACGCAGCATAAATGATTTTGTGTATATAACATCGACAGGTATGCAAAGCAGAGATGCAGATTGCGGGGGACATGTGTACACCAGGACGGTGCGACAGATTCAGCAGAATACAACGGTTCATTATCTCGTATCACCTCCACGGTTGCTCCTTACGGAACGAACCCACAAGCCAAAGCTAAAGTGTTAACCCGGCTGGAAGTGGCAACACGATGAAAACGTCGTGTGCTTTTGTCTATCCTAAATAATTCGAGTTGTGGGAAGGCGGCAACGCAGAGAGTCCCAGGGAGCTTACATGAGTAAGTGACTGGGGCGAGCGAGGAGCCAACGCACATGCAACTTGAAGTATGACGGATATGAGCCGCGCGCCGCGTTTTATACCGACAACAGTACGAAAATGCAAAAGATAAATATGCACATTGCCAGCACCGTCAGGAAAAATTTCCAGTTACATTTTCAGTACAATGCGACCTCAATCAAAAAAAGCTGGAAATCAGGCGAAGAACTGTCCTAAAATAGCCGTCCAGATGTTAATCCATCTATACCGATTAACACTCAGACTGCCAGTGTCCGCCATCTGCAGACTCATGGTAGAATCTTCTACACATGGCTATTCCACTCGACAGTTTGAGCTAACCAAATTCTCCTTAGGTGAAATTAAATATGGCAAAACACCTTTTTACGTCCGAGTCCGTATCAGAAGGGCATCCTGACAAAATCGCTGACCAAATCTCTGATGCCGTGCTGGATGCAATCCTTGAACAGGATCCGAAAGCACGCGTTGCCTGCGAAACCTACGTCAAGACCGGAATGGTTTTAGTTGGCGGTGAGATCACCACCAGCGCATGGGTTGATATCGAAGAGATCACCCGTAACACGGTTCGCGAAATTGGCTATGTGCATTCCGACATGGGCTTTGACGCCAACTCTTGTGCGGTACTGAGCGCGATTGGTAAACAGTCTCCGGACATCAACCAGGGTGTTGACCGTGCCGATCCGCTGGAACAGGGCGCAGGCGACCAGGGCCTGATGTTTGGTTATGCAACCAACGAAACCGACGTGCTGATGCCAGCACCTATTACCTATGCTCACCGTCTGGTGCAGCGTCAGGCTGAAGTGCGTAAAAACGGCACCTTATCCTGGCTGCGTCCGGATGCAAAAAGCCAGGTAACCTTCCAGTATGACGACGGCAAAATCGTCGGTATTGATGCTGTTGTTCTGTCTACTCAGCACTCTGAAGATATCGACCAGAAATCGCTGCAAGAAGCCGTTATGGAAGAGATCATCAAGCCGGTACTGCCGACCGAATGGCTGACCGCTTCGACCAAATTCTTCATCAACCCAACTGGTCGTTTCGTTATCGGCGGCCCGATGGGCGACTGTGGTCTGACCGGTCGTAAAATCATCGTTGATACCTACGGCGGCATGGCGCGTCACGGCGGCGGTGCATTCTCTGGTAAAGATCCGTCTAAAGTTGACCGTTCCGCAGCCTATGCAGCCCGTTACGTAGCGAAAAACATCGTTGCCGCAGGCCTGGCTGACCGCTGCGAGATTCAGGTTTCCTACGCAATCGGCGTGGCGGAACCGACCTCGATCATGGTGGAAACGTTCGGTACTGAAAAAGTGCCTTCAGAGCAGCTGACCCTGCTGGTGCGTGAGTTCTTCGATCTGCGCCCGTATGGCCTGATTCAGATGCTGGATCTGCTGCACCCGATTTACAAAGAAACCGCCGCTTACGGTCACTTTGGTCGCGAACATTTCCCATGGGAAAAAACCGACAAAGCACAGTTGCTGCGCGACGCTGCCGGTCTGAAGTAATTTAAAACAGACTTAACGCCGCTTATGAAGACCAGCCTCACGCTGGTCTTTTTTTATACCTATCTCCCCTCCCACATCCATCGCCAAACCGCGCTGATCACTATTGTTTTAAATGAAAATGAAAGCGATTACATCACACCATATTTCCCTCTACCTTGAATTAACATCTCTTAGTCAGCACACTTGCATCACTGTTACATTACCTTTCATCATTGTCTTAAAACCAGGCGAATGACATTATTTAATCACAATAAATAATGTTAACTTTCAATGAATTAACTAATAGCCCACGTAAATGATAGTGTAAGCGATTACACTAATGTGATGTGATTCGCATTTTTTTACCCCGTACTCACCTACCCTTAACATCAACAAAACTAGCTACCCAACCGGAGGGCATCATGCCTGACAATAAAAAAACGGGGCGTTCCAACAAAGCCATGACATTTTTTGTCTGCTTTCTGGCAGCCCTGGCTGGATTACTTTTTGGCCTGGATATCGGTGTTATTGCCGGTGCTTTACCGTTCATCACCGACGAGTTTCAAATTACCCCGCACACTCAGGAATGGGTGGTGAGTTCCATGATGTTTGGTGCGGCTGTCGGTGCTGTCGGCAGCGGTTGGCTCTCCTTCAAACTGGGACGCAAAAAAAGCCTGATGATCGGCGCGATCTTGTTTGTTGCGGGTTCACTGTTCTCCGCCGCGGCGCCAAACGTTGAAGTCCTGCTGGTTTCCCGCGTACTACTCGGCCTGGCTGTGGGGGTTGCGTCTTATACCGCGCCGCTGTACCTGTCTGAAATCGCCCCGGAAAAGATTCGTGGCAGCATGATCTCTATGTATCAGTTGATGATCACCATCGGTATTTTAGGCGCGTATCTTTCCGATACAGCGTTTAGCTACAGCGGCGCATGGCGCTGGATGCTGGGTGTAATCATCATCCCTGCCCTGCTGCTTCTGGTCGGCGTTATCTTCCTGCCGGACAGCCCACGTTGGTTTGCAGCTAAACGTCGTTTTGTTGATGCCGAACGCGTCCTGTTGCGTCTGCGTGACACCAGCGCAGAAGCCAAACGCGAGCTGGATGAAATCCGTGAAAGCCTGCAGGTAAAGCAGAGTGGCTGGGCGCTGTTTAAAGAAAACAGCAACTTCCGTCGCGCGGTATTCCTTGGCGTTCTGCTACAGGTGATGCAGCAGTTCACCGGGATGAACGTCATCATGTATTACGCACCGAAAATCTTTGAGCTGGCGGGCTACACCAACACCACCGAGCAGATGTGGGGGACTGTTATCGTCGGTCTGACTAACGTGCTGGCAACCTTTATCGCCATTGGTCTGGTTGACCGTTGGGGCCGCAAGCCTACGCTGATCCTCGGCTTTATCGTCATGGCTGTTGGTATGGGCGTGCTGGGAACAATGATGCACGTGGGTATTCACTCGGCATCCGCACAATACTTCGCAGTACTGATGCTGCTGATGTTTATCGTTGGCTTTGCGATGAGCGCCGGTCCGCTGATTTGGGTACTGTGCTCTGAAATCCAGCCGCTGAAAGGTCGCGATTTCGGCATCACCTGCTCTACCGCAACCAACTGGATTGCCAATATGATCGTCGGCGCAACTTTCCTGACGATGCTGAACTCGCTGGGCAGCGCCAACACTTTCTGGGTCTACGGTGGCCTGAACGTACTGTTCATCTTCCTGACTCTGTGGCTGATCCCTGAAACTAAAAACGTCTCTTTAGAACACATTGAACGTAACCTGATGAAGGGTCGTAAACTGCGCGAAATTGGCGCACACGACTAATCACCAAAGGCTTCCTCCCCAGCGGAGGAAGCCTTCCTCTTGCAGTCCCTTCCCTGTCGCACTATCCTCTGGCGTTATGAAAACCTCCCGTCTCCCTATCGCCATCCAGCAAGCCGTTATGCGCAGCCTGCGGGAAAAACTCGCTCAGGCTAATCTCAAGCTCGAACGCCAATACCCGGAGCCAAAACTGGTTTACCAACAGCGCGGCACCGCCGCAGGTACCGCGTGGCTACAAACCTATGAAATTAGGCTTAATCCCGTCCTGCTGATGGAGAACGTCGACGCGTTCATTAACGAAGTGGTACCCCACGAACTGGCGCATTTACTGGTGTGGAAGCACTTTGGGCGCGTGCCACCACACGGAAAAGAGTGGAAATGGATGATGGAAAGCGTGCTGGGCGTACCGGCCCGACGCACGCATCAGTTTGAACTGCAATCGGTGCAGCGCAAGACCTTTACTTACCGCTGTAAGTGTCAGGAGCACCAACTGACCGTCCGCCGCCATAACCGCGTTGTGCGCGGTGAGGCCACCTATCGCTGTGTTCACTGCGGCGAACCGCTGGTTGCAGAATAATCTTCAGAATTATCAGGAACTTTTCTGATCTAACTGATTGCATACTGGAATAACTTTCGCTACGTTGCGGGCTCGTTTTGACACGGAGTTTGTGATGTACCGTCATTTTTCTTTTGCTGCGGCCCTGTTAGCCGCTGCGTTTTCAGGCCCGGTTTTAGCCGAAGGCATCAACAGTTTTTCTCAGGCAAAAGCAGCTGGCGTCAAGGTTAACGCTGATGCGCCGGGCGATTTCTACTGCGGTTGTAAAATTAACTGGCAAGGCAAAAAAGGGGTCGTTGACCTCGAATCCTGCGGCTATAAAGTGCGAAAAAATGAAAACCGCGCCAGTCGAATTGAATGGGAGCACGTTGTCCCCGCATGGCAATTTGGTCATCAGCGCCAATGCTGGCAGGACGGAGGACGCAAAAACTGCGCCAAAGATCCGGTCTACCGCAAGATGGAAAGTGACATGCATAACCTGCAACCTGCAGTGGGTGAGGTAAATGGCGATCGCGCTAACTTCATGTACAGCCAGTGGAACGGTGGCGAGGGTCAGTATGGGCAATGCGCCATGAAGGTCGACTTCAAAGAGAAAGTTGCCGAACCGCCGGCCCGCGCTCGTGGTGCCATCGCGCGGACCTATTTTTACATGCGCGACCAGTACGATCTAACGCTCTCCCGCCAGCAAACTCAGCTTTTTAACGCCTGGAATAAGCAATATCCGGTCACCGACTGGGAGTGTGAGCGTGACGAACGCATTGCAAAGGTACAGGGGAACCATAACCCATATGTGCAACGCGCTTGCCAGGCGCAAAAGAGCTAACCTACACTAGCGTCAATATTTTTAACCATGCCCTGGCCTTTCGCAGCCCAGGGCCATGACGCGGATGTTTAACTATGCGCATTCCTCGCATTTATCACCCTGAGCCAATCACTTCCGGCAGCCAAATTTCACTGTGTGAAGATGCAGCCAACCATATCGGTCGCGTGCTGCGTATGGGACCTGGCCAGGCGCTACAGCTGTTTGATGGCAGCAATCAGGTATTCGACGCTGAAATCACCCACGCCAGTAAAAAAAGCGTGGACGTGAAGGTACTTAACGCTGAACTCGACGATCGTGAGTCGCCGTTGCATATCCACCTGGGCCAGGTGATGTCGCGCGGCGAAAAAATGGAATTCACTATCCAGAAATCGATCGAACTGGGTGTAAGCCTCATTACGCCACTTTTTTCTGAGCGCTGCGGCGTTAAACTGGACAGTGAACGCCTGAACAAGAAGCTCCAGCAGTGGCAGAAAATCGCCATTGCCGCCTGCGAACAGTGCGGTCGTAACCGGGTGCCTGAAATTCGCCCGGCAATGGATTTGGAAGCATGGTGCGCGGAACAGGACGAAGGTCTGAAACTGAACCTGCATCCGCGCGCCAGCGCCAGCATCAATACGCTGCCGCTGCCGGTGGAGCGCATCCGCTTGCTGATTGGCCCTGAAGGCGGGCTATCGGCAGATGAAATTGCCATGACTGCACGTTATCAGTTTACTGATATTCTGTTAGGACCTCGCGTTCTGCGTACTGAGACAACTGCGCTCACCGCCATTACTGCGCTACAGGTGCGTTTTGGCGATCTGGGCTAAGGCATAAACGGAGAAGAAAATGATCAAGCTCGGCATCGTGATGGATCCCATCGCAAGCATCAACATCAAGAAAGATTCCAGCTTCGCTATGCTGCTGGAAGCGCAACGTCGCGGTTACGAAATTCATTATATGGAGATGGCCGATCTTTATCTGATCAACGGTGAAGCCCGCGCCCATACGCGTACCCTGAGCGTAGAGCAGAACTACGACAAATGGTATGAGTTCAAGAGCGAGCAGGATCTCCCGCTGGCAGACCTGGACGTTATTCTGATGCGTAAGGATCCGCCGTTTGATACCGAGTTCATCTACGCAACCTATATTCTGGAACGTGCAGAAGAAAAAGGGACGCTGATCGTCAACAAACCGCAGAGCCTGCGCGACTGCAACGAAAAGCTGTTCACCGCCTGGTTTGCCGACCTGACGCCGGAAACGCTGGTCACGCGTAACAAAGCGCAGCTGAAAGCCTTCTGGCAAAAACACAGCGACATCATTCTCAAACCGCTGGACGGCATGGGCGGCGCATCTATTTTCCGTGTGAAGGAAGGCGATCCGAACCTTGGCGTCATTGCTGAAACGCTGACCGAACACGGTACCCGCTACTGCATGGCGCAGAACTATCTGCCAGCAATTAAAGATGGCGATAAACGCGTCCTGGTGGTCGATGGCGAACCCGTTCCTTATTGCCTGGCGCGTATTCCGCAGGGCGGCGAAACCCGTGGCAACCTGGCCGCAGGTGGTCGTGGTGAGCCGCGTCCATTGACCGACAGCGACTGGGAAATTGCACGTCGCATTGGGCCAACGCTGAAAGCGAAAGGTTTGATTTTTGTCGGTCTGGATATCATTGGCGATCGTCTGACGGAAATTAACGTCACCAGCCCAACCTGTATTCGTGAAATTGAAGCGGAGTTCCCGGTTTCGATTACCGGTATGCTGATGGATGCCATTGAAGCGCGTTTGCAGAAATAAATATGTTGCCGGATAGCGACGCCATCGCGTCTTATCCGGCCTGAAATTACACCCCGCAGGCCGGATTAGGCGAAGCCGCCATCCGGCAATGCTATCTTCAGAGGGTGACATCTTCGAGCTTTGCCCACATACTGGGCTCTGTTGCTTTTTTGAACCAGGAAACAGAACCTCTGACAATGAATTTACAGCATCACTTTCTGATTGCCATGCCTGCTCTCCAGGATCCGATTTTCCGCCGTTCCGTGGTGTACATCTGTGAACATAATGAGAACGGAGCAATGGGGATTATCGTCAATAAGCCTCTGGAAAACTTACAGATTGAAGGGATTCTGGAAAAGCTGAAGATTACCCCAGAAGAACGCGATCCGGCCATTCGTCTGGATAAACCAGTGATGCTCGGCGGCCCGCTGGCGGAAGACCGTGGATTTATTCTCCACACTCCACCGTCACGCTTTGCCTCCAGTATTCGCATCTCAGATAACACCATCATCACTACCTCCCGCGATGTACTAGAAACCCTGGGTACGCAGGAGCAACCGTCCGAAGTGCTGGTTGCGCTGGGTTATTCATCATGGGAAAAAGGTCAACTGGAACAAGAGCTACTGGATAACGCCTGGCTCACGGCCCCCGCAGACCTCAACATCCTATTCAAAACGCCGATTGCCGACCGCTGGCGCGATGCGGCGAAGCTTATCGGGATAGATATTCAGACCATGCCTGGCGTGGCGGGACATGCCTGATGAGCGGAACATTACTCTCTTTTGATTTTGGTACGAAAAGTATTGGTGTTGCTGTTGGTCAGCGCATTACCGGTACGGCCAGACCGTTGCCCGCCATCAAAGCGCAGGACGGTACGCCGGACTGGAGTTTGATTGAACGTTTGCTGAAAGAGTGGCAGCCGGATGAAATTATCGTAGGCCTGCCGCTCAACATGGATGGCACCGAACAGCCTCTTACCGCGCGCGCACGTAAGTTCGCTAACCGTATTCACGGTCGCTTTGGCGTAACCGTAACGCTGCACGATGAACGCTTGAGCACCGTCGAAGCCCGCTCTGGCCTGTTTGAACAAGGCGGTTATCGGGCGTTGAATAAAGGCAAAGTGGATTCCGCTTCTGCCGTGGTCATCCTCGAAAGCTATTTCGAGCAGGGCTACTAAATCCGCCCCTGCGCCTGACGCTGCTGCTGACTTTGTGAAAATGTCTGCATACCTGTCTGCTGCCCGGTTTGAATTACGCCGGGTAGCTGATGCGTTTTCCCTTCACGAATCAAATTGCCCACGGCTGGCGTGTTGACGAGCAGCTCAAATAGCGCCACGCGCCCTCCCTGTTTATCTTCCTCCAGCTTTTGCGAAAGTACCGCCCGCAGACTGTCTGCCAGTTGGTTACGCACCGGCTCTTTCTCTGTTGCCGAAAAGGTGTCCACCAGCCGCGCGATGGCCTGCGCCGCCCCTCGCGTATGTAACGTTGCCAGCACCAGATGCCCAGTTTCCGCTGCGGTTAACGCCAGACGAATGGTTTCCACGTCACGTAGCTCGCCCAGCAAAATGACGTCGGGATCTTCACGCAGCGCGCCGCGTAAACCAGCGGCAAAAGAAGCGCAGTGCACGCCCACCTCCCGTTGTTGAATAAGACAACGCTGGCTGGTGTAGCGATATTCAATCGGGTCTTCCAGCGTCAGAATGTGCCCCGCAACTTGCTGATTAAGGTACTCAACCATCGCCGCCAGGGTCGTTGATTTACCGCTACCGGTAGCGCCTGTCACCAGAATTAACCCATTTTCACTGCGCAGCAGTTCAGGTATGACGTCAGGGGTCTGGAGATCGTCTAAACGTGGGCAATCAAGCGGGAGCAATCTTAGCGCCAGCGAGGTTCCCTGTTGATGAGCAAAAGCACTGGCGCGCAGCCGCCGGGAACCTGCCAGCGCAATAGCAAAATCTACCTGCCCCTGTTCCCGCCACTGTACCTGTTGTTGCTCACTGAGCCAGCACATCAGCAGCTTCTCCACGTCAGGCGTAGTAAATGGTGCGATTTCGACTTTTCCACGTATGCGCCAGCGCGCAGGCCATGCATTGCACAGGTGTAGATCCGACACGTTATGCTTTACACTAAGGGCCACTATTTCTTCCATATTCATATGAACATCCTCGGAAAATGAACGATATCGCGCATAACCTGGCACATGTCCGGGACAAAATCTCAGCCGCCGCGACGCGTTGCGGGCGGTCTTCAGAAGAAGTTACGCTGCTTGCAGTCAGTAAAACCAAACCTGCGAGCGCCATCGAAGAAGCCATTACCGCAGGGCAGCGAGCCTTCGGTGAAAACTATGTGCAGGAAGGGGTGGATAAAATCCGCTACTTCCAGGAAAAAGGCGTCAACGATCTGCAGTGGCACTTTATCGGCCCGCTGCAGTCCAACAAAAGTCGTCTGGTCGCCGAGCACTTTGACTGGTGCCATACGATCGACCGTCTGCGTATCGCTGCCCGTCTGAGCGAACAGCGCCCGGCGGAACTGCCGCCGCTCAATGTACTGATTCAAATTAATATCAGCGATGAGAACAGTAAGTCAGGCATTCCGCTGGCAGAGCTTGATGCACTGGCCGCTGAAGTCGCCGCACTGCCGCGCATTACCCTGCGTGGCCTGATGGCAATTCCGGCTCCAGAGTCAGATTATGTAAGGCAGTTTGAAGTTGCACAGCAAATGGCGGTAGCATTTGCCGGGTTGAAAACACGCTACCCAGGCATCGACACACTCTCACTGGGAATGTCTGATGATATGGATGCCGCCATCGCGGCGGGTAGCACGATGGTGCGCATTGGCACTGCCATTTTTGGTGCTCGTGATTACACTAAAAAATAAGGAAAACTAAGGAACACCATGAATACGTTGACCTTCCTGCTCTCAACGGTAATTGAGCTGTATACCATGGCGCTGCTACTGCGCGTGTGGATGCAATGGTCTCGCTGCGATTTTTACAACCCGTTCTCGCAGTTTATAGTGAAAATCACTCAGCCCATCATTGGGCCGTTACGCCGCATTATTCCCCCTATGGGGCCGATTGACAGCGCATCGGCATTAGTTGCGCTCGTTCTCAGCTTTATCAAAGCAATCGTGCTGTTTAAGGTGGTCACGTTCCAGCCGATCATCTGGATCGCCGCCGTACTGATTGTCCTGAAGACTATCGGATTGCTGATTTTCTGGGTGCTGCTTGTGATGGCGATTATGAGCTGGGTCAGCCAGGGCCGCAGTCCTGTAGAGTACGTGCTGATTCAACTGGCAGATCCGCTGCTGCGCCCTATCCGTCGCATACTTCCAGGCATGGGCGGGATCGATTTCTCCCCAATGATTCTGGTTCTGCTGCTCTATGTTATTAACATGGGCATCGCGGAAGTGTTACAGGCGACAGGCAACATGCTGCTGCCGGGGCTGTGGATGGCGCTATGAGTGCCGTTACATCCTGCGACGACGGTCTGGTTTTGCGGCTCTATATTCAGCCTAAAGCCAGCCGTGACAGTATTGTGGGTTTACATGGCGACGAAGTTAAAGTCGCCATTACCGCCCCACCCGTAGATGGCCAGGCCAATAGCCATCTGGTGAAGTTTCTCGGCAAACAGTTCCGTGTGGCAAAAAGCCAGGTCGTCATTGAGAAGGGCGAGCTTGGACGTCACAAACAGGTTAAAATCATTCATCCGCAACAGATCCCGCCCGAAATTGCGGCGTTAACTGATTAGGTATCCCATGCAAAAAGTTGTCCTCGCGACCGGCAATGCCGGTAAAGTGCGTGAACTCGCCTCTCTTCTGAGTGATTTCGGTCTTGATGTTGTTGCCCAAACGGATCTGGGTGTTGATTCTGCAGAAGAGACCGGACTGACGTTTATTGAGAACGCTATTCTGAAGGCGCGTCATGCCGCGCAAATTACTGGCTTACCGGCCATTGCTGATGACTCAGGTCTGGCAGTAAATGCCCTTGGCGGCGCGCCGGGTATCTATTCAGCCCGCTATTCCGGCGAAGATGCGACCGATCAGCAGAACCTGGAAAAACTGCTTCACACCCTGCAGGATGTACCTGATGACAAACGCCAGGCGCAGTTCCATTGTGTGCTGGTGTATATGCGCCATGCAGACGATCCAACGCCTGTTGTGTGTCACGGAAGCTGGCCGGGCGTGATTACCCGTGAACCTGCCGGAAACGGTGGTTTTGGCTACGACCCGATCTTCTTTGTGCCGTCTGAAGGGAAAACCGCCGCCGAACTGACCCGTGAAGAAAAGAGTGCGATTTCTCACCGCGGACAGGCGCTGAAGCTGTTGCTGGATGCCCTGCGTAATGGTTAAGCTTCCGCCGCTAAGTCTTTATATTCACATCCCGTGGTGCGTGCAGAAATGCCCGTACTGCGACTTCAACTCGCATGCACTAAAGGGCGAAGTCCCTCATGACGACTATGTGCAGCATCTGCTGAGCGATCTGGATACTGAGGTGGCCCACGCCCAGGGACGTGAAGTAAAGACGATTTTCATCGGTGGAGGTACGCCGAGCCTGCTTTCTGGCCCGGCGATGCAAACGCTGCTAGACGGCGTGCGAGCACGGCTGAATCTGGCCGCAGATGCAGAAATCACGATGGAGGCGAATCCCGGGACGGTGGAAGCCGATCGCTTTGTGGATTATCAACGCGCTGGCGTCAACCGTATCTCGATTGGCGTACAGAGCTTTAGCTCCGCCAAACTCGAACGTCTGGGACGGATTCACGGGCCGGAAGAAGCCAAACGAGCAGCACACCTGGCGAGCGGTCTGGGGCTACGCAGCTTTAACCTCGACCTGATGCATGGTTTACCGGATCAGACGCTGGAAGAGGCGCTGGGCGATTTACAGCAGGCCATCGCGCTCAACCCGCCGCATCTTTCCTGGTATCAGTTGACCATCGAACCCAACACGCTGTTCGGTTCCCGACCGCCGGTTTTACCGGACGATGATGCGCTGTGGGATATTTTTGAGCAAGGCCACCAGTTGCTGACCGCCGCAGGGTATCAGCAGTACGAAACCTCAGCCTACGCCAAACCGGGTTATCAGTGTCAGCACAACCTTAACTACTGGCGTTTTGGCGACTATCTTGGCATTGGCTGCGGCGCACACGGTAAGATCACATTCCCTGACGGACGCATCCTGCGCACCACCAAAACGCGGCATCCGCGTGGGTATATGCAAGGGCGTTATCTCGAAAGCGAGCGTGATGTCGCCGAAGCCGATAAGCCGTTCGAGTTCTTTATGAACCGTTTCCGGCTACTGGAAGCCGCGCCTCGCGCGGAGTTCACGCAATATACCGGGCTTACCGAAGACGTTATTCGTCGACAGATCGATGAGGCTATCGCCCAGGGCTACCTGAGTGAATGCGATGAATACTGGCAGATTACCCAACACGGTAAGCTGTTTTTGAATTCGCTGCTGGAGCTGTTTCTGGCGGAATGATGCGGTAAAAATGTAGGCCGGATAAGGCCTTGAGCCGCCATCCGGCAAATTGCCTGCTGGCGCTGCGCTTATCCGGCCTACAGGGTTAGGACGGTAAGCGCAGCCACCTTCATCGATTAATACTGATTAAACATTTCCTGGATCTGCTTAGGATCCTTGGTTTGAGTCAGCGCAAGCTGCAGCAGAACACGTGCTTTTTGCGGGTTCAGAGAACCTGAAGCCACAAATCCATACTTCGCATCATCAATTTCAGCATCCTGCGTGGTGAAGCCGGTTGGTACACGGGATGAACGCACTACAACGGTACCTTTATGCGCGGCGGTTGCCAGCGTATCGAAAATGGTTTTATACAAGTTACCGTTACCTACACCCGCACTGACAATCCCGGCGTAACCCGCATCTACCAGCGCTTTTGCCGGCAGATCGGAGGCGTTAGCGTAGTTGTAAACAATCCCAACTTTCGGCAGTTCAGTCAGCTTAGACACATCGAACGGAGTAGACGTGGTGTGCTTACGCGCAGGCGTACGCTGGTAGTCGATTTTACCGTTATGGATATAACCCAACGGGCCGTAGTTAACGGATTTGAAGGTAGCAACGTCGGTAGTGTTGGTTTTAGTCACGTCGCGACCATCCATAACGGTGTCGTTCATCACCACCAGCACTCCGCGGTTGGCAGAGGCTTTGTCTGCGGCAGTGACTACCGCGTTATACAGGTTGAATGGGCCATCAGCGCTCATACCCGTAGACGGACGCATTGCGCCGACCAGTACCACCGGCTTGTTGCACTTAACGGTCAGGTCGAGGAAATAGGCAGTTTCTTCCATGGTATCCGTACCATGAGTTACCACGAAGCCGTCGGTTTTATCACACTCGGTATTAATCTTTTTCGCCAGCGTTAACCAGACTTCGTCATTCATATCCTGGGAGCCGATATTCACCACCTGCTCGCCTTTCACGACAGCGATATCTTTCAATTGAGGTACGGCCTCAACCAGATTTTCTACGCCAACTTTGCCTGCCGTGTAGTTAGATTTTGTCGCGGAATCACCGCCGCCGGCAATCGTCCCACCGGTCGCTAAAATGGTGATGTTTGGCAGTGCAAGCGCCGCGCCGCTGAAACCCATAACCAGTGCAGCAAGTGCCGTCTTCTTGAAAAACTCCATGTTATTTCTCCAGTTACTTGAATTTGCAGCATTATGTCTATCCTACAGATGAATAATGTGACGAGATCCAATTAACCAGATTTATATCTCCGCCAAATTGCCATTCTTAGAGATGGATATCAAAAAAACAGAAATATACAAAATAAAACGGCACAGAATGTTTCTGTGCCGTTAAGAAGAGGTGAAGATTATTTCAGAGTGCTAACCAGCGTTTTACGATCGTTTTCCAGCGTCACGACGCGGGCACAAACATCTTTGCCAAACTGCTGGAAGTCTTGTTCCTGATTCTTCCATTCGTTCTGAATGGAGGTTTGCAAACCACCGAGACTCCCGAGCACGCCCTGCAGCGGATTACCACCGCCTTTGAGCACGGCTTTCGCCCCCATCTCGTTGATGCTGTCCTGCAAAATGCCGCCCATCGCCTGATTGACCAGCTGTTGTCCGTCCGCGCGGACCTGATCAATCGCCTTATAATGGAAAGTCAGGCCATCAGTTCGATGCTCAATGATGCGGTTCATCTGCGCTTTCAATTGCGCATCCAGCTTGGTTAAGCGACCACGCATGTTGCTGCTTTCACCGACCTCTTTGGCGATGATTTTGTCCAGCGCCACGCGACCTTTCTCTACGCGCGCTCTGGCACCTTCGTCAATCCACGGCAGGCTGCTACGCAACGCCGCCTGATAATCTTTGGCCTGCTCACGCTGTGCGGCGTTTAGGTTGTACTGCTTACCATTAAAGGTGACATCACCGGCCTGGGTAATAACCAGATCGCCGTTTTCACCCTTCACCTGCACCGTTTGTGGGCTCAAAATCACATCGTCACGCGGGGTGACGCTGCACTGGTAATCTGCATGTGCGGCCATCGCCGTGAACGTTAGGACTGCCGCCAGCAGCGTTTTGCGCATCATATCTTTCCCTCAATACAAATCGGGCCGGCATTTGCCGACCCTGTGCTACTTAGTCCCACCAAATATCGAAAAGTTCGCTGGTACGCACTTCTTCGAGTTTGTGCTCTTCCAGCCACTTACGCACGATTGCCTGGTGTTCTTCGGTGCATTTGCCGATTTCCTGCAGACAGATCAGACCTTCCCAGGCCAGATAGCCGCTGCCGTCAAAAGCCAGCTTGTTCCGTTCGATAACTTCATTGATAAAGTCATCAACGATTTGATCGACCTGCTCTCCAGATGTACCTTCCGGGAAACGCCATGCAACCGAAAATCCTATTTCCTGGAATTCGTCGATGTGCATTTTTTTACGCAGACGACGGCTACGGTTCTTTGCCATTATTTCACCCTCTCGAACATTAAGTCCCATACGCCGTGGCCAAGACGATGACCACGTTGTTCAAATTTGGTTACCGGGCGCGATTCCGGGCGCGGTACATAATCGTTACTCTCTGACTGGTTTTTGTACCCGTCAATCGAGGACATTACTTCAAGCATGTGCTCCGCATACGCTTCCCAGTCGGTTGCCATATGGAACACGCCGCCCAGCTTCAGCTTGCTTAAGATATGCTCAGCAAACGATACCTGAACGATACGGCGTTTATTATGACGTGCTTTATGCCACGGGTCAGGGAAAAACAGCTGAACCATAGATAAAGAATTGTCAGGAATCATTTTATGCAGGACTTCAACGGCATCATGGCACATGACGCGCAGGTTCTCGACACCCTCTTCATGGGCTGAAGCCAGACACGCACCAACGCCCGGCGAGTGAACCTCAATGCCGAGGAAATTCTGTTCCGGACGCGCTTTCGCCATTGCTACCAGCGACGCTCCCATACCAAAACCGATTTCCAGCGTGACTGGCGCGTCGCGACCAAACAGTTCTACAAAATCTACAGGCTCTTCGCTGAACTCAACGCCCATCACCGGCCAGTAGTTTTCCAGCGCGTGTTCCTGCCCTTTCGTCAGTCGCCCCTGGCGACGAACAAAACTACGAATCCGGCGCAGAGGGCGGCCGTTTTCATCAAATTCCGGTGAAATGACGTCGTTCTTCATAAAAGTTTAGTCTGCTGTGTTTGAGTTCTGAAAACGGGCATTATCCAAAGTTAGTTGCCGGATGCAAGTAAAGGAAGAAAGTGAGCAGCGGAAAGTTCCGGTTTACACCCCGTTGCCGCTGTGCTGCAATCTTGCCCCCGGCAATAATGAAACGGTAATCATGCAAGCGTCTCAATTTTCGGCTCAGGTTTTGAGCTGGTACGACAAATACGGGCGGAAAACGCTGCCCTGGCAAATTGACAAGACGCCTTACAAAGTATGGCTCTCTGAGGTCATGCTGCAACAAACTCAGGTTGCGACCGTTATCCCTTATTTTGAGCGCTTTATGGCGCGCTTCCCAACGGTAACGGATTTAGCCCATGCGCCGCTGGATGAAGTTCTGCATTTGTGGACCGGGCTGGGTTATTACGCCCGTGCGCGCAATCTGCATAAAGCCGCGCAGCAGGTTGTGACGCTGCATAGCGGTATATTTCCGCAAACCTTTGAGGAGGTTGCCGCCCTGCCTGGCGTCGGACGTTCAACCGCAGGCGCGATTCTTTCTCTTTCTCTGGGTCAGCATTTTCCGATTCTCGACGGTAACGTCAAACGCGTGCTGGCTCGCTGTTATGCTGTAAGCGGCTGGCCGGGTAAAAAAGAGGTCGAAAAGAAGCTGTGGGAGTTGAGCGAGCAAGTTACGCCGGCCCAGGGTGTTGAGCGTTTTAATCAGGCGATGATGGATTTAGGCGCCATGGTCTGTACGCGCTCAAAACCTAAATGTTCCCTGTGTCCGTTGGAAAATGGCTGTATGGCGAGCGCCAATGCAAGCTGGGCGCTGTATCCCGGTAAAAAGCCCAAACAGACGTTACCGGAACGAACGGGCTATTTTTTACTGATGCAGCATGATGACGAAGTGCTGCTCGCACAGCGACCGCCCAGCGGCTTATGGGGTGGTTTATACTGTTTTCCGCAGTTTGACGACGAAAATGGACTGCGCAACTGGCTGGCGCAACGACAAATTAACGCAGATAATCTGACCCAACTTAATGCATTTCGCCATACCTTTAGCCATTTCCACTTAGATATTGTGCCTATGTGGCTTCCCGTGTCTTCATTCAGCTCATGCATGGATGAAGGCAACGCGCTCTGGTATAACTTAGCGCAACCGCCGTCGGTCGGACTGGCGGCTCCCGTGGAGCGTTTGTTACAGCAATTACGTGCCGGTACACACGTTTAACGTACCGGACGATAGAGAGGATTTTTTATGAGCAGAACGATTTTTTGCACTTTCCTGCAACGCGAAGCAGAAGGCCAGGATTTTCAGCTGTACCCGGGCGATCTGGGAAAACGCATTTACAACGAGATTTCTAAAGAAGCATGGGCGCAATGGCAGCATAAACAGACCATGCTGATTAACGAGAAAAAACTCAATATGATGAACGTCGAACACCGTAAGTTACTGGAACAGGAGATGATTAACTTCCTGTTTGAAGGTAAGGATGTGCATATTGAAGGCTATACGCCAGAGTCATAAGAACCGTTGCCGGATGGCGCTGCGCTTATCCGGCCTACGATTTAATCTGGTCCTTGCAAACAACAAACACAACACGCACTCCCGGAATGATGAAAAAATTTCTCGCGCTTGCCGTTATTGCGCCGTTGCTCATCTCCTGTTCCAGTTCGACCAAAAAAGGCGATTCCTATAACGAAGCCTGGGTCAAGGATACCAACGGTTTTGATATTCTGATGGGGCAATTTGCCCATAATATTGAGAATTTGTGGGGATTTAAGGAAGTGCTGATTGCGGGTCCTAAGGACTACGTAAAGTATACCGATCAGTATCAAACCCGCAGCCATATCAACTTTGATGACGGTACGATAACCGTCGAGACCATTGCCGGGACAGATCCCGCCGGACACCTGCGTCGGGCGATTATCAAGACATTGCTGATGGGCGATGATCCGGGTTCTATCGACCTCTATTCCGATGTCGACGACATTAAGATTTCCAAAGAACCATTCCTGTACGGACAGGTGGTCGATAATACCGGCCAGCCCATTCGTTGGGAGGGACGTGCCACCAACTTTGCCAACTACCTGCTGCAAACACGGCTTAAAAGCCGCAGCAATGGCCTGCGTATCATCTATAGCGTGACGATCAACCTGGTGCCTAACCACCTTGATAAGCGCGCGCATAAATACGTCGGTATGGTGCGTCAGGCTTCACGTAAGTATGGCGTCGACGAGTCGCTGATTCTGGCTATCATGCAAACCGAATCCTCATTTAACCCGTATGCGGTGAGCCATGCCGATGCGCTGGGACTGATGCAGGTGGTACAGCACAGCGCAGGGAAAGATGTGTTCCGCTCGCAAGGGCGCTCAGGCACGCCGAGCCGTAGCTTCCTGTTTGACCCGGCCAGCAACATTGATACCGGTACAGCCTATCTGGCAATACTCAACAATGTCTATTTGGGCGGTATCGATAATCCGACCTCACGTCGCTATGCGGTAATCACCGCGTATAACGGCGGCGCGGGCAGCGTGCTACGCGTGTTCTCGAACGATAAAATTCAGGCTGCAAATATCATTAACAGCATGTCTCCAGGTGACGTTTATCAAACGCTGACCACCCGACATCCCTCTGCTGAATCACGCCGATACCTTTACAAGGTCAATTCCGCACAAAAATCATATCGACGCCACTAATGTATCCCTCTTCAGCCCTCTAAAACGGGGGCCTGAAGCACCAAAAATGTTAACTCCATCACTCTTTTGCTTTGCAATCAGAAATTGTTTGCAAATATTTGTCACAGGTAACAAAAAAAGAGTGCTTCTCATTGATAGAATCACATCATATAGCCACGGCAAATGTGCCTTTTAAAACATTCATCCGCATTACGGTGTGAGGAAATTAACATGAATCTTAAGCTGCAGCTGAAAGTTCTCTCGTTTCTGCAGTTCTGCTTATGGGGTAGTTGGCTCACTACCCTCGGCTCCTATATGTTTGTCACCCTTAAATTCGATGGTGCATCCATTGGCGCGGTGTATAGCTCGCTGGGGATCGCCGCCGTGTTTATGCCAACACTGTTAGGGATCGTGGCCGATAAATGGATCAGTGCGAAGTGGGTTTATGCCCTTTGCCACCTGGTCGGTGCTGGAACGCTGTTTGCCGCAGCCGAAGTCACCACGCCAGGGGCCATGTTCTTTGTGATCTTGCTTAACTCCCTGGCCTATATGCCAACACTGGGGCTAATCAACACCATCTCCTACTATCGCCTGCAATCTGCCGGGATGGATATCGTTACCGACTTCCCGCCAATTCGTATCTGGGGCACCATCGGCTTTATTCTGGCGATGTGGGCAGTGAGCTTCTCCGGCTTTGAACTGAGCCATATGCAGCTGTATATCGGTGCGACATTGTCCCTGGTACTGGTACTGTTCACCCTGACGCTGCCGCATATTCCAGTTGCCAACCAGCAGAAAAACCAGAGCTGGACATCAATGCTCGGTCTGGATGCTTTCGCGCTGTTTAAAAACAAACGTATGGCGATTTTCTTCATCTTCTCAATGATGCTGGGCGCAGAGCTGCAGATTACCAATATGTTTGGTAACACCTTCCTGCACAGCTTCGATAACAACCCGCTGTTCTCCGGTAGCTTTATCGTGGAACACGCATCGGTGATGATGTCGATTTCACAGATTTCCGAGACGCTGTTTATCCTGACTATCCCGTTCTTCTTAAGCCGTTACGGTATTAAGAACGTGATGCTTATCAGTATTGTGGCGTGGATGCTGCGCTTCGGCCTGTTTGCCTACGGCGATCCAACGCCGTTCGGTACCGTGCTGCTGGTTCTGTCGATGATTGTTTACGGCTGCGCCTTCGACTTCTTCAACATCTCTGGTTCCGTGTTCGTGGAGAAAGAAGTACGCCCTGAAATCCGCGCCAGCGCACAAGGTATGTTCCTGATGATGACTAACGGCTTCGGTTGTATTCTGGGTGGGCTGGTGAGCGGTAAAGTCGTTGAATACTACACGCTGAACGGCATTACCGACTGGCAGACCGTGTGGCTGATCTTCGCAGGTTACTCGCTGGTTCTGGCTTTTGCCTTCGTTGCGCTGTTTAAATACAAACACGTACGCGTTCCAGCAGGAACCCAGACTATCGCGCACTAACGTTTACGCAGAGAAAAGCGGGTTGCCAAAAGGTAACCCGCTTTTTTTGCGCTTACTTCACAACATACCCATACAGACGCTTAATACCATCTGCATCCGTTTCACTGTAAACACCTTGCAGCTCCGGCGAGAAGCCTGGTAGCAGGTTTACGCCCTCTTCCAGCGCCAGGAAATAACGTTGCACCGCCCCGCCCCAGACTTCTCCCGGTACCACACACAGCACGCCCGGAGGATATGGCAGCGCACCTTCCGCCGCAATGCGGCCAGCGGCTTCACTAATACGTACCAGTTCAACATCACCGCGGATAAAAGCGCTGTTCGCATCCTGTGGGTTCATCGCCACGGCAGGTAAACTGTCCTGACGGAACATCGCTTTTTGCAGATCTTTCACATCAAAGCTGACGTACAGTGAGTGCATCTCCTGGCACAGCTCACGCAGCGTGTAATCCCGATAGCGTACCGGATACTTGTTGAAGATGGTGGGCAGCACATCTGCCAGCGGTGTATCGTCCTCAATATGCTGCTCAAACTGCGCCAGCATCGCCACCAGTTGTGCCAGTTTCTCTGCGCTTTCTGCCGGGGTCAGCAGGAACAGAATCGAGTTAAGGTCGCATTTCTCCGGCACGATGCCGTTTTCACGCAGGTAATGCGCCAGAATCGTCGCCGGAATACCAAACTCGGTATATTGCCCGGTTTGTGCGTCAATTCCCGGAGTGGTTAACAGCAGTTTGCAAGGGTCGACAAAATACTGGTCGCGCGCATACCCGGAAAAACCATGCCATTTAGCACCCGGTTCAAAGCTAAAGAAGCGGCGCTCACTGGCAATCACCTGCGTCGGATAGCTTTCCCACGGCTTACCATCAACTACCGGAGGAATAAACGGCTGAATCATCTTACAGTGGGCAATAATCGCTTTACGGGCCTCAATGCCCAGCGTCACACACTCCGCCCACAGCCGACGACCGCTCTCGCCTTCATGGATTTTGGCGTTAACGTCCAGCGCCGCAAACAGCGGGTAAAACGGACTGGTAGAAGCATGCAGCATAAATGCATTGTTCAGACGCTTATGCGGACAGAACCGCGCCTGACCGCGAATATGGTTATCCTTTTTGTGGATCTGCGAGGTTTGCGAGAATCCAGCCTGCTGTTTGTGTACCGACTGGGTGACAAAAATCCCCGGATCGTTGGCATCAAGCTCCAGCAGCAGCGGTGACCCATCGGCCATCATCGGGATAAATTGTTCGTAGCCGACCCATGCGGAGTCAAACAGGATGTAATCGCACAGGTGACCGATCTTGTCGATCACCTGCCGGGCATTGTAGATCGTACCGTCATAGGTACCGAGTTGAATGATCGCCAAACGGAACGGACGCGGTTGTTCTGCCTTTTGCGGCGCAACCTTGCGAAGTTGCTGGCGCAGATACCCCTCATCAAAGCAGTGTTCGTCAATGCCGCCAATAAAACCAAACGGATTACGCGCTGCTTCCAGATACACCGGCGTTGCACCCGCCTGGATCAGCGCACCGTGGTGGTTCGACTTATGGTTGTTACGGTCAAACAGCACCAGATCGCCGCGCGTCAGCAGCGCATTGGTTACCACTTTATTGGCCGCAGAGGTCCCATTCAGCACAAAGTAGGTTTTATCCGCGTGGAAAACCTTCGCCGCAAATTTCTGCGCATGTTTTGCCGAGCCTTCATGAATCAGCAGATCGCCAAGCTTAACGTCGGCATTGCACATATCCGCGCGAAACAGATTCTCGCCAAAGAACTCGTAGAAATGGCGTCCAGCCGGATGCTTTTTAAAAAACTCACCGTGTTGATGTCCCGGGCAGGCAAATGTGCTGTTCCCCATCTCGACATACTGAGTCAACGTGTCATAGAACGGCGGCAGTAAATCTTCTTCATACTGACAGGCAGCAGACTCCAGCTCCAGCCAGTCCTGTGCCTGACCGCGTATGACCGCATTCACGCCCGCCGGCAGATCAACATCCGACTCTGCGAACAGAAACACGGGTAAATGAAAACCGGTGCGTTTCAATAAAGCAAGGATCCCGCTGCGACTATCCGCAACGGTAATGACGACTGCCGCAACGTCAGTAAAATCAGTACTGTCCAGCGACACCACCTGACGATGGCTGGACAGACGAGAAACCAGTTCTCCACTGGCGGCAATTTTCATTGATTTCATAAGCGCAATAACCCGTTTCGGGAAAATCAAAAGTCCCGGACAAAGCCACATTGCTTTGCCCACGAAATGACAGGTCAAACTGGTTACCAGCCCCGACCGCCAGACATCAGTAAAAGCAGATAGCCTCTGATTTTACTGTTATCCTGCAGTGAGCGTGCGCTGCCCTCACCGCATGGTGGGAGCGTAAAGGTAAGTCGCAGGAAGGGGCAAGCGTCGCGCAAAAAGGCGATGTTGAAGGCGATGTAGGGGGAGTAATATCATCCCAGGCAGCCCCATTCAGACAGGAGAAAATTCGCGCAATCATGGCACCTTTCACTTTCAGGCGCAAGATAAAATCCGGTGCCTGAACCTCACAGATAAACAAGCATTTCGTCTGTCAATCGCGGCATAATAATGCAATCTGAAAACATATTTTACCCAGTGAATTGCCTTTAGCATCAAGACGATAATGGGTATGCAGGAGCAAACGTGGTAATTGGACCCTTTATTAATGCTGGCGCCATTTTATTTGGCGGTGTTCTCGGCGCGCTACTCAGCCAGCATTTACCGGAACGCATTCGTGCCTCCATGACCTCCATATTCGGACTGTGCTCTTTGGGGATTGGCATTTTGCTGGTTATCAAATGCGCTAACCTACCGGTGATGGTTCTGGCTACGTTGGTCGGTGCATTAATTGGCGAGTTCTGTTATCTGGAAAAAGGGATCAATACCGCGGTTGCCAAAGCGCAGCAGCTTTTCACCCGGTCGGATGCCAACACCACGCACGAATCCTTCATCCAGAGCTATGTGGCCATCATCGTGCTATTTTGCGCCAGTGGTACCGGGATCTTCGGGGCAATTCATGAAGGGATGACCGGCGATCCAAATATTTTAATCGCGAAGTCGTTTTTGGATTTCTTCACGGCCATCATCTTCGCCTGTTCACTGGGGATCGCGGTATCTGCCATTTGTGTGCCGATGCTGGCAATCCAGTTAACACTTGCCACCTGCGCGGCACTTATTTTGCCCCTGACGACGCCAGCTATGATGGCTGATTTCAGCGCCGTAGGTGGGCTGCTGTTGTTGGCAACCGGTTTACGTATTTGTGGAATCAAGATGTTTGCAGTTGTGAATATGCTGCCCGCCCTGCTGCTGGCAATGCCGCTTTCCGCCGCATGGACGGCATTTTTTGCCTGAGAATGCGTGCAATTGCAGCAATGTGGTGATAGATTGTGCAGTCTGCATTGATTTGAAGAAATTTCGTTGACGAAACGAAGCGAATCGGGTTTAATGCGCCTCGTTGCCCGGATAGCTCAGTCGGTAGAGCAGGGGATTGAAAATCCCCGTGTCCTTGGTTCGATTCCGAGTCCGGGCACCACTATTTAGAAGAACCCGCCTATGGCGGGTTTTTTGCTTTTGGAGTAACGGACTCTCCATCGAACTCCGTTCGATTATTCGCCGCCAGCGGCTCACCCCTTCGGGGCCAGCGGCGTTAGTCCGCGTCCGGGTACCACTATGATTACAAATACATTAATAATGTTGAATTTTAACCGGCGGCTATCACATACTCGGCTTTATGTGTGTATTCGATATAAGTTGGTACATCTGAACACATACTGCACTTTTTTAATTTAAACATAATTTATGCAATCCATTTTTATAACCAGATTGCAAAGTTAAACCAAAGAAATGTTTAGGTTAAGTCAAAATATTAAACTAATAGATGGATATTTTAATACACTAAAATATCATTATCCATAGTGTTCAATTGAAGCTGAATCTTTATTTGAATAGAATAACACGCGCACTTACAAAAAAACCAATAAAATGCAAGCTAACTTCCGCTAGATAATTCAATCAAGCAATTATCAAGAAACCATTATATATCAAACAACACTAACTAAAATATATATTGACGAAATCTATAACATGGGAGATAAACATATAAAACAATTTCTTTCTAAAACCTATTATCGAAAAAGGATTGATAAGATGATCAGGAAAATTATCGCAAAGATAGCTAAAAGAAATAATAATTATGACACCTCTACCTGCATCATCGAAGCAGAACCCTCCGTCGCTGAACAAAAAACAGAAAATTACAATAAAATTATCTGCCATCATTTCACTTCTGGCATATCAACACTGAACCTGATAAGAACATCGTTAATTTTAACTCATGAGCAACTAAACACAGAAAAAGATAAAATAACTGAGTTAAACGCACAAAATAATAAAGCCATGCATTCCCTTGAATCACTCGTTATTGAGATCAATGAGGCAGGTAAAGAATCAGCAGAAATTCAAAAACAAATGACTCAGCTTAAGTTATCACTGATTGAAATTAATGATGCAATTAAAGATATACAGAAAATTGCCAACCATACAAATTTAATTGCAATAAATTCAGCGATTGAAGCTGCCCGTGTAGGTGAGGCAGGAAGAGGATTTAGCGTTATCTCTAAAGAAGTTAGACAACTGGCTGAAAATGTTAAAACGTGCACTAACCATATATGTTTACAAACAGAAACCCTCCAGAATAATGGTTCTACGGTTGATATTTCCATTGAAGCACAGCTAGCAATAATCACAAAAATCACTCAGCATATGAACGAAGTTGTTTTTTCAATTAAGAATGTGATTGAAAAATCGGCCACAATGAAGTCTATTATTGATTACATATCAAACTTACTGTTTCTAAGTATAATTAAAATGGATCATGTAATCTGGAAGATAGATCTATATAAAAAACTTACCGAGAATAAATTAGATGATACGTTGACATCATACAGCCAGTGCAGACTGGGGAAATGGTATTACGGAGATACTGGTAGATGCTTCGCTCATTTAACGGGATTTAAAAACCTGGAGGCCCCTCATCAGATGCTACACAATTCCGGCGTTCTTGCTATCGAGTATTCGGTTTCAGGTGACCATGAGCATATGTCCCTGGCGTTAAAAAGAATGGAACAGGCCAGTGATGAGGTAATGAATCAGCTTGAGATTCTTGGTAACGAGATTTTCAGGGAGGTTGTAAAATTTACGCCCGGTGATAACCCTTGACAAACTTTATTATTAAAATAGATAGTTAAAAGCTATTGGAGACAGTTGATGTTTACTTTATTATCTAAAAATGAAAATGCTGTGATAGTTTTACATGAAATTTATGGATTGAATAATCATATCAAGCAAGTATGTAAAGAGCTGCACAATTCCGGACTTGATGTATATTGCCCCAACTTTTTAAACCGCGAAGAACCTTTCTCATACGATCAACATAGTCAGGCATACGATTATTTCATGAAGTTCTGCGGATTCGATACATCAATGATCTTCGACTTACTGACAAGAATACGTGATCATTATAAAAAAATAATAATCGTCGGATTCAGTGTTGGAGGAACATTAGCATGGCTTTGTTCGGAGAGTACACAATGCGATGGTATCATCAGTTTCTACGGAAGCCGTATACGTGATTATACTGATATCATGCCCAACAGCCCAACACTGGTGATCCAGGCGAAATATGAAGAAGCCTATGACCCTTACTTTCTTCAGCATAAACTCAGTAAGTATTTACTAGTATCGTTTCATATATTCAACAGCCGTCACGGATTTTGCGATCCTTTTAATAAGGCATACAATCCGTCTGAATCAGCGAAAGCGCTGACTCTTTCGCATGATTTTATAACGAAGATCATTAACTAAGTTAATATAACCGTCTGACTTATCTGATGGTATTTGGTTGGCAATTTTCCAGTGCTATCGCCCTCGGATGCCATTTTGTTTCAGCAGCGCATAGCGATTAAGCAGCTGATTAATCCGCATATCGAGCTGCTGATACAAAGCGGGTGATACACTTCCCTGCTTTTTTAATTCCTCATCGATTTGACGCAATAACTCTTCTGTCGGCGGCGTTTGGTCAAGCTGGCGGCGGATAGTGAAAATGGCCGATTTCAGCTCCGAACCCGTCAGATATTTACCTTTGCGTTCATCAAGCGAATTTAGCTGTGCAGTTAACGCCTCCAGCCCCTGCTGGGCATGATGCCAGTTTTGCAGAGCACTTTCCGGCAACGCTTCCGTGTTTAACTGTTTCTGTAATCCGCTGGCGAATACCGTAGTCTGTGATTCTTCCGGCCACAGGGTGACTAACTGCTGTGCTAATGATGCGGCATATTCTCTTGACCACAAAGGTGACAAGCGATGTAAAACGTCCAATTGCCCTTGCGTTGCGGCGATTAATTCCTGTTTCTTCTCCTTCAAATCTGAGGAATGTTTCAATGTGGACAATTGTTCAGGTGTCAGCCCTCGTGGCAATGGCTGAACCAGTTCAAATCTGTCGGCCCACATGGGGCTGATACCAAGAAAAACGCCTGTACTCACCACTGCCGTAACCATGACACCGATGGCGAATCCCAACCACATCCGCCGGGGGCCATGAACGGTTTGAGTAGCAAACTCCGCTGCGCTTGATTGATCGGGCGACGAAGCCTCATTAACCACAAAGACCAACTGCGGCAAAGACGTCTCAACGTGATTATTCGTACCTGAAGCCGGTATCATCACAACGGTGGATCCCGAATCCGCTTCAGACTTCTCCAGGCGTAAAGCTGCGTTATGCATCCAGGTAACGACAGCCTCTAGTTTACTTAACGTTTTTAACTCAAGACGTTGCAGCACTTCACAGACATGTTTCAGGCTCTGCTCAACCCGATACACCATCGATAAATCCGCATATGACAACGTTAGTGTACGTAACTCTTGCTGTAAACGAGCTGACAGCCATGCCAACACATCAATTCGCGCATGGGTTTGCTGCGGCCATATTGTGCTCCAGTGATGCGTCAGTAATGCCTCCAGCAGTTCCGCGCTTTCGGCGAGCCCAGCCAAACCTGAGCTACGAACTCTGGCGACGGTATACCAGCCCAGTGTTTGCAGTTCGACGCCGTTATGACGAAACAGCGCCAGGCTTAACTGTTCCACCTTTTGCCAGTCAACGTCCGGGCGTGCGGGGTGAGTCAGCTTGCTGATTTCATCGCGTAACAGCCCAAACTCCGTGAAAGCACGCGGATCGCCGCCGGTGCTGATGCGATTCTTTTCCATGTCAGTACACTCCCTTCTCAAGCCACCCCTGCTTCTTAAGATGACGAATAAGAACCCGCCCCTCAGGGGTAAAATCAGTGCCATAGCGAACAATGCCAAGATCATGAAGTTCCGCATCAATGGAATAACGCAAATGCCCCGGCGTTTCCTGCTCCAGCATCGTTACCTGAATGCCTTTTAGTCGCGGTTCATACTTCAACAAAACCTGAGAAAGCGTGCTGATAAGCTGATGTGCCGTTCCTGGCATACCCTGGAGGATTTTGGTCATATCCGGCAGACCATAATCGGGTAAATGTTTGAGGCTACCGGCACGAGTATTCAAAATGCGCTGCATATTATCGAGGACGGATATGATGACCTGCGTATTTTCGCTGATCGCATGCAACGGGAAACCACCGGAAAAATTACCCAGTAAGATGTCATAAAGAGAAGGCTGCTTGATCATTACTCGCTCTCCTGCGCCATGAGTGCCAAAGTCTGGGTATTTAATTCGATTACTCGCGCCTTATCAGGATCGAGATCTTCACGACGTAAGACCACGCGCCATGAATCTTCAGACTGATCGGGAGAAATAAACATTCCCGCCACGGCAACATACTGCGCTTCGTTTTCGAGTGGAATATCGACAGTTACGCTTTCACCAGGTCGTACCTGAACATCTTTCTGAGCCAATAAATCTGCTTTCACCACCGTACTATCTTGCGCAAATAAGGACTGATAATTAGCCGAGTCAAATGCTTTTCGATCTTTGAGTTGGTAAATACGCACGACCGTCGAAAGCGCTATGCCCTGCGCATTTTTATTAGCGGCTTCTCTGGCGGAAAGATCCAAATGCAGGGTTTTAATTTCCTTATAAAAAATCGACTTCGTTAACGACACGGTACCTTCAGATACTTTTTGTGTCAGACCACACCCGGTAACTAAACTGACCATTCCAGTTATTACGGCAAAATTAATAGCGATAATCGCCAGTCTCATCGGCTTCCCTCCGTTGAACATGTTGAGTAAGGCTCTGCCAAAGCCCAAGCTTAATTGTTATAAATTGATTCTTAGCTTCCTGGTTATCCAGGCGCATCACAGCCGTGCGGCCAAGCTGAACTGCGTGCTCGCTTTTATTACTGGTAAGATGAGCATCCGGAAGTGCCGATCGAGGAATGCGTAATTGCAGTCTCGCACTCACTCTGGCACCTAAATACACATGCATCAGCGCGAGAAAATCATGGTAAAGCTGGCCACCCGGTAACCATTCACGAGCTTCATCAGGAACGTCCGTTGTAAGCGTAATTAGCACCTGACTGTTAACATCTACGATGCTACGTCCCATCACCGGACGAGAATGGAGGCTAACGGGTTGCCGCACACTCATTTTTAACGCCTTATCCAGCAGGATTAAGCGTTTATCATGAGGGGTCACGGTGGTATTTGTTGTTGGTGATAATAAAGAAACCAGCGCGGATATACCTTCTGCAGTACGCGTTGGCATTCTCATTATTCCCAACAGCGCCAAAAAGCGCGATACCGGGGTATCTGTTTGTGTGGCACACCCCTGAATTCCCAGCCCAGTCAACCCCAGCAAATATTGTGAAGTCTCATCTGTCGCACCTGAGCGAAAGGTCGCTGGATAGCTGTATTTACGCCAGATTCGATAAAACTGCGTAATTAAGCGATGGTTAAAAATATCCAGAAACTCAGCGGCAACGTCCGCACCTTCCTGACGCTGGGCAATATCATCCTGATAGGTTGTCGGCAGCGGTGATTCCACGCCATACAGCCCCATAAAAGTAACCCGAACGGTTGGTGGAAGTGTGGGTTGCTGCGGATCATATTCTGCACTTTTTAGCTCGCCCGCCGGGAACCCCATCCCCGGATGAGGACGAAAACGAATGGTATCGAAGCGTGGGCTTTGTTGACTTCCAGGACTTGGCGCTTGCGGATTCCACTGTTCCAGCAACTGACAGAAACGATAAAAATTGGTACGGGGCAGGTTTTCACCAAGGCTCGTTAGCAACCGGGTAGTCGCTGATTGTGATTCTCTTTCCATCGCAAGCTTTTCCCTGCTGGCTGTATGATTAAAGTAAGCTGATTAAACAAATGTATATCCGCATACAATGCAAAAAAGCGGTTAAGCATTTCACCAAACAAATGAATATCGCCTTCGCCTGTAAATCCGTTTTCATCAAGCGTTACTTCGATGTCCACACCACGGAGTAGAAATCCTTTTTCAAAGCGCTGTATTTCATGTTGTTGAACATCCATGATCGCATCCAGACGACGATAATTAAGTTCATCATCCTGCCAGTTATAGAGAGACAACGTTCCTTTGAGCACTTCAGCGCTGGCCATCATATTCAGAAAGCTGGATCCCAGGTGACTCAACACTCGCCAGTGAAAACGATCCTCAGCGGGAGGGTAAGCAGGTAGCGTCGGTTTAGACAGATTGCGCACGGCAAGCGGTGTCTGGAGGATCTGCTCACAACGATTGAGCAATGTGCTTTGCAAAGCTCGCCGCGGTAGCTGACCGTTTGTTCCGGTCACTTTCAAAGACAAGGTTTCATACTCAGCAAGGCGATCCCGCTCCCAGGCATCTCCCCCGAGGATCAGCCATGTATCATACAATCCGGATACGCCGCGCCTGACACGCGTATGGTAATAACGCTCGGGTGCGTTACGGCGCATCATGCCTCCCTTGTGGCGAAAACTGGTGAAAGGGGCATAAACGGCGTTACGCGTTCGCTGTGATCCTGAAACCGCATCGACTGCATAAATTTCCGTATGTCCATCCTGCAACCTTCGCGGACGCAGCAAATATTCGCTTTCCAGTCCATTAACTACCAGCGGATCGGCTTCGATAGTGAAAAGATTAATAACCGGAACACAATGAAGACGAATGTTTTCACTCCCCACAGGAAGCTCAGAATCCCACTGTTGAGTCAGTACCGCTTCTATTTCAAAGCAGTCTATACCCTCAGGAAACGATATTTTTTCCAGACCATTAAGATGGACAAACATAAATTTTTCGCGGAACGTAAAATACTCAAGCAATAATTGCCAGCCGCCAAACGCCGTATCGCCTTTTGGCCACAAACTGTCTTCATCAGCAAATCCGCCCGGGGAAAAGAAACCCTCCAGTCGAATACGTTCTACGCTGTTGGGGAGTCTCAAATAAAGAGAAGCCAGACGCTTTGTCAGAGCAAGGTGTAGCGCGTGGGTTACCGGAGCGTCACCGCTGAGGTAAAGGCTGAGACGCGTCAGATCGGTTTGCGACCAGTCCATCTGTGGATTGCACTTTATTCGCATACGGATGACCGAGCGCCCATCAGGTTCGGCATCAATATTCACCGCCACGACAGACAGCGGATTAAGCGTAACGGGCTGGGTAGTACGATACTGACATACCGTTTTTTTAGGGCCAACGGGCTGTGACAATATGCCAAACCTCGCGTTAATCCGCTCGCTCATTTTCAGCACATCAATATCAGGTAAAAGCTCGACAATACTTAAGGAGGGAATGGTACGTAAATAATGTGGCCACAGCAGACTCATCAACCCTTCGGTAAATTCAGGGAGATGATCGTCTATTTTGGCGCGCAATCGCCCCATCGAAAATGCAAAACCTTCAAATAACCGTTCCACATAGGGATCGGGAATGCCGGCTTTATCCAGATCCAGCATCGCTGCACGATCCGGATGCGCCTGCGCAAACTCTTTTGCCGCTTCCCTTAAATAACGCATTTCCGCGTCATAATAACGCAGAGTTAAATCTTCCATTTTACAGTTCGCTTATTTTTTTTAGCCGCACAAGACGGCGGCTCTGGCGGGATCGATGGCGACCAAACAGGACAACAATGAGTCCATCTCTGGTGCCAGACGCGCTTTATCGCTTTCACTGCGGTTGGCTTTTAAACGCAGAAGTTTCAGCCGTCGAGCTTTAACTTCAAACAGCAGCTCAGGCTCCCATTGTTTGAGAGTGAGAGAGTGTGCTGTGGTATTCAATTCACCAAGCAAATGCAGCGCGAGATCGTTGCGTCCACATTGTTCCGTCAGACGGGCCATCAACAGCTGGCGCAACCAACGCTGTCGACGTGAAACAATACCAGGACGTGCCTGAACCCAGGCGAGTGCGGCTTCAACGCCTTCGCTATCCGCCAGCGTCAGAGCTTCGCTTTCAAGTAGCAGAATATCGTCGTCCGCTCCTGCACTAGCCGCGGCGATTTTTTCAGTCTGCCAGCCACTTTCCTGCAGCACATCACGGGCTATCCACTCACGGGTGACATCGTCAGCAAAAGGGGTTCCATCGTTAAAAGCCAGCGTTTCCAGTCCCGGCATCCGATGCAGCAGCATTTTCAGATCGCTGATGATAATCGCGGCATTTTTATCCCATGGCGATCCCGCCCTTGTTAATGCCTGATGAAGATACCACTGCACGTCCAGCCAGAAATGATTCACTCCCTCAACAAATAAGCTGTCCGTTAACTCAATCAGTTCGGTCCAACTTTGCTGCAAATACAGACGTTTGAGCTGCGCGCGATAATCACCCTTGGGCGGTACCAGGCGCGTACGTCCGGCGCCATCTGGCGGTGGAAGCTGGCTGACCGTATCGAGCCGCACGCTTTTCATCAAATGATGCGCCGCCAGCCAGCCATCCGGCTGATCGCTTAAGTATTTCGCCAACACCCGAGCCTGTTCCAGCAACTCACGGCCAGAGGCAATACCTTTGAGGACGGGGGTTTCTGCGCTGTGCCGACTGGGTTGAGCACTGATATTTTGCGGCACCAATGCCTGAGCCCCGCCAGATTGGACCAGACGGTTCTCCAGCGCGCTATACAGCCCCCCAAGCCCAGGACGAATACTTTCCTCTCGATGGCTAAACTGCTGCTCCAGCAGCATCAGCGCACCGGCAATCCGTTGCGCGTCAGGTCGTGAAACTTCGGGAAAACGTGCCAGACTATCCAGCATCCTCCCGCCTGCCAGCCATTCAAGAGCGGCCTTATGGCTGTTGGCTCTTAAAGGATGGAGAGAATCGCCATATTGTTGCATCAGGCCAGCCAGCAAAATCAGACCATCCGCCAGGCCGGGCTCACCATCCTGATGCAAACGTGCCCATGTGTAGTAAGTGACAACGCGGACATCCTTACAGGTGGTGATCAATAGTTTTTCCGCAAGCTCAATGATGAGATCCGTTTGTGCGCCAGAAAGTTTATTCACCTCCTCTCGCATGCGCTGAAAATCATCGTCATAGCCAGGATCTTCACCACCGGGGTTGGCTGCTGAAATGGGCAATAACCAGTTTTGCCATAGCGCAGTCTGCGTTTGCGCCTGTTCCATTAGTTGCTGTTGTTCATCTGGCGAAGCCGTGCTGGCGGCCAGTAGACGTTTCAAAGCGCTCATTCTTCTTCCTCTGAGGAAATCTTGTCGCTTACAACAAAAATTGCTTCTGGTAGTTCAAAATCACGGAGTTTGAGTAATACAAGGGGACCTTCACCGGCTTCCGTTCGCAGGGTATAGTTCAGCGGCAATCCATCCTGTGCAGTCCAGCGCAGGTTGAAACCGCTGCTCACGCCAGCGTTATCGGTTATCTCCGCTTTCTCAAGCAATCTTATCCAGCCCCAGGTACCAGGATTATCTGAGTAGATTCGGGTTCCCGTATTCGTGCTCACCCAGCTTAGGGTTGCCCCTGACGCTTGAGTATCAGCAGGCCAGACAACGTTTTTCCACGCTGGCATCTGATTAACGTAGGTGAGTTTCTGTCCATCCAGCACGAGGTCAGTCTGCATCACATCGCGCGCCGTTCCAGGACGCAATTCAAAACGCATCCCAGCATCTCCACGAATAAATGCGACATCCGCAATTTGACTGAGCTGGTCCATCGCCTCAATGAACGCCGGATTAAACTCCAGCCCCTGAGCATTCACCGTGTCGGCAACCCAGTGACTTCCTTGTTTATGCAGCACACCGCTTAAATGACTATCGAGAAAATGCGGGATTCGCCCATTATCGCTTCGCAGATATTGCGCCAGCAGCGGCAGAGAAGCCTCGCTGCCAACATCGCGAAACGGATAACGTCCGCCGAATGCGCTGTTCCAGTCATTCACAATCAGCGCTTTCCATTGCGCATTCAGGCCCGCCGCGGTTGGCTGCAACACCTGCTGCCATGACTGCTCCAGCGGCTGAACAAACATCGTTTGACCAAATCCACTCCATGCCTGCCCCAGACTGGCAGCCACCAGATTGCCATAGTCACGCGTGGTGGTGAGATCGACGGTTTTACCCTGAAACACCGTTTGCGCCAGAGCCTGACTCATGCCTTGCGGATCGGCAGCGTTAGTAATCTGCTGGAGTTTTAGCCTGACCTGCGTTACCCGGGTCAGGTAGGTTTGCAGACTCAGATGGCTGATATCCTGTCCAGCCGATTGTTCATCCATCAAGGCCAGGATTGGCGAGAAGGTGCTCGCCATAGGGCCTTCTTCCCGCGCATGCTGGTCAATGGTTTGATTTTCTTTGGTGTTAAATAGATCCTTTGCCGACTTCACCAGTGAGTCCGACAGCGCTTCACCGGTTAGCCCTGTGCGTCCTTGAACGGCGAGCGTATTCATTAACGCAACCAGAGGAGACTGACGGATATCTGCAATCAACGTGAGTTGATCGATGGCATCACTTAGCGTCTGGGTGCGCTTCCAGCGAATACTGTTGAGAAAATCCAGCCAGTTGTCGGCAAAATCCGTGAAGTAACGCTCGCTAAGACGCGCCTTTAAGGCCTGTGGAGAGAGAGGGTCGCTTGCAGAATGCGTATCATCTCCCAGCACCTGATCCATTTCTTCCCGACGGTTGTTGACGATTTTCTCTATGGCAGGCAAAACCTCCTCTTCCCAGGCTTTGCGGGTATACACACCAGCAACCGAATTCCGGGTATAAAATACGTGCTCTGCCCGACTATCGCCGGTCATGTCTTCCAGACGAAGATCGGTGTAATGTGGAGATACCTGTTCAATGATTTTCTGATACAGGGCGGCTTCACCATTGCGGATCCCCATCTGGCGAATTAACAGCGCTCGCACCTGACTAATAAGATTTTTATCGGTTGCTATTTTCCATTCGGGATGCGCCTGAAGGTTTTCTCCCCAGAATTGCCAGAGCCCAGGCCCAACGCCCTGCCATGATGCGCGCGAAATACCCGCTCGCTCCGGCCAGTCTTGCATCAGCGCCTGACTAAAAAATGACGCCTCCATCTGTTCAGGCCGGGAAAGCATCAGATACATTTTCAGCTGGTTGTAGGCGATCTTTGCCCGGGCGGCAAACTGCGGGCTGTCTGGAGCCAGTCGGGTTAACGCCGTTAATTCCTGAGTAAGATGTTGGGCGGCTTCATCACGCAAGAGTGGAATAGCGATACGTGTATAACGCGGCCATAGCGCATCCAACAGAGCATCATTTTGGCTTAAGCCGAAGCGGTAGTACCACGGCACCCCATTCTGCTGACGCCAGCGAAGCTGACCTGGCGTTTGCTGCAGAGCAGACAGCGCCGTAAGACGCTCGGCGAGCGGTTTATCCACACCGCCTGCCAGGCTCGCCTGGTCCAGACTTTTGCCGATCAGATTGCGATTAGCCAGAAAAGACACCACCATTCCCGCCCCCCATAGCAGCATCAAACCGGCTGTACACACGGCCAACACACGCATCCCTGAACGGCCTGTACGCTGTGCCTTAAGTTCAGCAGGTAACGCAGGGAGTGAATCAAGCAGCGCACGCCAGCGATCATCACGCATCCAGGCATGCGCAACGTGCGATGAGGTACTTTCCGCATACTGGCTCAAGATGACCGCCGCCAGCGGCAGAGACCGATGCGGACTGAAAAAAGTGGACAACGATTCGCTGATGGCTTCTGCATTAGGCATCAGCAAGTTAGCCATTTTTAGTAAGAAGCTATCGCGGATATTGCGCGTAACCTGCTGCGTGCCCTGCTCCGCCATCTGCATTGCCAGCGAGGTCAACTGCGAACGACATAAAGCCGTGGTGCATCCTGCAGGGAACAAACACGTCGCAGAGTGCAAGGTTACGTCATCCCGGACGAATTGAGCGCCATACAGCGACCAAAGGTATAACGGTACTCGCCAGCGGAGCGTGGTAAAAACAGCCTGAAGATGGCGGGCGGCATTATCTATTTGTTCTGCGGTTAAAGAGACAACAGGTGCCGATTGAACCAGTGTATCCTGGTGCTGAAAAGTTGGGGTTACCCATACAATCCCATCCAGCGGACGCCGATGCAGCTTGCGTATCGCATCAAACAACGAGGCATCTGGCGCTTCAGTGATCGTACCTCCCCAGATTAACACCACGCCATCCCCTTCAACCCAGCGCTGAGTAGTGAGTTTAGGTACCAGTTGCTCAACCTGAGAGGCATCTCCCATCACCAGCAGGATACGCGTTTTGGCGCGCCAGAGGCGACCATAATTACCTTTAAGTGTAGAATGGAAGTTAATGAATGTATTACTATCCAATGTGGTAGTTATATTATTCCCAACACTTGTCTTATCAACTGATTTCCATGGCAAAAAAGAATAAACAATTGATTTATATTTTAACAATGGAACATACGATATCAACACTGATTTCAGCGCATTCAGCTGCCATAATTTGAAAATATAACATAGTGCTATTAAAACAGTTGTAACGACTATTACCCTTGTTGATTGGGTCCTCACCCCCAAATACTCTCCGTAGTAAAAAAGAACTACATAGCATATCAAACCAACGACAACTAAAATACATAACCGACCAAATAGCAGCAACAAGGTGGACTTCTTCATATATCTATTCCTGATTTCTAATTTTTTTAACCCTCGACAATATAATTCTTTCATCCGATTTCGATAATATTAGATCAACAGCACTCACGTTTTGTCCATTTAACAAAGAGAACATTAACATCATCCATATATCAAACTCTCCGTGAATGCCGATATATAACTCTGCATAATATTGCTCAAGGTTGTTATTATGCTCATTAAGAAGAACTGCCACCTTAGCCACATCTTTTTTATCGCTATGTTTGCCTATCAATAAATTGTCTATTATCCCAACCCTGGCCTGATAAAAAATAAGATCGTTAAGGTCTTTGAGCAGTTCACCTTCATTCGTAGAGATAGACCTATACAACCTTGCTTTCTCGAAAATATTATTCTGATTAACTAACATCGGCGGAGCAAAAAGAAAAGCACACATCCCATCACCCGTTCCATGGTGATTATCTTTGATTTCCGTTGATTTTTCCCCTACAATAATTAATCTGAATTTATCCTCTGTAACACTTAGCCATTCATTAATATTTAATACATAATCATGCAAGATAAATTCACTATTTTTAATTATATCATCAGAGAGCCCAAGTCGTTTCCAGGCCAATAAAAAAGACTGCCATGCTGAAGTCCCTGACATCTGACCAACAATAAAGCTAATAACTAGACCTTTTTCAGAAGTAATATCAATTAATCTAGCTCTCATGGGAGCCAATAACTCATGGAATAAAACAGTAGAATTAATCGATTCTGGAAAATGTAACGCCCTGGCTCCAATGGCATTGAACTCATTGACTTCAAGTAAATGAGGTATCTGCGATTCTTCTGGAAAGAGATAGCTGTAATCTACAATACTTATATAATCAGATGCCCATTCAGACCACTCACAATCAATATTAGAACTTTCCGTTGATATCATTTCATTTTTTTCAAGGGATACACCGAGTTGAAATAACCTAATTCCTAAGTATATAATGAATATTAAAAAAACGCTTAGCGATATTGCAAAAGCATAATAAAGAAAATCACTATTATGAGTAATATAATAGAACAGAGTGAATAGCAGAACAATAGTTATTAGCAATAAGATAAAAACACCACTATCACGCCCCCACCTTATAGAAGGCACGGGTTGTGTTTTCTTCTTACCTGGGATATTCCAACTCATTTTAACTTACCAAATCCCGCTACAGGGAAGAGTTGAGATGACGTAACAACCGCATTGACACATGCATTTATGCACAGCTACTGGTTTTCCATCTGAGATCCACTCTGTAGACCCCTGGATTATCTTATTTACTCCATGAAATGGAATTGGACATATAACAGTATCACCAAGCAATGCGACACCTAAACCATCGACAATTATCGTTGACGAAACTGAAATTACTTTACCACCACTACTTAATGGATCATTGAGTCTGACTAAGCCTAGAAACATAAATCCTCACTATAAAAATATAACCATTCAGATATAATTCTTTGAAAAAAACAAAAGATTATCCAACACATCTATATAATCAGATAAAGATCAGATAATAACATCCTACCTGGCAATAAATATCAGCTTTAAAATTAAACCCGCAAATAAAATTCGTCTAATAGTAATAAAACCACCATCCTGATTTAAGTAATCGAATAGATCGTCCTTGTTTCTTAAATTCTTTTATCTTTTTCTTGTCGTGTTTCAGAAGGTCAATATTGGTCACATTATCCCAGCCAGCAACAGTCAATATCTCTTCCGTCAGCTGTTCTTTCGGAAAAGGATGTCGTCGCCAGATCGTCCATATTGCGGGCAGGATATACAGAAAGGTCCCCGTAACCAAAAATATCGTTATCACTTGCATCAATCCTTCACTAAGGATCCAATCTTCTTTATACAAACCCACTATCAGCAGCAGAATAGCCAGAATAATAACGACCGAAATGGGGACTTTCATCGCGTCTATTCGTGCCCGTCGTATTCCCTGGTAACACCACGGCGGCATGGTCAGCGAGCGTGCATGTGGCCGGACAAGGGCATATACCAGGTACTCCTCTCCCACCGGCGCGGCAATCAGTTCCACTTCCTCACCTTCCCGGCAATAGGGCGCGCCCAGCCACCCTGAAAACTGCCGGCCATTGATTTCGCCCGTAACGTACCACGCCGCAGCAGGAACCCTGTCTTCATTGCTCGCCACCATGCCCTGTGCTGTTGCCGCTGACCCCATCGAGGCCAGCACCATCGCGGCAGACGCCATATTCTCATCCTGTCTGCTGAAATATTCCCACGTCTGCGGATAGGCTTTGCTGTCAAAATAGTGCGTCAGGCAGCGCTGGTGGTAGTTTGTCACCACGCCACTGACCTTTACCAGCGGGGCTGGCGGGGGCAGTACCGGGTCCGGCGGCATATCAGCCAGCGCTTTTGCCAGCTGCTTTTCTTCACGGTACAGTTCTGCCAGCCGTTTTTTATGCTTCTTCTTGCCGTCCGATTCATAGTGCGCAATGGTTTGTCTTAATTTTATCCATTCCCTGCGCTCCCGGAGAAAGTTCTCTTTCACATACCCTTTACCCTTCTCCAGACCCCGGATATAGGCCCTGGGCATATCGGCAAACAGTTCGTCATCTTCTGTCATAGTATTTTGTTGCTCCAAAATTAAACCACAGCAGGGGCTTCCGGCTCATCATAGATAATAAATGGCCAGTAAATTATTGGTTTTCCACGTTGTTGCTCTTTACCTGAAGATAATTGACGTAAGCTTTCTTGCAGTGAATTTCTGGTCTCATCAATAAATATATTGATTTTTTCCGGCGAATAACTGTCGATATCAATCGAGCAATTATCACCAAACAAGCTATTCTCAATCCACGACTGTAAGGCATCACGTGAATAATATTCCGTCAAAATATATTCAGCGACCATCAATAACAGGGCCACCTCCCACGAGGCCAACAGTCCCACCCATTCGACGCCTAATTTTGTTAATTGAGGCGCAGCTGCCCTCCCCAGCCATACGACTAATTCCCCTTTAGCAGTATCCCAGCCAAAGCGTTCAATCAGCACCGACATCAATTTTCCTTCCGCTTTAGCAATAATGGCAACATCGCTAAGTGTCTTGATTGAATATAAACCCGTAAATGCCCATTTTTTACTGGAATTCGGTAAACTAACTTTGTTCAATAATGTGGAAATATCTAACCCCAGAGAAATACCTGCACTTATCAGCGAGCATCCTGCGCCAAACATTTTCATATAGTGGAGACTATTTTTTTCTTTAAGAACAACCTCCATTGCAGGGGTTGCTATATCAATCATCCCGCTTGCCGTTGCCGATATTGCGCTGACTACCTTCGCGTAGTTAGCAGGTTCATTTTTAAAATTATCGAGTTGGTTATACAACTCAACAACATTGAAAAATAAAACAAAAATTCTAATGCTGGTCACCGCATAACCAGAATGTCCCGCTGGCTGGCTTAGATAATCTGCATAAGATTTTTCAAGTGCGGCATATTTCTTACCCGCCCCCCGGAGAAGATCAGCCCGAATTGCTCTTTGCGGGCTGTAAAAAACAGTGCCGGTAATGTAAGCCCTGCGTTCCGTGGCCCAGCCAAAATATTTACTGAACAATATTTTGGTTTCTAACTCTGACTTTCCAGCAGACAGCGAGAAAAGGGTTCGAACAATGAGGTCATTCATGGTGTTGAGAACAGGTCCAATCCGTGATACGGAAAAAAACCTGGCCCCTACGGTTGCCATGTGCTGGTCCATTTGATACAGCACTCTTTTCGAGAATACGACATTGCCAGCTAGTGGTTTTGAAATTTCACTCGTTGCTTTTTCAAAGCCTTTAAATATTTTATTAAGTTTAGCGCTATTCTTCTCAAAAAAGTAGAGTACATCATTTTCAGAAACCGGCGCTATGCTACACTGACGCAAGCTAGCCAATAATGACTCCGCATCTGCCATGATCTCTGGATTATTATAAAAATGTGTTCTCCAGACAAGATTCGTTTCACTTGTCGTAGTATATGCGTCTATCCAGTCATCCAGCAATTTTACACCTGATGACGACTCACCAAGACCAGCCATCGCGAAGGCAGCTATTTCACGATAGTACGCGTTATCAACAGGATCGTTAGAGAAAAAATCCTGTAGCATTGTTATAAATAAAGAAGCCTGTAACCATTCACAACGATAACTAATCAGTTTAGCGAGCTGTTCATCAATTTTTTGTGTTAGATCAGCACAACATTTATTAAAAGACTCCCATTTATTCTGATTGATCATTCGGGCATATTTAGACCAATCATTAGCTACCTGGCTTTTTTTTATAAACTTCGTTTTGTTTTCCTTTTACCTGCTTTTCGAATTCTTCACGAGTTAGTATATCCTTCGAATCTGTACCTCTAGATTTCTCATTCTGGACATACATATCATAAGAATAATCCATTGCAGGAGGGGAAATATATGTTTCCTGGGGTAATACAGAAAGTTGAGCTGCAACATTCTGTTCCGAGCTTTTGTTAACAATCTCCTTAACTCCGTTTATCAGACTCTGGGTGCAGAACTCCAGAGCGCGTTCTTCACCAAATATCTTCGCCATCGCCAGGACATCATTCGTCCATCCCGTCAGCTCATGCGTTATCCCTGTTGCATCATGCAGCGCCATCAGCAACGGCGTGACAGGGGAACCATCTGCCTTCACTCCCCGTTCCTTCATCTGCCGGATTGTGTTTCCGGCCACTCCGCTCTTCCACGGGTACAATGTCTCCTGCGGCCCCGGCTCTTTGACTATTGCATAGCGTTCACCCACACACTGGCTGACGCGGATTTTAGTCTGGGTGCCATACGGTAACAGCATTGCCGGACTCAGCTGGCTTCCCTGCGGCGCGATGTAATCCAGAACCCCTGCAAGATTGCCTGTCGTGGCTTCTGTC